>DATHSA010000042.1:0-28539 GCA_035464675.1 Acidimicrobiia bacterium
CACCTCCCGCACCTCGGCCCTGTCGAGGATGGCCTGGATCTTGCGGATTCGAGCCTCCATCAGGCCCTGCTCGTCCTTGGCGGCCTCGTAGTCGGCGTTCTCGCGGATGTCGCCGTGGGAACGCGCCTCGGCGATGCGCTCCGCGACAGCCTCGCGGCCTTCGGTCATGAGGTGCTCGAGCTCGTCCAGCAGCTTCTTGTGTGCCGTTGGAGTGAGCCAGGTGACGTCTTCGGTCATCGCAGGGAGAGGATCGGGAGGGTTCAGCCGAGCTGTTCGCGCACCCGGCGGGCAAGGCGCGACTTGCGTCGGGCAGCAGTCCGGGGATGGAGCACGCCCTTGGCGACCGCCGAGTCGATGCGCTGTTGGGCTTCGCGAAGAGCTTCCTGTGCGGCTTCGGCATCGCCGGCGGCGGCAGCAGCTTCGGCCTTCTTGATCCGGGTCTTCATCTCGGACTTGACGGCGAGGTTGCGTGCATGCCGTTTGCTGTTCTGGCGATTCCGCTTGATCTGTGAGGCTATGTTGGCCATGGTGATAGAACCCGTCGACGAGGGGGGAACGGCGGCACGATAGCAGCCCGCCGTGCGACGGTACAATGCCGCGCCGTCCCTCGGAGAACCGTGCCGGACACCTCCCGCATCCGAAACTTCTCGATAATCGCGCACATCGACCACGGGAAATCCACCCTGGCCGACCGGCTTCTGGAGCGCACCGGAGCCATCGCCGAGCGCGAGATGCGTGACCAGGTACTCGACTCCATGGATCTCGAGCGGGAACGCGGGATCACCATCAAGGCCCAGGCGGTCCGGCTGAAGCACGTCGCTCCCGACGGCCAGGAGTACGTGCTCAACCTGATCGATACGCCCGGGCACGTGGACTTCACGTATGAGGTGTCGCGCAGCCTCGCCGCCTGCGAGGGAGCGGTGCTGCTCGTCGACGCCGCCCAGGGCGTCGAGGCCCAGACACTTGCGAACGCCTACCTGGCCGTCGATGGCGGTCTCGAGGTGATCCCGGTGATCAACAAGGTGGACCTGCCGGCCGCCGAGCCCGATCGAGTGGCGGAAGAGGTTGCATCCGTGCTCGGAGTGGACCCGTCGACGGTGCTGCGCATCTCGGCGAAGACGGGGGAGGGGATCGAGGAGCTTCTGGCGGCGATCGTGGAGCGGCTCCCGGCGCCGAAGGGCGACGCCGGTGACCCCTTGCGCGCCCTGGTGTTCGACTCCTACTACGACCCCTACCGCGGAGTCGTCTGTTACCTCCGGGTGATGGACGGGACGCTCGGCACGGGAGACCCGCTGCGATTCATGGCCACGGCCGAGAACCTTCCCGCCGACGAGGTCGGGGTCCTCACCCCGAAAGCGGTTCCGGTGGCCGCTCTGGGGCCCGGGGAGACCGGCTACCTCATCACCGGGGTGAAGGAGGTCGGGCGCATTCGCGTCGGCGACACCGTCACGCGAAAGGACCGCTCTGCCGAGAACATGCTCCCGGGATATCGGGAGCCCAAGCCCATGGTGTTCAGTGGCATCTTCCCCACGGACGGTGACGACTTCGAGGGCCTGCGGGAGGCGCTGGAGCGGCTGCGCCTCAACGATGCCGCGCTGGTCTACGAGCCCGAGTCGTCACGCGCCCTCGGGTTCGGCTTTCGTTGCGGGTTCCTCGGGCTCCTCCACATGGAGATCGTTCGCGAGCGCCTGGAGCGAGAGTACGACCTGGATCTGGTGGCGACCGCGCCCTCGGTGGCGTACCGGGCGCTGATGACCGACGGGACCGAGGTGGAGGTACGGAGTCCCCAGGATCTTCCGGACCCGGGCGGGCTCAGTGAGATCCAGGAGCCCTTCTTCCGGGTCATGATCATCACCCCGTCCGAGTTCATCGGGACCGTGATGGAGCTGCTCCAGGAGCACCGCGGCGACATGGGTTCGATGCAGTACCTGTCCCCGGAGCGTGTCGAGCTGGTGTACCGGGTGCCCCTCGCGGAGATCGTCTTCGGGTTCTTCGACCAGCTGAAGTCGCGCACGCGCGGGTATGCCTCGCTCGACTACGAGCACGACGGGTACGGGGCGTCCGATCTGGTGCGGGTCGACATCCTGCTCAACTCGGCTCCGGTGGACGCATTCTCGGCGATCGTTCACAAGGAGAAGGCGTACGAATACGGTCGGAGGCTTGTCGAGCGGCTTCGGGAGATCATCCCCAGGCAGATGTTCGACATCCCCATCCAGGCTGCCATCGGATCGCGCATCATCGCCCGGGAGACCGTCAAGGCGAAGCGCAAGGATGTCACCGCCAAGTGCTACGGCGGGGACATCACCCGGAAGCGCAAGCTTCTGGAGCGCCAGAAGGAGGGGAAGCGGCGGATGAAGATGCTCGGCTCCGTCGAGGTCCCCCAGGAGGCCTTCGTGGCGGTACTCCAGATCGACAGTGACTGACGCCGCCGATCGGAGCCTTGCCGACGGAGCGGCCGGATGGGCGGGCGCCTACGTCCACATTCCCTTCTGCCGCCGGGTCTGCCCCTATTGCGACTTCGCGGTCGTGGAGGGTGCGGGGGATCTGCGCTCCCCGTATCTCGATGCCCTTCTCGCCGAGATCGCGGGCGATGAGCCATTCCCCAGGCCGCTGGACGCCGTATTCGTCGGTGGGGGAACCCCGACCTCGCTCGACCCCGCCGATCTGGGCAGGCTCGTCGGCGCTCTGGACGAACGATTTGGGTTGGCATCGCACGCCGAGGTGTCGCTGGAGGCGAATCCGGAGGATGTGATCCCCTCGGTGGCGTGGAGGCTGGTGGAGGCAGGCTTCAACCGGATCTCGCTGGGTGTCCAGTCGTTCGACGACATGGTCCTCGACTCGCTGGGGCGGCGGCATCGGCCCGAGGACGCCGAAGGGGCAATCAGGATGGCGCTCGCCGCGTTCCCCTCCGTCAATGTCGATCTGATCTTCGGGACGCCGGGCGAGTCACTGGGCTCGTGGAAGGCGACCGTCGATCGGGCGCTGGAATCCGGGATCCAGCATCTCTCCGCGTACGCGCTCACGGTGGAGCGGGGGACCCCTCTGGGACGGGCGGTGCTCGGGGGGGCGCCGGCCCCGGATCCCGACGACCAGGCCGACAAATACGAGTACGTCGCGGCGGCTGCCGCCGACGCCGGGCTGACCCGGTACGAGACGTCGAACTTCTCCCTGCCCGGCCACCGTTGCCGCTACAACCTGCTCACCTGGGCGCAGGGGGAGTACGCCGCGTTCGGCAATGGCGCCCATCGCCATCGCCGCCGGGTTCGGTCCTGGAACGTCCGGAGGGTCGATCGGTACATCGAGCGCGCCGCGACAAATCCGCGATCGGGTGAGGAGCGGATCGAAGGCTGGGCCCGGGAGATCGAGCGGGTGAGTCTCGGCTTGCGGCGGGCGACCGGCGTGGTGGCGGGCGTGGCGGGGTCCGCTCTGCTCGCCACCCCGGAGGGTGAGAGGCTGGTGGAGGCCGGGATCGTGGCGGAGTCGGACGGCCACATCGTGGTGACGCGGCCGCTTCTCGGTGACGAGGTGGCTCGCGCCCTGCTCGCTCTGGGTGAGCCCGCCACGGTGCGATGAGGAACCCCTTGAACGTTTAGCACTCCGGTCGAGCGACTGCTAGCAGGGCTGCTAACGTCACCGGCGATGTTGGACGAGCGCAAGGCCGCGATTCTCGCCGCCCTGGTCGAGCACTACATCGACTCCGGTGCGCCGGTCTCGTCGCGCACGATCCTCGACCTGAGTGGCCTCGATTGCTCCAGCGCAACGATCCGCAACGAGCTGGTGGTGCTGGAGCACGAGGGATTCGTCTCCAAGCCGCACACCTCGGCGGGGAGGGTCCCCACCAACCGGGGGTACCGCTACTACATCGATCACCTGTCGCCGGGCCTCCTGCGCGACTCGACCCGGGGGCGGATCGAACAGTTCTTTGCGACGTTCCACTCGGAGTTCGGCCGGGTTCTGCGCGAGACCTCAGACCTCCTCTCCGAGATCACCGCATATCCCGCAGTCGTACTCGGCCCGGGGCTGCGCGATCAGACGGTGCGCGACGTCCACCTCGTCGGGGTGGAGCCGGGCGTGGTGCTCCTGGTGCTGGTCGCCGAGGGCGGCCGCGTGCACCAGTCGATCGTGCGATGCCCGGTGCCGGTCACCCCGGCGGAGGTCGGCGACGCCGCCGATGCCCTGACCGAGGCCCTGGTGGGTGCGACGATGCCCGCGGCATTGGAGGGCCTCGACTTCGGTGGCCTGGAGCCGCCCACGAGGTCGTTGGTCGCCCGGGCCCTCGAGGCGGTCGAGGGAGCGGCGGAGGCGGGTCGCGAGATCTATGTGGGTGGAGCCAGCCGGATGGTCGAGCTGTGGGAGGACCTCGCCAAGCTCCACCGTGTTCTCGGGCTCCTCGAGCGCGAGGCGACGGTCCTGGAACTCCTCGACGAGTCCGCCGAGGGCACGACGGTGAGGCTCGGTCCCGAACTCCCTGCCGGTGAGGAGGATCTCGCCGTCGTTTCTGCCCCCTATGCCGCCGGGCGCTCCCGGGGGAGGATGGGCGTGCTGGGCCCGATGAGAATGGACTATCGCCGGACGATCCGCGTCGTCGAAGAGGTCTCCGAGGCGCTCGGCGACAGTCTCGCCCACTGATGGCCGACTACTACGAGGTCCTCGGCGTCGCGCCTGACGCCTCCCAGGAGGAGATCAAGAAGGCGTTCCGGCGCCTCGCCCGCGAGACGCATCCCGATGCCAACAATGGCGACCGGGATCGAGAGGAGCGGTTCCGCCTGATCGCCGAAGCCTATGAGGTGCTCTCCGATCCTCAGCGACGCGCCGCCTACGACCGGGGCGACCGCATCGACCTCAACGACCTCTTCTCGTCGTTCGCCGGGGTCGACGATCTACTCAGCCGCTTCTTCGGTGGCGGGTTCGGCCCCTTTGGCGCGGCGCCCCGAGGACCAGCGCCGGGTCGCGATGTGGCCGTTGCGGTGTCGGTGAGCCTCGCCGAGGCGGCCCAGGGGGTGGAGCGAACCGTGACGTACCGCGTCCCGGCCGCCTGTCCGACCTGTGGCGGCTCGGGGTCGGCACCGGGCGCCGAGTTGCCGGTCTGTGATCGCTGCGGCGGCCAGGGTTCGGTACGGGTCACCCGGCAGACCCTCCTCGGGGCCGCGATGACCGTGGCCCGATGCGATCGGTGCCAGGGGCGGGGCCGGGTCGTGGTCGAGCCGTGTCCCGAGTGCAAGGGTGGCGGGGCGGTCACCCGGGACCTGGAGGTGGAGGTGGAGATCCCGGCGGGGATCGAGGACGGCTCGCGCATCCGGTTGACGGGACGCGGGGCGGTGGGGGAGGCCGGAGCGCCCGCCGGGGATCTGTACGTCGAGGTCACGGTCGAGCCCGATCCACGCTTCCGCCGCCACGGACCGGATCTGGTCCACCGGGTGGAGATCGGCATGGCCGAGGCGGCGTTGGGAGCGACCCGATCGATCCCCACCGTGGATGCCGACCCGGTCGACATCGACATCCCCGCCGGCACCCAACCGGGCACCGTGTTCAAGCTCTCCAAGCAGGGCATGCCCCGGCTCCACCGCCGCGGCCGCGGTGACCTCCTGGTGGAGGTCGCCGTCAAGGTCCCCGACCGTCTCTCCAAGGAGGCCGAAGAGGCGCTCCGCGCCTACGGGGAGGCGATGGAGGAGGCGCCCGCCGAGGGCAAGAAACGGCGTCGGAGTTGAGGACCGGCGTTCATCTCTCCGGATGCCCTCTCGGACCGACGGACAACGGGAAACGGGGAACGGGCGACGGGAGCCGGCCCCGACGGGGCCGGCGATAGTGGACTCCGCGCTCTCCGTGGCACTATCCTGTGCGGAGAGCGTTCTCGGTGAACACTCGGTGATGTTGCCTGGGAGAGCGGAGGATCGGTGGCCGCCACATACAACGAGGCCGTTGGGGCACGCCTGCGCTCCATCCGCCGCCAGCGGGGCCTGTCGCTTCAGGACGTCCAACGCCTTTCCGAAGGGGAATTCAAAGCGGCTGTCGTCGGTGCATATGAGCGCGGTGAGCGCAGTCTGTCGCTTCCGCGGCTCCAGCGCCTGGCGAAGTTCTTCCAGGTCCCCATCACCCAGTTCCTCCCCCAGGAGGAGAACGGCGAGCGGACCATGGAGCCGCTTCCCAGTGGCGGCATCACCATCGACCTCAACCGCCTCGAGCGCCTTTCCGGCACCGAGGCCGTGATCTTCACCCGGTTCCTGCGATCCATCCAGATGATGCGCCAGGACTACAACGGCAAGGTACTGACCATCCGCCGTGACGACCTGCGCCTCCTCGCTCTCCTCATCGACCAGTCCGAGGAGGCGTTCGCGGAGCGCCTCGACGAACTGGGCCTGACGACTGAGACATGACCGTTTCCCGTCACCCGTTGCCCGTTACCCGGGCGCGATTCGACGGCACGGGCAACCGGTAACGGGAAACGGGCAACGAGAACGCAGGCGCCCGGCCAGGGAACCGCTCCCACCCCGGTATACTTCGCTCTTCTCAATGATCCCCCCTAGGGAATCTCTGTGACGCAAGCATCCCTCAATGAGGTCACGCTGCGCGTCCCCGGCGACCACCTGATGTTGGCCCTGCTGGGCGAGCGCGACGCGTTTCTACGCCTCGTCGAAGAGGCTTTCCTCGACGCGCACATCGTCGCGCGGGGCGACGAGCTGCGCATCAGTGGCTCGGAGCCGACGGTGACGCTCGCCAAGACCACCCTCGAAGAGTTGCTCGTCCTCGTACGCGAGGGCCAGTCGCTCGACGAAGACCGGGTGCGCCGGGTGATCGACCTGGTCAAATCCGAGGTGGCGAGCCCATCGGAGGTCTTCAGCGATGGCATTCCCGTGGGTCGCGGCAAGGTGGTCCGGCCCAAGACGCTCAACCAGAAGCGCTATCTCGACGCGATCCGCCGCAACACCGTGATCTTCTCGATCGGCCCGGCGGGCACCGGCAAGACCTACCTCGCGATGGCGGTGGCGGTCGCCGGACTGCAGTCGGGGTCGGTGTCGCGGCTCATCCTCACCCGCCCCGCCGTCGAGGCGGGGGAGCGCCTCGGGTTCCTCCCCGGCGACCTCGCCGCCAAGGTGGACCCCTACCTCCGCCCGCTGTACGACGCGCTCTACGACATGCTCGGCCCCGAGGAGACGCAGCGCCTCATGGAGAGGGGTGCCATCGAGATAGCCCCGCTCGCCTACATGCGCGGGCGCACTCTCAATGATGCCTTCGTGGTCCTCGACGAGGCGCAGAACACCTCCCCCGAGCAGATGAAGATGTTCCTGACCCGCCTCGGATTCAATTCGAAGATGGTGATCACCGGGGACGTCACTCAGGTCGACCTTCCTACCGGCAAGGCCTCCGGGTTGCGCCAGGTGCGCGGGGTGCTCGAGGAGATCCCCGGCGTGTCGTTCGTGACCCTTGGTGCCGAGGACGTGGTCCGGCATCGGATCGTGGCCGCCATCGTCGAGGCATATCGCGTCCACGAGGAGCGGGAGTGAGCATCGCCACCCGGCTCTCGGGCCTGACGCGCGTGGCCATCCTTCTCCTTACGGCCATCTTCGCCTCGCTGGCTCTGGTCGTCGCCCAGGAGGAGGCGCCGGATCCGGTCGAGCTCAGCGTGGGTGATCCCTCGCCGGAGACCTTCTTCGCGACTGCGCCCATCGAGGTCACGGACGAGGCCGAGACCGAGAGAGCCCGGGCGGCGGCTGCAGCGGCGGTTCCCGACGTGTACCGGATCGACACGCAGGCCACCGAGGCCGTCCTCGGAAGCGTCGCCGAGGTGTTCCAGAACACCGTCGAGGGGGCCGAGCCGATCCCGGTCGAGCCGCCGGCCACGACGACCACGGAAGCCGGCACCACCTCGACCACCGGTGGCGACACCTCGACGACGGTGGAGACCACGACCACGACCGTTGCGCCGGATCCGCTCACGCGTGAGGAGCAGATCGCCCTCCTCCAGGCCTTCCACCCCCTCCTCGAGGACGAGACCCTCGACACCCTGGTCCGGCTCATCAACGACGACCGGGAGCGGGCGGAGAGCGACGAGACGGAGCTGTTCCCGATCCTTCAGGATGCCGCGCTCACCTTCGCCGACGATGTCATGTTCGAGGGCATCCGGCCCACCGAGGTCGACGCCGTGCGGTCACAGCTGGTCACCGAGCCCCGGCCCCTGGTCCTGCTCCCGGAGGAGGAGCGTGATGCCGCAGAGATGGCGGTCGCCGACATCCTGAGCGTCTACATCCAGCCCAACGAGTTCTTCGACGAGGACGCCACCGAGCGGAACCGGCAGGCGGCCCGTGCCGCCGTCGACGACGTGACGCGGGAGTACTCGACCGGCGAACGGATCGTCGACGTCGGAGAGCGGCTCACCCAGGTCCAGTTCGCCGCGATCGACGAGCTCGGGCTCAATGTGTCCGACGAAGAGCCGCTCCCGCTCCGGGCGATGGCGTTGATCGCGGCCATCGTCGTCCTGCTCGCCGCGGTGTTCATGGCCAGGGTCACCCGAGCCTTCTGGCAGGACCCCAAGAAGGTGGCGCTGTTCGGCCTGCTGGTGGTGCTGGCCGCGGTGGCGTCCCGGATCCCGGAGCTGGTCGTCCGCGATCGGATAGAGCTCGGATTCCTCCTGCCCGCGGCGCTCTTCGGATATCTGGCAGCGAACCTCTTCGACGCCAGGATCGCTGTCTTGATGGCCGTGCCGATCACCGTCTTCACCGCTCTCGCCACCGGCGATCTCGCCCTGGTGGTGTTCGCCGCCGGGGCGACCCTCACCCCGATCCCATTGGTGACGTCGGTGGCGTCGCGCGCCGAGCTCAACCTGGCCGTGATCTTCTCCGCCGGGATCCAGGTGCCGCTGGCGATCGCCCTGGCGTGGTTCTTCTACGGCCCCGACGCCGCCGATCTCCAGGATGTGCTCACCGTCTCGGCGGTGTGGGGCTTCATCGGGGGCATCGCCTCGGGCGTCGTGGCTCTGGGGGTCATGCCGATCCTTTCGTCGGCGTTCGGGGTCACCACGACCCAGACCCTTCTCGACCTGACCGACCGGAATCACCCCGCACTGCGCCGCATCGAGGACATGGCGCCGGGGACCTTCAACCACTCGGTCCTGGTCGGGAACCTCGCAGACCGGGCGGCCCGAGCGATCGGGGCCAATCCGCTGCTCGCCCGTGCCATGGCGTACTACCACGATCTCGGCAAGACGGTGCAGCCCAAGTACTTCGTCGAGAACCAGTTCGGGGTGACCAATCCTCACGATCGCCTGCCGCCGGAGGAGTCGTCGGCGATCATTCGCGGCCATGTCTCGGAGGGGCTCCGCCTCGCCCGGGAGTACCGGATCCCGCCAGATGTCGCCCAGGGCATCCTCACCCACCACGGGACCAGTCTGATGCGCTACTTCAGCCACAAGGCCGAGGAGGCCTACGGGGAGCGGATCGAGTTGTCCGACTACCGGCATCGCGGCCGAAAGCCCCGAACCAAGGAGAGGGTGATCCTCATGCTCGCCGACGCCGCCGAGGCGTCGGCCCGAGCACTCGTGCAGCACGAGGACCCGACCAGTGAGAGCATCCGCGGGCTCGTCGAGGCGATCATCGCCGAGAAGGTCGAGGACGGGCAGCTCGAGGAGTCCGAAGTGACCTTCGGCGAGCTCACCCGGATCAAGGAGGCGTTCGTGGATGCCCTGATCGGGTACTACCACACTCGCATCCCGTATCCCGGGTTCCCGGCGGCGAGGAGTGCACAGCCCGCGTGAACGTGTTCTTCAGTGACGAGCAGGATCGCGAGGTCGACACCCATTCACTTCGCGCGTTTGCCGAGACGGTGGTCGCTGCCGAGGGATATGGCCCTGAAACGGAACTGTCCGTGATGCTCGTGGACCCCGACCAGATGAGCGAGTACAACCGCCGGTTCATGGGACGGAGCGGCGCCACCGATGTGCTCGCGTTTCCGCTCGAGGAGCTGACGGCAGGCGCCGTGCCGCCGCGGCTGGCCGACGAGCCGCCGGTGGTGCTCGGTGACGTCTTTCTCTGCCCCGTCGAGATCGAGAAGCGGGCCCGTCGCGAGCGCCTCGACTTCGACTCGTTCCTGCATCTGCTCCTGGCACACGGCATCCTTCACCTGCTGGGATACGACCACGCTGAGGACGCTGCAGCCGATCTGATGGAGCGGCGTGAAGAGGAGTTGCTCGCGTTGATCGGGAGAACGATATGACCGGGATCGCCCTCGGGATGTCGATCCTGGCCATCGCTGCCGCCGCGGCGCTGCGTTTCGGTGGCGCGTCGCTGCTGCGGACCCATCGCGCCGATGCGCTCCACGATGCCGCGGACGGCGACGAGGGCGCTGCCCGCGTCGCCGAACTGCTGGAGGAGCCGATCAGCGTCCAACCCAGCCTTGGCATCGTTCATGCGGCCCTACTCGTGGCCGGCGCCATTCCGGCGACGTGGGCGATCGCGGCGCGACTGTCCGGATGGGCGCTGCTTGTCTCGTTGTTCGGCCTGGGCGTACTCATCGTCCTGGCCGGGGACACCATGCCGAGGGCCTTTGGGCGTTCGTTGCCGCGTCGTCCCGCCTATCGGCTGTCGAGCCTCTTGACCATGGCGGTGGGCTTTGGCCGGAGAGCTGTCGACTTCATCTACGACGAGGACGAAGAGGACGAGCCGGAGGAGGACGACCAGGACAGCCAGGAGATCGAGCTGATCTCGTCGGTCCTCGAGTTCACCGACGCCATCGTTCGTGAGGTGATGGTCCCTCGGACGGACATGGTCACGGTGGCCGCTCCGACCATCACGGACGACGCGCTCGACCTGGTGCTGGCCAGTGGGAAGTCACGGATACCTGTGACCGGGGACGATCTCGACGACGTGGTCGGCGTTCTCTACGCCCGCGACCTGCTGGTGCTCTTCGACGCCGGTGAGGGGCCGCTCCCGGTCACGAAACTGATGCGGCCCGCGCACTTCGTGCCGGAGACCAAGCGGGTATCCGAGCTCCTCAGCGAGCTGCAGGCCTCCAAGGTCCACCTGGCGGTGGTGGTGGACGAGTTCGGCGGCACGGCCGGCCTGGTCACGATCGAGGATCTCCTCGAGGAGATCGTCGGCGAGATCGTGGACGAGTACGACGTCGAAGAGCCGATGGTGATCACGCTCGACGACGGCTCGTTCCTCATCGATGCCCGACTCTCGGTCGACGATCTCGGCGAGCTGTTCCACAGGACGCTTCCCGACGAGGGGTGGGACACCGTTGGGGGCTTGATGCTCGGGCTCGCCGGACGGGTGCCCGAAGAGGGCGAGTCGTTCGAGCTCGAGGGCCTCCGCCTCACCGCCGACCGGGTCCAGGGGCGCCGGGTCGCCCGGATCCGCGCTGCGACCCAGTGAAGTCGGGGTTCGTCGCCGTCGTCGGCCGCCCCAATGTCGGCAAGAGCACCCTGGTCAACGCTCTCGTCGGCGAGAAAGTGGCGATAACCTCGCCGCGTCCTCAGACGACCCGCCGCACCATTCGTGGGATCCTCGATGCCGACGATCACCAGATCGTGTTCGTGGACACTCCCGGGATCCACCGACCTCGGACCGCATTGGGGACCCGGTTGAACGAGGTCGTCGACTCGTCCTTGGAGGATGCCGATGCCACGGTGTTCGTGCTGGATGCAACAGGGCGCATCGGGCCCGGCGACCGCATGATCGCCGAGCGCCTGAAGGCTGCCGGGACCCCGGTGGTCTGTGTCGTCAACAAGATCGATGCAGCGTCGCGGGATGACATCACCGAACGGCTCGGCGTGGCTGGGGAGTGGGACTTCGCCGCCTACGTCCCGGTGAGCGCCCTCGAGGGGGAGAACCTTCGGCCAGTCGTGGACGAGTTGCTGGTGCTGCTTCCCGAGGGACCCAAGTTCTTTCCGCCGGACATGCCCACCGACCAGACCGAGGACTTCATGGTCGCCGAGATCATCCGTGAGAAGTTCCTCGCTCGGCTTCGCGAGGAGCTGCCGCACTCTCTGGCGGTCGTGGTCGAGGACACCGAGGTACGGGAGGACGGGCTGATGCGAATCCAGGCCCGCCTCGTGGTCGAGCGGGAGAGCCAGAAGGGCATCGTGATAGGAAGAGGGGGGGAGATGATCCGGGATGCCGGAACCGAAGCCCGCCATGAACTCGAGGCTCGCCTGGGCAGTCCCGTCCATCTCGAACTGACTGCACGCGTGGAGAAGGACTGGCAGTCGCACCCGGCGATGATCGAACGGCTCGGGATGTGACTGGTCGGCTCGCCGCCGCTCTGGTCGTCGTGATCTTCGCGTGCGGCGGTGGCTCGGAGCTGGCGGACCTCGCAGCCGATACATGCGAAGTGCTGGCCGATCCGGGCACGTCGGTGGCCTCCCGGTCGCTGGTGGTGCGTGGAGCCACGACCTCGGCCATGGAGATGGGGTTCACCGAGCACGAGTTCCTCGAAGCCATCCGGGCCGAATGCGGGGACACGGTGATCGTCGGGGACGAGCCGTGAGCCTTCGGGAGGCGACCGCGGTCGAGGCCTCAGGGCCGTCGGAGTTCCTTGGCGCCGTCGCTCCGGGCTGGGACATCGCCGGCAACGCCAACGGGGGGTACCTGCTCGCGATCGCCGCCCGGGCGGCGATGGAGGCGACCGGTCGTCCCGATCCGGTGTCGGTGACGGCGCACTACCTCGGCCCGGCCCAGCCCGGCCCGGTGACGATCGCCACCCGGGTGCTCAAAGAGGGCCGCCGCTTCGCGACCGCGTCGGCGACGCTCTCGTCGAACGAGCGCCCGCTCGTGGCGATCCTGGGCAGTTTCGGCGCGCTGGAGCCCGGCGCCGCCACCGAGCGCCTCGAATCGGGGCCACCCGACCTGCCTCCGCCCGAGGAGTGCGTACTGGTGGAGCCGACCGAGACGTTCCCACCGCCGTTCGTGGGGCGGATCGAGTTGCGGCTCCATCCCGACCATGTCGCGTTCGGGGGGATGCCGGGAGCGCCACGGGTCCGGGGATGGTTCCGGCTCCGCGACGAGGAGCCGATCGACACCCTCGCTCTGCTGGTCGCCGTCGACGCGTTCCCACCGACGATCTTCTTCGCCAACCTTCCCGTCGCATGGGTCCCGACGCTGGAGTTGACGACGCATCTCCGTGCCCGTCCGGCGGCGGGGTGGCTGCGCTGCGCATTCACCACCCGGTTCATCACCGGTGGATTCCTCGAGGAGGACGGCGAGGTCTGGGACTCCACGGGACGCCTGGTGGCGCAGTCCCGGCAACTGGCCCTCTTGCCGAGGGAAGAACCGGCGTAGGGCCCCGCGACGGTTAGGGTCGCTGGAGGTGAACCGGACAAACCTGTCTCTGCGCACCGGCGGCCTGATCGCCGCCCTGGCATTCGCCCTGGTCGCGGCCTGCGGGGGCGACCTCACCGCGACCACCACGCAGCCGCCCGCCGGCACCGACGCCCCGTCTGGCACCACCGGCACGACTGTCGCCCCAGGTGCCACCACGCAGCCCGATACGAGTGAACCCCGGCAACTCGACGTCGAGATCGAGTCGATCCTGGGCTTCGAAGGCTTCGGCCTGGCGGTGGATGGAACGACGATCTGGATGACGGATCGCGAGAACGGTGTGATCCGCTCCGTCGACACCACCACCGGCGAGGTCAGCCCTGACATACCGGTGGGGCGCGATCCGGTGGGCATTGCGGCCGAAGGCGGCGAGGTATGGGTGGCCAATTCGAACGCAGGTGATCACACCGTGATGAAGATCGACGCCGCCACCGGGGGGGTGCTCGCCACCGTCGAGACACCGGCCGGGACCGGACCGACGGGCGTGGCGCTCACCGAGAATCACGCCTGGGTGGGCCTCGGCGTGCGGGGCGGTGTCGCCCAGATCGACCGGGCGTCGGGGGAACTGGTCCAGATAGTGGCGACGGAGGAGGGTTCCGGCAGCCCCGGTGACCGCATCGACGTCGTGGCGGCGGGCGACACGGTCTGGTCGATCGATCGGTGGTGCGGCCGGGTGCTGCGCATCGACGCCACCACCGGCGACATCGTGTCGATCCACGACGATCTCGGGTACTCGTCCTCCGAGCCGGATTGCCTGGGCTCGGTCGAGGCCGATGGGCCGCTGCGAATCGCGGCGTTCGAGGGCGGCATCTTCGTGTTCGCCGACGTGGTGGTCGAGGACGTCGGCCATGTGAGGAGGATCTCGCGGATCGACATCGCCACCGACGAGATCCAGACCGTGATCGACATCGCCCTGCGGCCGACTCTCGCCGGGCAGATCGGCCAGCCGGGCTTCGTCGTTGCCGACCGGGCCATCTGGTTCACCATGGGCAACTACTCCGCCCGGATGGACCGGGACACGGGGCGGGTGGACTTCGTCGTCTACGACCCGGACTTCACGGTGGTCGCCTTCGCCGAGGTGGGCGACACGATGTGGCACGCCGTCACGGACCGCGATGGGGATTCGGGGCTCTACGGGGTCGACCGGGCCGAAGCCGACGCCGCGGCCGGGGGCTAGCCGGCCTCGATCCAGGCCCGCAGTGCCTGCTCGAAGTGCCTGAGGTCACCGTAGGTGGTGATCCCCTTCGCCTCCTCGTCGGTGAGGGGGCCGACGGCGACCTTGGTGACCCGGAGGATCGTCTCGTCGCCGTCTGCCTCGACCGTGGTGGTGGTGTCGAGGCTGACCCCGAGGCCGAGCCAGGCGCGGGTGGTCATCGACCTCGGGGGATCCCAGGCCTGGATCAGGCCGTAGACGTGCCCTCTGCCATCACCCCAGTCCTCCATCACCAGACCACCTGCCCGGGCTTCATGGACGATCTGCTGGACCCGGCCCTCGCCGTAGGTGTGGGGGAACCACTCGAGGGTGTCGGTGGTCATGGCGGCGAACACCCGCTCGGGCGAGGACTTGAAGCGCAACTCGTTCTCCACCCGGACGACCCTGGGATTCTCGGAAGTGGACATGGGCTTCCTCTCTACGTGATGGCGCAGAGCCAGCATCTCGGCGGCGGAGGCCCCGGCGATCTCACCCACCCATCGCTCGTAGACCTCCCGGAGGGGGACCGAGTTGAGATGGTTGAACCGCCGGCGCCCGGCGCGGGTGACCAGCACCAGTCCGGCCTTCTCGAGCACGCCGAGGTGCTGCATCACTGCGTAACGGGTCAGGTCGGGTGTCGCCTCGACCAGGTCGCCCGTGGTGGCCGGGCCCGTCGACAGGCGATCGAGGATCGTTCGCCGGGTCGGGTTCGCCAGCGCCCTGAAGATGGCGTCCTCTCCTGACATGTGAGGAAGTTATCACATATGGGGTGGAGGGGAGTGAGGCGTCGGGGGAGCGAACGGCGAATTGGCCCACGGACCCGGGGTTGATCCGGGTGCTAGGGTCGCTCGGCCGACGCACATTGGGGCCGGGGATGCGCACATGGACCGACTGACCGGACGCGTTGTCGCCGGCGCGCTTGCCGCGATGTTGGTCGCTGGTTCCTGCACCTCAAGCGGCAGCACTGCCGACCCGACAGGCTCACAGACGTCACTCGGGTTCCGGGCCGCTGGCGACGTGGGGGCGCTGGTCCCCGGTCGGGCGGTCGAGTTGAATGTCGCCGCCTACTCGGCGGTCCCCCTGACGACGGTCGAGATCTGGGCCGATGGGGAACTGGCCGGGACGCTCGATCCGGCCGGCGCCACGGCCTACAACTCGACCTTTGGATGGGTGCCCGACGGGATCGGTGTGCACGCCGTGACGATCCGGACCCTCGACAGCGAGGGGGGCTCTGAGACAGCCGGTCCGATCTGGACGAGGGTCTTCGATCCGGGCCCACGCTCGGACGGGGAAGACCCGACGCCGACGACCGGGGGGCCGTCGGTCACCGTCACCGACTGTGCGGCGACGATCGAGCCGGCATCCGACCAGGCGACCGTGTTCGTCGCCGGATTCGGGAGCGCGTTCGACGAGGTTGGCGACGGGGCGGTCCAGATAGCCATCGGAGCCAGCCCGATCGTGGCGTATGCCGATCTCGACGGACGAGCCACACCCCCGGTGCTCATCCCCGCATCGCGGGAGTGCGGGCGTCGGAACTGGTCCGGCAACCTCGATTTCGACGGTGGCATCCTGGCGAACCCCAGCGAGGCCGATGCTGCCTACCTGTACGTCAGTTACGACGATGAGACCTGGAGCCGGGTGCCCGAGGAGAACCAGAGCTTCGTTCTCCCCGGTCTCGATGACGGATTCGACTTCGGTTCGCTGATGGCGCCGCCGGCCGGACTGCCGATCGCGATCGAAGCGTGGGGTTGGCGGGATGGAGACCTCGTCGCCCTCGGCGCCGGCCGCTGGGAGCCGACGGCGGCAAAGGGCTCGCCGACGGACGTTGCTCTCGGTGGGCTCACCGGCCCGGTGGTCGCCGCGACTGGCCTCGATTGGATCCTTTTGAACGGCAGGCCTGTCCGGCAGGGGACGATATGCACCTATGAGCCGAGGAACGGGGACGGTGGGATCCCAACGCTCCCTGTGACGTGTACCAACGGGCCCATCGGCGAGATTCCCAGCACCTTCCACTGGGCGTCGCCTTGGGGGACTCACGGAATCCTGCAGGTCAGTGCCCTTCCCCCTCCGGCGGGTTCGACTCTTGCGTATCCAGGGCTCTTGTCGATGCAGACGGTGGCCGCGCCATCGGATGGGTCGATCGACTTCTCGGTGGACTTCGAGGCGATCCTGAACCCGCCGCCGGACGTCCTCAGCGAACCCGATCCGTCGGAACTGACCTATGAGGTCATTGCCGGGCTCGTACCTGGCACGTCGGGTGCAACAAGGGCCCGCTTCTCGCCCCCGTTGTTCCAGACCGCAGCCGGAGAGTCGCTCGACGAGCGGCGGCCGTTGCCGTCCGACGTCCTCTACCTCCGCGTCCTTCCGATGGATGGTCTGCAGCCGCTCCCGGGCGCCTCCAACACGGTCGTCATAGACCTGGTGCACGAGCCGCCCCCACCGACGGTTCAGTTCGAGGTCCCCGACCTGGTGATGCAGGTCGAGATGACCCCACCCACCGGGCCAAATCCGTCCTATTCGCGGTGTGTGCGGGTTATCGAGAATCCGTTCGAACCAGGCAACCCGCGACCGAGCGACACACCGTTGTGGACATTCCTTCACCCTTCGGCGGCCGCGGTGTTCGAGTACAGCGAGGGCGCCTACCTGAGTACGGCTCAAAGGGCCTTCGTGTACGAGAACGGCGTAGCGGTCAATCGTGGTCTCATCCCCGGAGCGACGGTGTGCGCAGTGCAGGTTCCGCCGCCGAGCAAGAGCATTTGGGATTACATCGAAGACGCCATCGGGCTGGTCACCGGTGCCTGGGATCTGTACTCGACGCTCTACGACAAGCTGAAGGAAAAGATCGCCGAGGGATTGGTGCTGGCCACCCGGTGTGAGCAAGCCCCGTACATGACCAAGGAGCGCTGCGCCGGGCTCGCCTCGACGGCCGTCAAGGTGGGCCTGACGATGGCAGGCGCCCCGCCCACCATCCCTAAGTTCAGTGAGCTCGTCGAGGGGGCCAAGGGGGATGTCGCCCGTTGGCTGGTGGAGCAATCCGGAGCGTGTGAAGACGTTCCGGTGCCGGAGGAATGCGAGAAGTTGGCGGAGGAGATGATCGACAGGCTGCTCGACGAGATACAGCTGGCGGCCTCACAGGCGGCAGTGTCGAATGCCGCCTCCGGGTCACAACATGTTCTCGCCCTCCATCCGGGGATCGTGGTGATCCCGGAGCCGGCGGGGACGCTGGCTCCGGCGACCTTCGAGTTGACCTTCCGTCGCACGCCCGGCAGCGACGACGCCGACTTCCCGTCGTCCTGCCGCGTCGTCGCGTACGCGCAGGGATCTCGGGACCGTTACGAGTGGACGAACTACCACGACGACCGGTGGGAGGTCGGTCCGGTCACCGGCGACGTCATGCGTAGCAAGACTGTCGACGTGGATCTCAGCGACCTCGCACCCGGTGGCACCAAGCAGTTTGTCATCGTCCTCGACCGACTGGCCGACTGGTATCTCCCCGGCCAATGGCCACACCAGTCCGGAGTGCCCTGGGACACCGACCCGTCGCCGTGGATATTCCTCTCCGCGGATGACGCCGTGATCCACCTGAGCGTCAACGCCGACTGCGTCGACCCGAGGTACCGCACCAAGCCCTTCCCGCGTCACGACCGCTTCACCGAGCCGTGGGAAATCCCGTACCCATGAGGAAGACGATCATCGGCGCCGTCGTGCTCCTGGTTGTCGTGAGCGCGGCGCAAGTCCTGGGCCAGACACCCGATGTGGAGCAGGCGTGGATCGACGCGCCTCTGGAGTGGGTCGTGATCGACCACGCCCCGGTGGGGATCGTCGCCCATGTCGCCGACCCCGACGGGGTCGGCATGGCGCGACTCGAGGTCGATGGCAGTGTCGCCGAGGACGTGGCGACCGGAGGCGGGATGCTCGAGGTGGTCGAGTTCAGTTGGTCACCCGATGGAAGCGGCGTCTATGAATTGAGGGTGATCGCCTACGACCGGGTCGGCCGCCGGGGCGGGGAGTCGGCGATCACCGTCGTCGTCGAGCTCGAGGATGCCCCCCCGACGCCCACGACGGTGGCGACCACGACCACGGTCCCGGCCACGACGACCACGATGGCGGCCACCACGACGACGGCTCAGGTGACCACGACCACGTGCGGACCGGGGGTTCTGGTCGCCACCGGGCCGACCGGGATGGTCCTCACGGAGACTCCCACGCTGACCTGGTCGTACTCGGGATGCGAACCCGAGTACTTCGAGGTGCAGATATCCAACGTGTCCGACTTCACCACGATCCTGACCACCGAATACATCCCGGGCGGCGGCAGGCAGTGGGCCGTGCCAGACCCTCTGGAGACGTGTGACACGTTCTACTGGCGGGTCCGGACCTGGGAGGAGGCCGGAGTGGGGGCCTGGTCGAACGTCGTCATGTTCGAGGTCTACTGCTGAGTCAGTCCTCCCAGCCGTCGATCGTCTCGACGAGGCTCCGGTCCCGGTCGGTGAGGGCGCCGGCGGAGTGGGTGGTCAGCGTCAGGAGCACCTTGTTCCAGCGGATGTCGACGTCGGGGTGGTGGTCGGCCTTCTCGGCGGCGAGCGCCACGCGGTTGACGAACCCCATCGCCTCGCCGAAGTCGGCGAACTCGAAGGTGCGGGAGATCGCTTCGCCGTCGATCGACCATGCCGGGTGGGCGCGCTCCAGGTCCTGTCTCTCCTCGGGAGTCAATGCTGTCGGCATGACCCCAGGGTGGCAGGTTCCCGGGGCGAACTCATCTCCTCGGGCTTGGCGTCACCCTCCGACCGAGAGCGTCCCCTCCATGCCGGCGTTGAAATGCCCTTCCAGCGCGCAGATCACCTGGTACGTCCCGGCGGGCAGGTTGAACGACTGGGTGGTGCTCTCTCCGGCGGGCAGGGCCTCGACCTCGAGTTCGACGAGATCCTCGGTGAACTCGGCCTCGCTCTCGATGTTCGTCCCCTCCGTCAGTACTGCCCACTCGTGTGGAATCGATCCAGCATTGCTGAATGTGACCGTCACGTCGGTGTCGGCCGCCACCGCCCAGGCGTCGGGCGAGAACTGGAACTCGCTCGCCGCGACGTCGAACTCCGTGGCGCCGCCGCCTTGATCACCGTCGTCGTCGCCGCACGCCGTGACGAACAGGACCATCACCGTCGGTATGGCCAGCCAGAGCAACTTTCTCGCTGCAAACATCCTCAGTCTCCTCGTGTGAAGTGGTCCACCCTTCTGGCAGAGAGTACAGAGCGGCGTGAGGATGCAGGCGTGTCGCTCGTCGAGAATATCCACAGGGCCGGCATGGTGGCGACCCTCGACGTGAGCGGCTAACCCCGCTTCACGACGGAGCGCATCAGCACGGCGACGGCGGCGAGCGCCGCCATGGCTGCGATCGGGAGTATCGGGAAGCCGTCCCCTCCTCGGTCGGTGGCGGGAGCGGCGATGGCGCCATCGACATCTCCGGGCAAGGTGGTCACCGGTAGCGCATCTCCCTCGGCGTCGGGCGCGAGGACCTCGTAGGCGATGCCATCGTGCACGAGGACGACGTTCGTCCCGACCGTGAGGGCATCGGCGATCGCCTCGCTCCTCGCGGCCAGGGTGAAGTAGTCGTCGGACCCGAACGGCACGCGGATCGACTCCATCTCCGGGTCATAGGTCGTGTCGACCCAGACGCCCCCGTTCAGCCGGAATGTCCGGCCTCCGGCGATGCGAACCAGGTCGGCGTACTGGTCGGCCGGCTGAGCGGCCTGATCCGAGCCGCTCATCGAGGCCGCCACATCGGCCGCCTCGAACGCTGCGGCGCCGGAGACGGGCGCGGTCGTCGCCTGAGCCGCCCGCACGGCGTCCTCGGTGATGTCTACGAGAGCCTCTTCTCCGAACGGGGCATCGTCTGCGACGAGGTAGGAGGTGTAGGGAGTGACGACGCCCCAGCGGATGGACAGGCGGACGATCTGGCCGATCGTCTCCTCGTCCGGGCCATCGAGCCGGACCTGGCGGAGGAGGTCGCCGATCTTGCGCGTCGCCCAGAGGCGCGGCACGGAGTCGTCGCCGCCGTCTCCTCCGAATCCGACGTTCTCGAATGTGCGCGTCGTGGGGGTTCCGCGCACCATGCCTCGCACCACCACCGTGGCGTCGCCGGGCTCCTCGTATCTCCCGACCGCGATCAGCTGTCCCCCGGAGAACACATCGGGCAGGGGATCGGGATGGACGTCGGTGGCCTCGACGCCATCGATCTCGATCTCGATCCCGGTCATCACAGGTGAAGCGACCTTTGAGTACAGCGACTCCACCGCTCCGTCGATGTCCTCGTTGGGAGCCACGTAGGTGGTGGTCCCATGGTGCCCCCGGGCGATCGAGTCGAGCAGGAAGGTGTCGACGTCGTACCCGACCCCGAAGGCGAACACCGACACGGTGTTCGAGCGGCGCGCCTCCAGGCGTTCGAGGATCTCAGGAGTATCCGTGACGCCTTCGGTTGGCAGGCCGTCGGTGAGGAAGATCACGTACAGCGGTCGTTCCTCGGAATCGAGGGCAAAGGCCTCGCGGAGCGCCAGGTCGATGTTGGTGCTGCCGCCGGCGGACAGCCCCCCGACCCACGTGCGCGCCAGCGGCGCCTCCGACGCCGGCCGGAGAGAACCCGCGTAGGAGTCGGTGGCGGTGTTGAAGGCGATCACCTCGAACCGGTCCGCAGGGTTCAGGTTGTCCAGGACGAACCGGGCGGCGTCCTGGGCCTGGGCGAACTTCTCGCCTTCCATCGACCCTGAGGTGTCGAGGACGACCACGATGTCCTTGGCGACCACTTCCTGTGCCGTGGCGAGGCCGGGGCTGACGAGGAGGAGGAAATAGCCCTCGCCGTCCTCGTGGTAGGTGATGACATCGAGTGAGATGGGCCCGGCATCGGTGGAGTGGTAGAGCACGAACTCGCCAGGTTCGCTGCCGTCGCTCTCGAAGCCGATGATGGCCGTCTTCTCATCGGGACGGTCGATCGAGACGTCGTGGGTGGGCGAGTGGATCGCCTTCACGCCGTCGTCGTCTCGGATCTCGACGCGGGCCGAGATCTCCTCGATCTCGGCGTTGTGCTCGGCAGCGAGCGGGGTCCGGTAGCGCACCAGGCCGCCGTCCGAGGGCAACGCCTGGCGGTACTCGATCTCCACGATCCGTGTCGAGTCTGCGGGCATGGGAAAGACCGAGAGTCGCAGCAGGCCGTCGTCGACGAACTCGAGGAGAGCAGGGTCGAGGGTGCGACGGATGATGTCCTCGTAGGTGCGCCGGGCCGTCTCGCCGTCGAGCACATCGCCGGACACGGGCTCGCCGTCGATCCACAGTGTCAGGCCGGTCACCGCGGCGTCGGCGGGCAGCGGGAACAGGAACACTCCTTCTGCGACGCGGTCCGAGTCGTTGCGCAGGACCTGGGTGACGAGCGTCGTGGCGACGCCGTTCTCGATCACCGCCTCCAAACGGTACGACTCGACCACGACATCGGGATCGACGTCGTCACATCGCCACCAGCGGCAGGGAATCGGTGGCTCGATGATCACATCGTCCGCCTGGGCGAGCGCCGGCGCCGGGATCGCCAGTGCGAATGCGAGGACCGCAAGGGCGGCGCGTCGTGCCATCGGATGTCCCTTCCCTCTGATGCTGAGACTGGGACGGAGGGGGAGGCGCGATTGGTTCCCCGGGAGGAGTCTCCAGTCGCCAGCTGCCAGCTACCAGTGGCGGCTCGGCTCGAGACGGGAGACGGGCGACGGGAGACGGGCGACGGGACTCCCTCCCGGTACCCTGAGCGGCGTGCCACTTCGCAACGACCAGGGCATAGTCCTGAGAGGGTTTCCCTTCGGGGAGGCCGACCGCGTCGTGGTCCTGCTGAGCCCGAATCGGGGCAAGGTGCGCGCCGTCGCCAAGGCGGTTCGGAAGACCAAGAGCCGGTTTGGAGGGCGTCTGGAGCCATTCACTCACGTCGACCTGGTGCTCTATGAGGGGCGCAACCTCGACACGATCACCCAGGTCTCGGTGATCGAGGCGTATCCCGCCCTACGAGGCGACCTCGACCGGGTGCTCGCCGCGGGGACCATGGTCGAGGTGATCGACGCGGTGACCCAGGAGGACGAGAGCTCGATCCGGGCGTTCCTGTTGCTCCGCCAGGGGCTGGGAGCGCTCGAGGCGGGGCCCCTTCATCCCGATCTGGTGGTGGGGTTCCTCCTCAAGGCGGCCGAGGTGGTCGGTGTGGCCCCGGCCCTGGAGGAGTGCGCCGGGTGTGGCCGCATCGACGGGCTCACCAAATTCTCGTTCTCTGCGGGCGGCGCCCTGTGCGAACGCGACGCCGTCCCCGGCTCGGTGGCGCTTCGCTCCGGCCTCACGTCGTATCTGGCGCGTCTCGCCGAGGCCGACCTCGGGTCCCTGCCTCCCCACGACGAGTCCTTCTCGGGCGAGGCGATGGGGGTCACCAAGCGGTTCATCGAGTACCACATCGACCGGCGGCTCAAGAGCCTGGCCATCGATGCCTGACCCGCGCCATGTGGCGATCGTCATGGACGGCAATGGCCGCTGGGCCGCGGCCCGGGGCCTTCCCAGGACGGCCGGGCATGCGGCGGGGGAGGAGGCGCTCTTCGACGTGGTGCACGGGGCGCTCGGGCTCGGTATCGAGTGGCTGACCGTGTTCACGTTTTCCACCGAGAACTGGTCGCGGCCCGACGAGGAGGTGGGGTTCCTCATGGGCTTCAAGGAAGACCTCCTGACCCGGCGGCGCGACGAACTCCACGAATTGGGGGTGCGGGTGCTCTTCCTGGGCGACCGTCATGACCCGAGGGTGAGCGACCGGCTGCGCACCAGGATTCGCGAAGCCGAGGAGTTGACCTCCGGCAACACGAACATGACGATGGTCTTCGCCTTCAACTACGGCGCCCGCCTGGAGATCGTCGACGCCGCCCGCCGGCTGGCCGCCGACGTGGCGTCGGGCGAGATCGCAGTGGACGATATCGACGAGCAGGCGCTGGCGTCGCGGTTCGAGATCCCCGAGATGCCCGATCCCGATCTGGTGATCCGAACCAGCGGTGAGCACCGGATCAGCAACTTCCTGCTGTGGCAGTCCGCCTACAGCGAGTTCATCTTTCCGGACACCCTGTGGCCCGACTTCCGCACGCCCGACCTGGAAGAGGCGGTGGAGGAGTACCGGGGCCGGGAGCGGCGGTACGGGGGAGTGGGGACCTAGACCTCGCTGCGCTCTGCGGGACTTGGACCGGCAATGGCTGCGTCCACGCGTGTGGGAGCTCGTCCGTGCGGAGTGCGGATGGCGGAGGGCGGGAGGCCCGCACCTAACATCGCCCGGCATGCCCGCTGCGTCACTCGACACCATCGCCAACCTCGCCAAGCGGCGCGGGTTCGTCTTCCCCGCCTCCGAGATCTACGGCGGGCTGCGCTCCTCGTGGGACTACGGGCCACTCGGAGTGGAGTTGCTGCGCAACGTCCGCGAGGCGTGGTGGAAGTCGATGGTGACCGACCGTGACGACATCGTCGGCCTCGACTCGTCGATCCTCCAGGCCCGTCAGGTGTGGGTTGCCTCCGGGCACGAGGAATCCTTCACGGATCCCCTGGTGGAGTGCCGCAACTGCAACAACCGGTTCCGCCTCGACAAGCTCGAGGACCCCGACACCTGCCCCAACTGCGGGAAGCACGGCACCTTCACCGAGCCGCGGCCGTTCCATCTGATGCTCAAGACCTTCCTGGGGCCGGTGGAGGAGGACGCTGCCGTCGTCTATCTCCGCCCCGAGACCGCTCAGGGGATCTTCATCAACTACGAGAACGTCCGGCGGAGCGCACGGATGCGCCTCCCCTTCGGGATCGCCCAGATCGGAAAGGCGTTCCGCAACGAGATCACGCCGGGCCAGTTCGTGTTCCGCACCCGCGAGTTCGAGCAGATGGAGATGGAGTTCTTCTGTCGGCCCGAGGAGGCCGAGCAGTGGTACCGCTACTGGCTCGATGCCCGCCTCCAGTGGTACGTCGACCTGGGGATGGAGCCGGATCACGTCCGGCTTCGCGCCCACGAGGCGGATGAGCTCTCCCACTACTCGAGCGGGACCAGCGACGTCGAGTACCTCTTCCCCTGGGGGTGGGACGAGCTGGAGGGGATCGCCAACCGCGCCGACTTCGACCTGCGGGCCCACACCGAGCACAGCGGGGTGGACCTCCGTTACTACGACCAGGAGGCCGACGAGCGGTTCTTCCCCCATGTGATCGAACCTGCCGCCGGCGTCACCCGCTCGGCGTTCGCCTTCCTCCTGGACGCCTACGACGAGGATGAGATCGGCGGAGAGAACCGCGTGGTGCTCCGTCTCCACCCCCGGCTTGCTCCCATCAAGGTGGCGGTCCTGCCGCTGTCCAAGAAGGACGATCTCGTGGCGGTCACCGACGAGGTGGCGGCGCTGCTGCGGGGCCGCTGGGCGATCGAGGTCGATGTCACCCAGTCGATCGGCCGCCGCTACCGCCGCCAGGACGAGATCGGGACGCCGTACTGCGTCACGATCGACTTCGACACCCTCGAGGACCGGGCAGTGACGGTGCGGGATCGCGACACCACCGAGCAGGTGCGGCTTCCCATCGCGGAGCTGGTGGAGCACCTCGAGGGGCGGTTTGGCGGGGTCGTCTAGGGCCGTCTTGTGGCGGCCGCCGAGATCGCGAATCCCGGCAGCGCCCGTCCCTCCCCGGACTACGTACACTCCCACGGTGGCCTACCGACGCGAAGACATCGAGCGGGTTCGGGACGCCACCGACCTCGTGGAGCTGGTCTCCGAGGTCACCAAGGTCAAGCGCACCGGCCGCTCGGTCATGGCGGTCTGCCCCTTCCACCAGGAGAAGACCGCCTCTCTCTCGATCGACCCCTCGCGTGGGCTGTACCACTGTTTCGGGTGCGGGAAGAGCGGTGACCTCTTCCGCTTCGTCCAGGAGACCCAGGCCCTCGACTTCACCGATGCCGTGGAGCTTCTCGCCCGGCGCGCGGGCATCACGATGCAACGGGATCCGGAGGCGGCCAAGCGACGCGACCGGCGCCAGGTACTGGTCGACGCCACAACCGCTGCGGTCGACTTCTACGGCACCCGGCTGAAGAAGGGTGCCGACGCCGGTGTCGCCCGGTCTTACCTGCGGGGCCGCGGGTACGACGCCGACGTGGTCGAGCAGTTCCGGATCGGGTTCAGCCCCCCGGGGGGCGAGGCGCTCGTCGCTCACTTGCGCACGGCAAAGGTTCCCGAGGACGTCATGGTGTCGGCCGGGCTTGCCCTGAGGAACCGGGCGGGCCGGGTCTACGACCGGTTCCGGGGCAGGGTCATGTTCCCCATCTACGACGTTCGTGGGGATGCCGTGGGCTTCGGGGCGCGACTTCTCGAGGGGGAGGGTCCCAAGTACCTGAATTCACCGGAGACCCCGATCTATCACAAGTCACGGCTCCTCTACGGGCTGAACTGGGCGAAGAGCGAGATCGTGCGCGGCGGGGAGGCCGTCGTCGTGGAGGGTTACACCGATGTGATCGCCCTTCACATGGCCGGTATGCCGATCGCCGTGGCAACGTGTGGAACCGCCCTCGGGGAGGAGCACCTCGATCTGCTCCGGCGCTTCACCGAGCGGGTCGTCTTGATGTTCGACGCCGACGAGGCCGGGACCGGAGCGAGCCTGCGCGGCTTCGAGCGATCGGTGCCGGGTGACCTGGACCTGCGCATCGCCGAGCTTCCCGAAGGGCGCGATCCTGCCGATGTGGTGTCCGCCGGGGAGATCCATGCCTTGCGCAAAGCCATCGAGACCTCCACGTCGCTGCTCCAGTACCGCATCGAGGCCGACCTGGCGCGCTACGACCTGACCGAGCCGGAGGCGAGGGGGCGAGCGGTCCGTTCAGTTGCCGAGGTCGTCGCGCGACATCCCGACTCGGTGACCCGGCACGAGTACGCGGTGTTCGTGGCCCGCCGCACCGGGGTGGAACTCGACGTCGTCGTCGGCGCCGTGGAGTCTGCGGTCCCTCGCTCCGAGTCGCCGGCACCCCGCAGGCCCCCGACCGCCGACTTGTCGGGAGTCGAGAAGGCCGAGCGCGAGTTGCTCCGGCTGCTCCTGGCGAACGACCCAGGGGTCCGCGGGGCCGATGTCGAGGGGCTGTTCAGCCGGCCGGATCACCAGGCCGCGTACGATCTGATCGCGCCGACGATTGCCGCGATGGAGCCTGGCGAGCCGCCCGATCTCGGCTCCCTGCTGGGGGACGACGACTCCGACGCCGCGGTCATGTTGCGCGGCCTGGCGTTCCTCGATAGGCCACTGCCGGAGGCCACCGAGTTGCTGAGAAAGGTTCAGGTCGGGGCCTTGGATCGCCGAATCCAAGAGATGCGCCGTCGCGTCGAGTCCCTGGACTCGGAGTCCGAACCAGAGGCATATTCGACGGCGTTTCGGGAGTTGATAGCGTTGGAGAAGCAGCGCCGCGATCTCTGGAGCCACGAATGACCACGCCCGCCGACCGCGTCCTCGAAGACCTGCTGGCGCGCGCCCGGCAGCGCGGTTTCCTGATGATGATGGAGGTCCAGCAGGAGCTGGAGGACGCCGAAGCCGCCCCGGACGCCTTCGACCGCACCCTCGAGGCGCTGCGCAAGGAGGGCGTGGAGATCCGAGAAGACACGCCCGAGGCAGTCTTCGATCTCGTCCCCGGAGACGACGAGATCGAGGTCAGCGACCCTGTCCGCATGTATCTCCAGGAGATCGGTCGGGTGCCCCTTCTCGACGCCCAGCAGGAGGTCGAGTTGTCCATGCAGATGGAAGCCGGGCTGCGGGCCAAGGAGAAGATCGCTGCGATCACCGAACCGCTCCCGATTGCCGATCGGGCCATCCTCGACCGCTCCGCCCGTCTGGGTGATCGTGCCCAGCAGCGGCTCGTCGAGGCGAACCTGAGGCTGGTGGTCTCGATAGCCAAGAAGTACGTGGGGCGCGGGATGCCGCTCCTCGACCTGATCCAGGAGGGCAATCTCGGATTGATGCGAGCCGTCGAGAAGTTCGACTACCGCAAAGGCTTCAAGTTCTCCACGTATGCCTCGTGGTGGATCCGCCAGTCGGTCACCCGGGCGCTTGCCGACCAGGGTCGCACCATTCGGGTTCCGGTCCACATGGTGGAGACCATCAACAAGCTCGCCGCCGTCCAGCGCAATCTCAGCCAGGAGTTGGGGCGGGAGCCGACGATCGAGGAGATCGCGACCGATCTCGAGCTGGAGCCGGAGAAGGTCAACGAGTTGCGACGGATCGCTCAGGATCCCCTGTCACTCGAGTCGCCGCTGGGGGAGGAGGACGACTCGACGCTTGGAGACTTCGTCCCGGATCTCGACGCAGAGGCGCCCGTGACCGCGGCGTCGTTCCGGCTGCTTCAGGACTACCTGCGCATCGTCCTCGAAGAGCTGACCGAGCGCGAGCGCCAGGTGCTGCTCATGCGGTTCGGACTGGCCGACGGCAACATCCACACGCTGGAGGAGGTCGGCAAGCACTTCAAGGTGACCAGGGAGAGGGTACGTCAGCTGGAGACGAAAGCTCTCGCCAAGCTCCGACAGCCGTCCCGCGCGGGCCGCCTCAAGGACTACCTGGGCGACGGCTAGACGCCTCGTGCCTTGATCGACTCCGCGTCGTAGGGCTCGATCATGATGCACTCGCCGGGGCACTCCTCGGCTGCCTCGATGACGATGTCCGTCTGCGAGTCGGGTACCCGGGCCACGCCGCGGGAGCCCTCCGGTCCGTGCCCTTCGCCTTCCTGGGCGTCGAACACGATTGTCTTCCCGAAGTGCTCGGCCTCTTCCTTCACGACCCACAGGCCGTCGTCGCGGCCGACGAATACGTCGGGCGCGATCTCTTCACAGATTCCGTCACCGGTGCAGAGGTCCTGGTCGATCCACACCATCAGCTGGGTGGCTTCGGTCAACGGACTCGCCTCCTTGTCTTGCGTCCAAACGTGTTCACTGCGAGCGCCCCGTGTCGTGCGAGCACGGGCCGGGCACGCAGTATCTCCTCAGGGTCGCCGGAGTGGACGCCGACTGC
>DATHSA010000043.1:0-47936 GCA_035464675.1 Acidimicrobiia bacterium
GTCGGGGGCGTCGAGGATGGTGGGGAGCAGGTAATCGGTGAACGACGCGTTCTTCATCACGCCCTTGTCGAGCACGATCTCCTCCATGATCGCCAGACCCACCCCCTGCATGATCCCGCCTTCTATCTGGCCGATCACCGAAGCGGGGTTGATCGCCCTCCCGACATCCTGGGCGGTGTCGACCCGGACCACCCGTACCAGCCCGAGTTCGGGGTCGACATCGACGACGGCCCGGTGGGCGGCCACTGCCCACCCGGCGTGGACGTCCCCGTGGCCCCGCTCGTCGGGTTGCTCGGTGGGCGGATGGCGAAACCGCTCGAGATGCTCGATCGGGCCCTCGGCGAGCAACTCCTCGAGCGTCATCACCAGCTCGCCGTCTCTCCAGGCGCCGGCGTCGTCGAGGCCGTCGGCATCGGCTCGTCGCAGCGCTTCGACGACGATCGCCTCACAGGCTGCAAGCACGGCGCCTCCGGTCATCTGGGTCTGGCGCGACGCCGATGTCGATCCGGCGGAGCCGATCTGCGACGTGTGGTCCCAGATCACCCGGACGTTGTCGATGCCGGTCGCGGTGCGGGCGATCTGCTCGGCCATCACGACGAGGCCCTGGCCCACCTCAGCGGCGGCGGTATGGATCTCGAGGCCCTCGGGGGTGAGGACGACGCGAGCCTCCGTGTAGTCGTCGAACCCTTCCGAAAAGGCGATGTTCTTGATGCCGACGGCGAAACCAACGCCCCGCCGCACCGAGCCCCGTGAAGTTGTGAGCCCGGTCCCTCCGGGAAGACGGCGGGGATCGTCGGAGGCGACATCGACCGTCGGCATGTCGCGGAGCGCCTCGATCACGCGGCGCGTTGGCAGGCTCCCCTCGACTCGTTGTCCACTGGTGGGAATGTGGTCGCCCTGGTCGAGGGCGTTGTGCAGCCGGAGTTCGATCGGGTCGATGCCGAGCGCCGCAGCCAGCCGGTCCATCTGGGACTCGTACCCGAAGCATGACTGGACGGCGCCGAATCCCCGCATCGCCCCGGCAGGGGGGTTGTTGGTCCGCGCGGCAGTCCCCCGGATGGCCACCGACTCGCACCGGTAGGGGCCGACGGCGAAGAAGCAGGCGTTGGCGAGCACGGCGGCGCTGGTCGCGGCATAGGCCCCGCCGTCGAGCAGGATGCGCGCTTCGACGCGCTTCAGCGTTCCATCGCGATCTGCCTCGTGCCGGTACCACATGCGGGCCGGGTGCCGGTGCACGTGGCCGGCGAACGACTCCGCCCGGTCATAGACCATCTTCACTGGCCTACCGGTGTGGATGGCGAGGAGACACAGGTGGACCTGGAGGCTGATGTCCTCACGCGCCCCGAAGGCCCCGCCGATGCCGGCCATGTGCAGCCGCACCTGTTCGGCACGAAGGCCGAGCGCCGACACGACCTGTTTGTGATCGATGTGGAGCCACTGGGTCGATATGTGGAGATCGACACCACCTTCACCGTCGGGGATCGCCAGTCCACTCTCGGTGCCCAACGGCGCCTGATCCTGCTGACCGACCTCGTAGTAGCCCTCGACGACGACCTCTCCCCTGGTGTCGGAGTCGCCGTTCTCGATCGTCATCGTCCGGAAACTCGACCCGATCCGCTCTGCCTCCTCCGGATCGGTGAGCGCCGGCATCTGCTCGTACCGGACGTCGACGGCTGCGGCGGCGAGTCTCGCCGTCTCGCGATCGTCGGCGGCGATCAGCGCCACGGGTTCACCCCAGAATCGGACGGTTCCGTCGCATAAGACCGGCTGATCGGGACGCTCCTGCCCCACCAGACGGTTTCCGGGGACGTCCTCGATCGTGAGCGCGGCCCGGACACCCTTGATCGCCAGCGCCGGGCCGACATCGATCGACAAGATGCGCGCATGGGAGTGGGGGCTCCGCACCGTGGCGCCCCAGAGCATCCCCTCGGCGTGGAGGTCCGAGGAGTAGGCGAATTCACCCTTGAGCTTGGGCGGGGCGTCTGGTCGGATCGCGTTGGACCCGATTCCCGTGGTCGGGCGGTCTCGGCGGGTGATCGTCGTCACGGTGCCTCCCGGGCCAGTCCCGTGAGGGCACGTACGATCGCGCCATAGCCGGTGCACCGGCAGATGTTCCCGGCGAGCGCCTCGCGGATGTCGTCCTCAGATGGGTCTGAACCGGAGTCGAAGAGGTGGGCGGCCGTGATGACGATGCCCGGTGTGCAGAAGCCGCACTGGACGGCGGCTGCCTCGGCCATGGCCTGCTGGACTCGATGCAAGGCGTCATCGTCGGCCACGCCCTCCACGGTGACGACGTCGGACCCGTCGGCGTCGGCGGCCATCACGAGGCACGAGCAGACCAGAGCGCCGTCGAGGAGGACGGAGCAGGATCCGCACTCGCCCTGCTCGCAGGCGTTCTTCGACCCGTACAGTCCGAGGCGGTCGCGGAGCGTCGTGAGCAGGCTCTCCGGCCCGATCGGTTCGGCGGTGCGCTCGACTCCATTGACGGTGAAGCGGATCATCGGGTGAGGACCCTTGCGAGCAGCCTCTTCGCGAGGACGCCCGAGGCATGCCTGCGGTAGGCGGCGGTGGAGCGGTGGTCGTCGATGGGGGAGACCTCCTCGGCGACGAGCCGCCCGAACTCCTCGATGGCGGCCGGCGACGGGCTCGGCTCGTCCGAGATCATCTCCTCGGCGCGACGGGCACGGATCGGCGTGGGCCCCACCGATCCCAGGGCGACCGTCGTGCGCCCATCCTCGTCCCGGAAGAGGCAGCACGATGTGATGGCGATCACCATCGCATTACGGATCCCGATCTTGGCGAAGGCCTGCCCCGGCGGGATGCGCTCGGGCAGGCGGGATCCGACGATCAGTTCGCCGGGCTCGAGGGCGGTGCGCTTTGGCCCCGTGACGAACTCGTCCCAATGGACCGATCGCTCGCCCCCCTTCGACGTGACGACGATCTCGGCGTCGAGAGCGGCGAGCACCGGCAGTGAGTCGCCGGCAGGGCTGGCCGTTCCCAGGTTCCCCCCGAGAGTGCCGGCGTTGCGGATCTGCGGCGACCCGACGGTTCGGGCCGCCTGGGCGAGGGCGCGGATCGGGCCGTTCTCCATTCGGGCAAAGGTGACTCCGGCTCCGATGAAGCGGCCATCCCACTCGTGGAGCTCCCGGACGCGGCGGATCGCGATCACGGACGAGGGTCGTAGGGAGTCGTAGTTGACCGACACCATGAGGTCGGTTCCGCCCGCGAGGATCGTTGCCTCTGGATCGGCGTCGAGGGCGTCGAGGGCGTCACTCAGGGAAGCGGGATGGTGGGTCTCCACCGGGGCGAGGTTAGAGGGCGGAAGTCTCTGATGACGCGCGATGGGGGCGGATCGTCTTGCCGGAAAGGACGAGGAAGAAGAGCACCACCGGGACCACCGCCATCGTCGCTGACCCGGACGTGTCGGCGTGGTAGGAGATGATGAGGCCGACTACCACCGACATGATCCCGATGAGGGCGGAGGCCACCATCATCGTCCGCACCCGGCGGAACAGCAGAGCGGCGGTCGCCGGCGGGCCGACGAGCAGTCCGAACACGAGCAGGGTGCCGACGGTCTGGAACGATCCGACGATGGCCAGGACCACGAGACCGAGCAGGACGGTATGGGCGAGATCTGGCCGGAGACCGAGCAGTCGGGCCTTGTCCTCGTTGAACGACAGGACGAGGAACTGGCGGTAGAACCCGATCGACACGGCGGCGGCGACCAAGGCGATGATGGCGAGGGCGAGGATGTCGCCGGTCGTCACCCCGAGGGCGTTGCCGAACAGGATGCTGGTGAGGCTTCCCGTATATGACGCCGTGCGGGAGATGAGTATCACTCCGAGTCCGAGCATCCCTACGAAGAGCAGTCCGATCCCCGTGTCCTCCGAGAACGTCGTCTGCCGGTGGACCAGGCGGATGCCCCCGATCATCACCAGCGCGGCGACGGCGGCACCGATCATCGGATCGAAGCCAATGAGCACGGCGAGGGCGATACCGGGGACGACTCCGTGTACCAGGGCGTCTCCGAGGAAGGTCATTCCGCGTACGACCACCCAGATCCCGACCAACGAGGTGGCGATCGCAGCGAGTACACCACCAAGGAGGGCGCGCTGCTGGAAGGCGAGCGAGAAGGGGTCGAGCAGCCAGTCCATCATCCGAGCGCCTCCGCGATCAGACGGGCGTTCTCCTCCAGCATTCGGATGAGGGTATCCGCAGCCGTTCCCGGCGCACCGAGTGAGCCGGTGTGAAGCACGACCACTCGGACGAGGTGGTCGGCCTCGCCAGCGATCGCATCCGCCAGTGCCGTGGGCTCGGTGGTGTCTGCGAAGATCGCCCGGATCCCCTCGGCATCGATCAGTTCGACCAGCGCCGCCAGTTCCTCGGACCCCGGCTCGGCCAGGGTGGACCCGCCCGGAATGACCACGCCGACGACCTCGAATCCGTACCGCGCGGCGAGGTAGCCGAGGGCATCGTGGTTCGTGACGAGGCGACGGCGGTCGGGCGGGATGGTCGAAAGCGTGTCGCTGATCCGTCGGTGAGCAGTCTCCAGCTCCTCCGCGTATGCCTCGGCGCGCGACGACCAGTCGCTGCTGGGATGCGAATCGTGCAGGTTCCGGGCGACGAGCCTGGCGACGTCCGCCATGCGCAGCGGATCGAGCCAGACATGAGGATCGAGGTCGTCGTGATCGTCCGGGTCCCCGGCCTCCACGGAGAAGGGGAGCGGGTCGAGCTCGGATGCAACCTCCAGCACCCGCACCCCGTCACCCGCGACCGACTCCAGGACATCCTCGAGTCCCTCTTCCAGGCCGAGGCCATTGGCCACGACCAGGTCGGCCCCGGCGAGCAGCGCGGCCTGGCGAGAGGAGGGCTCGAAGTCGTGTGGGTCGGCGTTGCGGGGCATCAGCACTTCGACGCGGGCCGCGTCGCCGGTCACATTGGTGACGACGTCGCCGAGGATCGTCGTGGTGGCGACGACAAGCGGCCTCTCGTCGGTCTGGCCTCGTCCGGCGCACGATGGGGCGATCGCGGCCAACGCCAACAGGGCGAGCAGCAGGTTCCCGCCTCGTTGACGAAAATGAGAACCATTCCTAATCTGCATCACGCCAAGGTACCAAGGAGGCGGCGCACTGACAACCGTCGAGCAACGGATCGAACAGCGGCTCGCCGAGCACGGCGTCCGGTACACCCGGGGTCGCCGATCGGTGGTGGCGGCGCTTGCCCGTGCCGAGGGTCCACGATCGGCGGCTGAACTGGCCGCGACCCTCGGTTCGGAGGTTCCGGTGTCGTCGCTCTACCGATCGCTTGCCGTGCTTGAAGAGGCCGGGGTCGTGTCCCCCCACCACCTCAGCCGGGGCGTCACGCGTTACGAGCTCGCCGAGTGGCTTGCGGGACACCATCACCACCTGATCTGCGTCGAGTGCGGGCTGGTCGAGGACGTCGACGTGCCGGGGGGCAAGGAGGCCGTGGTCCTCGAGCTGGTGGAAGATCTGGCAACACGGGCAGGCTTCGTGGCCGCCGATCACGCCCTGGAGATCGAGGGACGGTGTGCGCGATGCGCCTAGCGGTCGAAGCCCGCGATGTCGTCCTCCGCTACGGGCAGCGAGTGGCACTGGCCGCGTCGTCGTTCCCGATCCCCGCTGGATCTTTCACGGCAATCATCGGGCCGAACGGCTCGGGCAAGTCGACGGTGCTCAATGCCGTGGCCGGCCTGGTGCCACTGGCGGCTGGATCTCTCGAGGTGCGCGCGGGTCCCATCGCGTACGTGCTGCAGTCGACCAAGGTCAACGAGGCGCTCCATGTGACGGTCAGCGAGGTGGTGACCATGGGCCGGTACGCGTCCACGGGCGCCTACGGGCGCCTCCGGGGGGAGGATCGCGACTCGGTGGCGGCGGCCATGAGGCGGCTCGACATCACCGGCCTGGCCGATCGGCACCTCCACGAGCTGTCGGGAGGTCAGCGCCAGCGGGTGTTCGTCGCGCAGGGCATCGCACAGGATCACGAGATGCTCCTCCTCGACGAGCCGCTCACCGGCCTCGACATCACATCGGCTCACGCAATCGACGAGATGATCCACGAGGAGCAGGAGGCGGGGCGCACCGTGATCATGACCACCCACGATCTCGCCGAGGCACGCACCGCCGACTGGGTCCTGCTCCTGTCGGGCCGGGTGGTCGCGTCGGGTGTACCTGAGGAGGTGCTGACGTTGGGGAACCTGGCCGAGGCGTACGGGCCGAGCCTCCTCCATGTACACGAGGACGGCTTCTTCCTCGACGACCCCGCTCATCAGCCGGTTCCGGGGAGACACCAGACGGAGCGGACCATCCACGCCGAGCCGCCCAGCGCGGACGAGCACGGATAGGCCGTCGCCCGGTGGCCTAACTTGCGGGCATGAGTGATCCACGTGATCCGGGTTGGGAGCCCTCTCGACGGCTGGTCGCGTCGTTCTTTCTCGCCCGTGACGTGCCCCGGCTCCCCATCGTCACGTTGCGTGCCATCTACCTGGCGTTCGTTGCGGCGCTGGGGGTATTCGTCCTCATTCGGTTGTTGATCGGGGACAGCGATGGCGACATGCAACCCGGCACCGCTTGGGCTGTGCTCGTGATCATCGCGGGGCTGGAGACCGCGCTCGTGGCGATGCACCGGACCCGCCCTCTGATCGGTGACGAACCGGAGGAGTTCGCCGCTGCGTACCGGACCTCCGTGATCCTCCGGCTTGCCTACGCGGAGTCGATCGCTCTGACCGGGTTCGTGCTCTCGTTCCTCACCGGCGAGCCGGTGTCCTTCTATGGGGCAATCGCCCTCTCGCTGCCCGCATACCTGCTTGCCGCCCCGACGGCCGGAGACATCGCCCGGCATCAGGAACGAGTGGCGGAGACGGGCGTGGGCGTCGACCTGATGGCGGCACTCCTCGGGTACACCGCCCCCGACTGACCGGGCCACTACCGTGCCGGCGATGCCCGAGTGCGCCATCCCGCGTCCCTGCGCCGCCGTAGAGAAGGGCGAGCCTTGCCGTCAAGCGGCGGTTCCTGGTACCCACCCGAGAAGGTGCGCGCGGCACCTGGCGGGAGAGCCGGGCGCCGCCAGCCGAGAGCCGGCTCGAGAGAGCGATCGTCGGGGCTGAACCGAATACCAGATCGCCTGGTCTCATCCCATCAGGGTCGCCGCTGCCCGGTTGTGCTCTTCGACCAGGACCCCCTCATCGATCGTGGAATGCTGACGCTCCTCGATCACCGCCGTGCCTGCGACGAACACGTCTCGCGCCGGGACCGGTGAGCACATCACGGCAGCCGCCACCGGATCTTGGAGTGCGCCGGAGAACTCGACCCGGTTCAGATCGAGCGTGAAGAAGTCGGCCATTCTTCCCACTTCGAGCGCCCCGATGTCGTTGCGGCCGAGCACTTCGGCGCCGCCACGAGTGGCGATCTCCAGGGCGGTGCGCGCCCCCATCTGGGCCCCCTCACCGATGCCGGGGGAGACGGCGAGCCGGCCGAGCAACAATGCTTGCCGGGCCTCGGCGAGAAGGTTCGAGGAGTCGTTGCTGGCGGATCCGTCCACGCCCAGCCCGACCGGCACCCGGGCGGTGCGGTAACCGGCGACCGGGGCGATGCCCGATGCCAGCCGCATGTTGGACGACGGGCAGTGGGCCATCCCGGTGCCGGTGGCGGCCATCCGGGTGATCTCATCGCTCGCCACGAAGACCGCGTGAGCAAACCAGACGTCGTCGCCGAGCCAGTCGAGGTCGGCGGCGTAGTCGACGGGTCGTTTCCCGAATCGCTCGAGGGTGAAGCGTTCCTCGTCCCTGGTCTCGGCCAGATGGGTGTGGAGCTGCACCCCCTTGTCCCGGGCGAGTGCAGCCGAGTCGCGCATCAGCTCCTCGGTCACGGTGAAGGGGGAGCACGGTGACACGGCCACCTGAACCATCGCTCCCGGGGACGGATCATGGAATGCGTCGATGACCCTCGTGGTGTCCTCCAGGATGGTGTCGTGGTCCTGGACGACCGAGTCGGGCGGGAGGCCGCCGTCCTTTTCGCTCAGACTCATCGACCCGCGTGAGGCGTGGAAACGGATGCCCACTGGCTCGGCCCCTTCGAGCTGGTCGTCCACGCGGGACCCGTTCGGCCAGAGGTACTGGTGGTCGAACGCGGTGGTGCATCCCGACTTGGCCAACTCGAGGAGGGCGAGGGTCGTCGCCACGCGCACCGATTCGGGGTCGAGGTTTGCCCAGACCGGGTACAGGCAGCGGAGCCAATCGAACAGCGGGGCATCTTGCGCTCCGGGGACGACCCTGGTGAGGGTCTGAAAGAAGTGATGGTGGGTGTTGATCAGGCCGGGGAGCACGAGCAGCCCTGAGGCATCGACCACGCGATCGGCGGCGCCGGGAAGCTCGTCGCTCGGCCCGACCTGTTCGATCACGCCATCACGGGCAAACAGGCCACCGCCGGAGATCTCCCGGCGCCCGTCGTCCATGGTGACCAGCACGGTGGCGTTCCGGACCAGCAGGGTCGGCATCGACAGGACGGTAGTTGCCTCGATCGGGGGCACGAGCCCCTGCGATCAGGGAGGTGAGTTGGCGATCGGCTCCGGGGAATCGCCATCGTGGCTTGGAGTCGCTCTGCGTCGTCGAAGCCTGCCCGCCTCGATGTCCTCGCGGGTCTTTCGCCGATGGCACCGCCAGCACCTGGGCTTGCTGTTCTCGATCGAGATCGGTCCGCCCGCGGCGTGGGGCGTGTCGTGATCCCACTCGATCCAGAACCGATTTCCACAGTCGACGCATCTCACGCCTTCGAACTCGGGCGGATCACCCAGGTTGAGGGCAGTCCGAATCGCCGCCGGCATCGATCGCCCCCATCGCTTCATTTGACGGAGGTCGCGACCGTCGTAGAACACGCCACTGAGGAATGCGTCCCCGGCGATGCGTCGCGCCACCTCCGGGTCGATGGGGCCCACGCCGGGAATCTTGCAGAACTCGCCTTCCTCGACGTGGGTCCAGCCCCGCTCCGGCACCTCATACGACACCAGGACCACCATCTCGGTCCTTCCAGAGCCCTTGCCTGTCCCCGACAGCAGTGTGGGGAGGGCATCTGCCATATGCCGATCGAAAGGCTCGGCATTTCGCGCAATGCGGGCGAGTCGCCGCGCTTCGCTCTCGAGGCGAGAGGCGATCGGGATGCCGATGTGTGGCTCCAGTTCACCTTCGAAGTGGACCATTCCCTTGTCGGTCACCCGGTGGTGGAGGAATCGTGACTCGTGCTGAAGCTGGGCGAGCCCGGGCCCGGCCTGAGCTTCGAGACGCATCCTGCGGGCTTCTTCCTTCAGGGTGTGGAATCGGCCGTTTCGTGCGATCTCGAGCAGCGGACCCGCAGACCCGGGAGCGACCGACTCGGTCTTGGCGATCTCGTGCGCCTGGGCGGATGACAGCTCCGCCCGCCGTAGGGCCTCTTCCAGCGGTGGTGTCTTCGCCATCTGGCGGCTGGTGTCGAGAGCTCTGCGTGCCTCGCCCATCGACGTGCCATTCACAATCGCCAACTCCCCGGGGTCTCCGACCCGATCGGCGAGGGAGAGCTCACCGAACGTGGCGAGCTTCACGAGCCGTGCGTAACGGCGATGTAGCGATTGCGCCTCGCGGGGCGCGTAGAGATTCGGGGAGAGTCCGGCGTTGACCTTCTCCAGGCACTCGATCGCCTGATCGATCAATGCGTTGGCTCTTGCCAGTTCCATTCATAGATGATGTCAACTGGGTGTGACGCGAATTCGACTATCCGTCCGCCTCTCCCTCCCACAGCGCCCGGAACTCTTCGCTCGTGGCGAGCAGGTCACCCAGGCGCCCGATCGCCGCCACCCGCCCCTGGTGCATCACGACGATCTGGTCGGCGCGCTGGAGCGCCGGGTGGCGGTGCGAGACCACCAGGCTGGTGACCCCCGACCTCTCCCGGAACATCCGCTCCCAGAGCACCCGCTCCGTCTCCACGTCGAGGGCGCTCGACACGTCGTCGAACACCAACAGGTCGGGTCGGCGCACGAACATGCGTGCCGTGGCCGAACGCTGGATCTGTCCCCCGGAGAGCCGAACACCCATCGGGCCGACCACCGTGGCCAGGCCTTCCGGCATGTCCTCCACGTCGGGCTCCATGACCGCCGATGCCACCGCACCTTTGACCTCGGGCTCGGGGTCCTGCCGTCCCATCAGCAGGTTCTCCATCAGCGTCATCGAGAACAACCGGGGCACCTGTGGCGTGTACGCCGACCGCGGCGGGATGAAGAACTCGGCGGGATGCTCGATCACCTCGCCGTTCCACAGCACCTCGCCGCGCTGTGACTCGACCAGACCCAGTATCGCCCTGAGGAGGGTCGTCTTCCCGGCGCCGACCCGACCGGTGATCACCGTGAAGGATCCGGCCGGCACCGTGAACGACACGTCCTCGACCCCGTCGTCGGTGCCGGGGTAGTGGAAGGTCAGGTCGCGAATCTCCAGCACCTCGAGAGGGGCCAGATGGGCGGGCACCACATCTGGTGCCTCCAGCTCTCCGATCAGATGGAGGTCCACAGGCTTCACGAGGCGCGTCGGGGGGGCGTCGCCCATGAGTTCGACCATTCGCCGGAACGAGACGGACGCCTGCTGGTAGCGGGCGATGAACAATCCCAGGAAGAACCCGGCGTCGGTGACGAATCCGAGGAAGTACACGAACACGGCGAACTCGCCCACCGTGAACTCACCCGATCGCATCGAACCGGCTGCCACGATCAGGATGAGCCCTGTGCCCACGTTGATCGTGTTCCAGAAGAGCGACTCCAGCATCGCCGTCAGCACCTTGTCCTTGATGGCGGCCACGCGGCGCCGGTCGTTGAGCGAGCGGAAGTGGGCGATCATCGAGTGCTCGGCACCGGCGACCTTGATCGCCTGAACCGACCCGAAGGTCTCCCCGAGGGCCTCGGTGATCCGGCCCGTCGCCTCGCGGGACGCCTCGCGGTACCGCTTGATGCGGTGCCGGGCGATCGCCGCCAGGTAGACGACGGCGATCGTCGGGCCGAACACGAGGGCGGTCAGTGTCCCGTCGATCCCGACCAGGATCCAGATTGCGAGACCGGAGAAGACGAACAGGCCGATCATGTCGACGGTCCACGAGAACGACTCGACGTTCTCGTCGACGTCGTCGCGGAAGCGGCTGATCGCCTCGCCCGGGGACTCCTTCATCGACTGGGCGCCGGGCAGCTCGAAGATCCGCTCCAGCATGTTGCGCCGCATCAGGGTTCCGATGCGGAACATCAGGTGGGCGTCGTTCCACATGCCCAGGAACATGACCGAGATCCGCCCGAAGGCGTAGACGACCACGAACATCACCAACGTGGGCACGTTGAAGCCGGCGCTCGTCTCCCCGGTGATCCGGTCGAAGAACGCCTTGGTGATCAGTGCCGGGATCATCGGCATCACCCAGATCGATGCCCAGGTCAGCACGTTGAGCGCGTAGCGGCCCCTCTGGTACTTGATCAGCCCCAGGCCGAGTCGAGCGGTGGGTATCTCTCGATTTGTCATGCGAGCAGCTCCTCCATCCCGGTGCGGAGCAGCGTGGCGAAGCGGCTCTCCTCATCCGCGGCGAGCTGGTGCCGCACTCCGTACTCGACGATCTCGCCCTTCTCGAGGATCAGGATGTCGTCGGCCCGATCCACGGTGGCCAGCCGGTGGGCGATCACGATGCCGGTGCGGTTCTCCAGCAGACGGTCGACGGCGCGCTCGATCAGCACCTCGGTGGCCGGGTCGAGTCGCGAGGACGCCTCGTCGAGGATCACCACGCCCGGGTCGCGCAGGAAGATCCGGGCGAACGCCAGGAGCTGCGCCTGGCCGGCGGAGAGCCCGCCGGAGCCCGACTCCAGCATCGTGTCGAGGCCGTCGGCCAGCCCGAAGATCCAATCGCCGAGCCCGAGGTCGAGCAGCACCGTCCAGATCTCCTCGTCGTCGACCCGGTCGTCGAAGAAGGTCAGGTTTTCCCGCACCGTCGCCCGGAACAGCTGCACCTCCTGGGTGACCATCCCGATCCGGGCCCTTCGGTCGGTGCGATCGACCTCTCGCAGGTCGATGCCGCCCACCCGAATCGCTCCTTCGGTCGGGTCGTACAGCCGGGTGATCAGCCGGGCCATGGTCGACTTGCCCGAGCCGGTGCGCCCGAGCAGGCCGAGCACCCGCCCCGGGGCCAGGTCTAGGTCGATGCCGTTGAGAACCGCCTCTCCGTCCGAGGCCTCGTCCCGGTAGGCGAACGAGACATCGTCGAACTGCACCGCCAGGGGGCCCTGTGGCAGGTGCCGGGTGCCGTTCTCCGGCAGGTGGGTCCGGGCGGCGAACAATTCCTCGACGCGTGAGATCCCGGCGCCCGCCTTCTGCAGGTCTTCCATCTGGGTCCGGATCTGGTCGATCGGGTGCCGGATCATCTCCGTGTAATGGAAGACCAGGTAGACGGCACCGATCGTGACGGTCCCCGCCGTGAGGAGGCGCGAGCCCAGGCCGAACACCAGGGCGAGCCCGAAGACATAGACGGCGATCGACGTCGCCCACAGCATCGAGAAGCCCCACCGGCCGCGCACCTCCATCGGCAGCCACTCCCGGTGGATCAGGGTGAAGCGGTGCATCATGTAGGGGACCGCGCCGTTGGCGCGGATGTCCTCGGTGCCCCCGAGCTGCTCGCCGAGGAAGCCGAAGAACTCGGCCCGCTTGGCGCGTACCGCCCGCCACCAGGGGATGGCCACCGCCTGGAGACCGATCATCAGCACGCCGGCGACGAGGGCGAACGCGGTCATCCCGATGCCGATCAGCGGGTGCTCGCGCCACATCAGGAACACCACCGACGCCACCAACACCGAGTTGCCGACGACGTGGATGACGAACGCCGAGAAGAAGTTCGACAGCGTCGTCACGTCTCCGTCGATCCGCTCGATCAGCTCACCGGGCGTCTTCGTCTTGTGGAACGACATGTCGAGGTCGAGCAGATGCTCTGCCAGATCGGCGCGCATCTCGTTGGTGGCGGTCCACCCCACCTGCTCGGCGAAGTACGTCGAGGTCACGCTGAGCGCCTGGTGCCCGACGGCGAGCAGGACGAATGCTGCTGCGTAGGACAGCAGCCTCGAGGTGTCGGCCCCCTGCTGGGCGCCGTCGATGAACGATCGGATCAACTGGGGGTTGATCACCTGGAACGCGATGCCGGTGAACAGCAGCACTGCGAGCAGCGCGACGCGAGCGCGCAGCGGACGCAAGTACTTCTTGAGAAGGCGCCAGTAGGCGCGTACCGGGATCATCGAGACTCCTGAGATGGGGTGCCGCGCGCACGCGGCAGTGAATGGCTGGGGGACGGCCCTGTCGGCCTCCGGTCAGGCCCTGGCCAGGGCGAGCCGGATCAGACGGACGTCTTCGGTGTTTTCCTCAGCATCATTCGGAGCCTCTCCACGAACGGCAGGTTCGCACCGGAGCGGCGACGTGTCAATCGAAAGCCGGCATCACTCCCCGGTAGCCTCCACGTCGTGACCGACAAGCTCACCACCCTCATCGACCAGGACGCCATCGGCAGCCGCGTTCAGGAACTGGCCGACGAGATCTCACGGGACTACGCCAATACGGGGGAACTCATCCTCATCGGCGTCCTCAAGGGCTCGTTCATCTTCCTCGCCGACCTCTCTCGCCGGCTGACGATCCCGCACCGCATCGAGTTCATCTCAGTGTCGTCCTACGGGGATCGGGAGAGCGAGGACCCGGGTGCGGTTCGGCTCATCCTCGATGTCCGCCACGACATAGGGGGCAAACACGTCCTCATCGTCGAGGACATCGTGGACACCGGCCACACACTTGCCTACCTGATGCGGCTCCTCTCGGCTCGCCTGCCCGACTCGTTGAAGGCGTGCACCCTGATCCGGAAGCCGGACCGCGCCGAGGTGGAGGTCGACATCGATTACCTGGGGTTCGACATCCCGGACGTGTGGGTGGTCGGCTACGGCCTCGACTTCGCCGAGCAGTACCGCACCCTGCCGAGGATCTGCGCGCTCGAGCGATGATCACCGGTAGGTTCAGCTGATGCGCTCGCTTCCCGACTCCTCGGTATCCGGCTACCTTGCCCGTCTCGATGCCGACGCCGACGCCATGTCGGCCTTTCCCGGCGAGTCCGGTGAGCGCCAGCCGGTCCACACCGTCTACGGAGGCGCCCAGCTGTTCAAGGCCGATACCGCGAGCCGTCTGGGGAGCCTCGCCCTGCGCAGCCTCGAGCGGTACGCCCCGCGGCCCGAGATGCTCGCCGAGGCGCTCGGCCGGAAGGGTGACCCGATCGTCGCCATGCTGTACCCGAGGGTGGTCGCCAAGTTGGAGACCGAGCCGGTGGAGGACTTCCGCATCGACTTCGAGGACGGGTTCGGTATGCGTCCCGACCCGGAGGAGGACGCCGCCGCCGTGTCCGCCGCCGAGCAGGTGGCCCTGGGAATGGAGGCCGGGTCACTCCCGCCGGTGCTGGGAATCCGCATCAAGCAACTGAGCCGTGAGCTGCGGATCCGGGCCCTGACGACCCTGGACCTGTTCTTCTCCACCCTTGTGGAGCGGAGCGGGGGGGCGATCCCCGGCCGTTTCCACGTGACGCTCCCGAAGGTGGTTTCGGTCGAGCAGGCGGCGGTGTTCGGTGACGCTCTCGGAGAGATCGAGTCGAGCCTGGGGTTGCCCGGAGGGTCGATCAAGGCGGAACTGATGATCGAGGTGACCCGGTCGATCGTGGACGAGGAGGGTCGCGTGAACGTGGCCCGGCTGGTACGGGCCGCGGGCGACAGGTGCGTCGCCGCTCACTTCGGCACCTACGACTACACGGCCTCCTGCCAGATCACCGCTGCCTATCAGGGGATGACCCACCCGGCCTGCGACTTCGCCAAGCACATGATGCAGGTGACCCTGGCAGGGACCGGCGTGTGGATGTCCGACGGCGCCACCAACGTGCTTCCGGTCCCCATCCACTCGGGCGACGACCTGGCCGCAGAGCAGGTGCGCGAGAACATCCGGGCAGTCCACAACGCCTGGAAGCAGCACTTCGATGAGGTGCGGCACTCGCTGGTTCACGCGTTCTATCAGGGGTGGGACCTCCATCCGGCTCAGCTGGTCACCCGGTACGCCGCGGTGCAGGCGTTCTATCTGGAGAGCATGGACGCCGCCGCAGAGCGCCTCCGGAACTTCGTCGACAAGGCCGCCCAGGCGACGCTCGTCGGTGATGTATTCGACGATGCGGCGACCGGGCAGGGGCTGCTCAACTTCTTCGCCAGGGCCATTTCCAGCGGCGCCATCCCCGAAGAGGAAGCGGCAGAGCGCACCGGGGTGACACTGGAGGAGCTGCGGGGAAGGTCCTTCCTCGAGATCCTGGAGAATAGGAAGGGCGCCTGACGGCGCTACCCGCCCGAGGCCCACTCCACCACTCGTGCCCGCTCCTCGTCGGTCATCCCGGTGGCGTTCTCGAAGGGCATGAAGCCCGACTCCACGAGGGGACCGACCGCGGAGCGTCGCGCCAGGATCTGGCCCTCCGTCTCGAGGAGCAATCCCCGTGGTGCTTCGGTGTAGCCCGGTTCCGTCGGGGTCGTGGAGTGGCAGGGAACACAGCGCTGCTGGACGATCGACAGCACGTCCGGTGGCACACCTTCGACGGTGGGCGGGCGGGTGATGATCGCAAGCGCCACCAGGACGAGGGCGGCGGCGGGAAGGATCCACATGTTCCTCTCGCCATGGCCGCGGAGGTTGAACCAGTGCCGGATGCCGGCCCCGGCGAGCGCGATTGCGGCCAGGATCGCCCAGTTCCACCGGTCGGCGAACGTGGACGGGAAGTGGTTGCTCACCATGATGAAGACCACCGGGAGCGTCAGGTAGTTGTTGTGCAGCGACCGCCGGGCGGCGTCCTTGCCCGGCTCGGGGTCCGGTGTCTCGCCCCGCGACATGGCGGCGACCATCACCCGCTGGGACGGAATGATCACCCGGAACACGTTGGCCGCCATCAGGGTGCCCAGGAGGGCACCCGTGTGGATGTAGGCGGCGCGGCCGGTCATCACCTGCGAGTACCCGTACGCGGCGCCGGCAGCCAGTCCGAGCCCGATCAGCGCGAACCAGGCGGGCCGTCGAGCCAGCGGTGTGCGACAGAGGCCGTCATAGACGAACCACCCCACAGCGAGGGAGCCGACCCCGATGGCGATGAGCGCCCATCTCGTGAGGTCGACCCTCGAGGGGTCGATGGCGATCCCGCTCGGGCCCAGGTAATAGACGATGAACAGCAGTGAGAAGCCGCTGAGCCAGGTGGCATACGCCTCCCATTTGAACCAGTGGAGGGTCTCGGGCAGCCGTTCGGGCGCCACCTCGTACTTGACCACCCGGTAGAACCCGCCGCCGTGGACCGACCACAGTTCGGCTGCGACACCGGGTTCGGGATCGGCGGGCGGCCGCACCCTGTTGTTCAACCAGTTGAAGTAGAACGAGGTCCCGATCCAGGTGATGCCGACGATCACGTGCAGCCAGCGCACTCCGATGTCGAGCCACTCCTGGAGGTGCAGGTCGAGCATCAGAGCAGCGCGCGACGATCGACCCGCACGCTATGAGCCCCGGTAGGTCGTATAACCGTATGGGCCGAGGAGTAGGGGTATGTGGTGGTGCTCAGAGGACTCCTCGATGCGGATGACGACTGCCACCTCCGGGTAGAAGGCATCGGGCCCGAGGTAGGGCCCGACCTCGAAGGTCAGGCGGTACTCACCGCGGCTAAGGCCCTCATCACCGAGCAGGTCGACGATCCGCCCGTCCCCGTCGGTGGTGCCCATCCCGATGGGCCGCCAACCATCGCCCTCGAACGCCTCGACGCGAACGACGATCCCCGAGGCGGGCTTCCCGGCAGCGATGTCGAGTACGTGTGTCGAGAGTGTCACCGTCGTCTCCCCAACCAGCCTGTGCGCGTGCCGCTCGGCTCAATCTATCTCCAACAGCCGCCGCAGTCTGAGATCGGTGATCTTCTCCTGCTCGGCCGAGGCGATCTCGTACTCGGTCTCCGGGTCGTTGGCGAGGCGTTCTTTGCACAGCCTCAGCATCTCATCCGCGGATCTTCCGGTGGCGAACACGAGGTACACGCGCCCGAATCGGCGCTCGTACTCACGGTTGCACTCGGAGAGGCGCTCTCTCACCTCGCTTCCGGCTCCAACAACGCCCTCTTGCTCCCTTCGGGACCAATCCGAGTGACGCCCGCCGGCACCAGGTGATTCGCCGATTCGGGGATGGGCCGCAAAGGCCTCGTTGCGATCCTCGCTGTTTAGTGCCCGCCACTCCTCCCGAGCCGCCACCAGGAGCTCTTCGATCCCCGAGAACGGCCTCCGCATCGTCATCCCCGATGCCCACGTGGTGGACGCACAACAGTCGAGGAGCGCCTGCCGTGCCTCGTCGGCTTCGAGGGCGTTCAGCCGATCGATGTCCACGGGCTGTCGCTGTGCCCGAAGGCGCGGAACCGGGCGACGCCTCCGTCTGGGTAGATGTTGAGCCTCAGGTGTGTGACGGGTCCGGTGTCGGCCAGGTCGGCCCAGCGGTGGCGGGAGTGTGGATCGACCGGCTGTTCCCCGAGAAGTGGTGACCAGGCGGCGAATCGCAGGTCGCCGATGCCGGCCGTGGCGGCGTCGATCGCCTCGACGTCCACCGAAGCGGGAGCGTTGCCCTTGAAGTGGGTGGTGTCGACTTCGATACGTTCCACCACCCCCCGTCCGGCGAGTCGCACCACGGCCCAGTCGTTGCCCGCGCCGCGGCGGCGCCGGGTCTCCCAACCGTCCCACATCCCTTTTGCCTTGCCGGGTACGAGCATCCGGTTGGGCGACGAGTAGTGGCGGTCAGAACAGTCGATGGCGCGGGCCCCGTTCTGCAGCAGCGCGAGGTCGACTTCCCGTTCTCCACCCAGGGCGCCTTCTGGCGGAACCGGATCCCCGAAGGCCCGGAGGCGGGCGACCCCTCCGTCCGGGTAGATGACCAGCCTGAGATGCGTGATCCGCTCTGGGTGGCCGACGAGGAACTCGTTGATCGTGTCCCCGCGAAGGGGCGACCGGGGAACCACCTCCATCCATCGCGCCGGGTCGCGCACCAGCTCGACCATCGATGGACTCCCGGGCAGGTCGATCGCTTCTATGGAGGCCGACTCCGGGTAGTTGCCGGTGAAGTGACTGGTGTCGACCACGATGCGGCGCACGATCCCCGGGATGCCCAGGGCGATCACCGCCCAGTCATGGCCCGGCTCGCGGCGTCGCCGGGTCTCCCAGCCGTCCATCCACTTGCCTCGCGAGGTGAACTTGTCGGGATTCCACACGGGGTCGCCATCGGCTATGAGGTTCTCCTTCGGCGCGAAGAACTCGTCGTTGGCGGCCAGGACCTTGCCACCGACGCTACTCGAGGCGAGGTCGACGAGCAGTTCGGGGGCGCTGTCGGTCATGCGTGCTCCAGGAGTCGTCCCTGGCCGGGATGGACCCGGCCGTCGAACACCATCCTGCCGCGAACGTAGGTGGTGCGCACGGCACCGCGGAGAGTGCGCCCGGCGTACGGTGTGACCGGGTGGCGTTGATTGAGTGCCAACGGGTCGACAGCCCACTCGACATCGGGATCCCAGACCACCAGATCGGCACGACACCCCTCGGCGATCGAGCCCGTGTTCAACCCGGTCAGGCCGGCGGGGGCAGATGCGGTCCACCTCATGACATCGGCGATCTCGAAACCGCGACGCGATGCCTCGGTCCACACGATGGGGAGCCGCAGTTCGAGCGAAGCGATGCCGCCCCATGCCTGGTCGAACCCGCCGGCCTTGAGTGCCGGGGAGCACGGGGAGTGATCGCTGACCACCATGTCGATGATGCCTTCGGCAAGCCCGCCCCAGAGTCGTTCCCGATTCTCGGCATCGCGGATGGGAGGCGCGCATTTGAACTCGCAGGCCCCCGGCGGAACCTCCTCCGCCGAGAGGGCGAGGTAGTGGGGACACGTCTCCACCGAGATGGCGAGTCCCTCCTCCCGTGACCTGGAGAGGATGGGGAGGGCGTCGGCCGCCGACAGATGGAGGATGTGGGCTGCGCCACCGGTGCGTCGGCAGGCCGCGATGACGGCTTCGATGGCCTCCACCTCGGCCTCGGGCGGGCGCGACGCGAGAAATGATCTGTAGTCCGGGCCGCAGGCCGGGGCGGCGGCGATCACATCGGGCGACTCTGCGTGGACGAGGAGCGGCAGCCCGACGGCCGCGGCCGCGGCGAGCGCCTCGTCGAGGTCGTCGAGCTCGATCCGGCCGAACTCGTCGACACCCGACTCCACCAGGAACGCCTTGAACCCGAAGACTCCCGCGTCCGCCAGGGCGGCGACTTCCCCGAGGCTCCCGGGCACGACGCCACCCCAGAACCCGATGTCGACCGACGCCCCTTCCCGTGCGGTCTCCTGCTTGATCCGAAGGCCATCGAGCGTCGTGGTCGGCGGGATGCTGTTGAGGGGCATGTCGATCAGCGCCGCCACCCCGCCGGCTGCCGCAGCCGCCGTCGCGGTGGCGAAGCCCTCCCACTCGGTCCGTCCCGGCTCGTTGACATGCACGTGGGTGTCGACCAGGGCCGGAGTGATCAGCTGGTCGCCGTAGTCGGTGACGGCGACGCCCCCGTCGATCCCGTGGTCGAGCACACGCACGATGAGGTCGCCCGAGATCGACACCGTCGCCGGGCGTACGGTGTCGTCGACGAGGACGCGGGTGGATCGGACGGCGAACGAGGCCGGAGAGCCCATCCGGGGCAGTATGACCGCCGGGCGTGGCTGCGCGGCTGATTGCTAGTTTCGCCTCGATGGACGAGACCCGCCTGATCGAGTGTCCCGTCTGCGGCGGGAGCGTGTCGGCGTCGGCGCACGCCTGCCCTCACTGCGGGCACCCGATGGAGGGGTGGTCCGCGGCCGGCGTGCGCTACGCCTCGGTGCTGCAGAGAGGCATCGCCCGGCTGATCGACATCGTCATCGTCTACACCGTCTCGCTGATCTTGATCCGCGTGCTCTTCCCGGAGCTCGCCTGGTCGATCGCATTCGGGTCCGAGGAGGCCGCCAATCGCGGCGCTGTCATCGTGCTGGTGGTCTTCGTCGCCTACTTCACGATCCTCGAGGCGAGATCGGGACGGACCGCCGGGAAGTCGATTGCCGGTATCCGGGTGCGCAAGGCGGACGGATCCGAGATGACGGCGGGAGCAGCGCTCGTCCGGAACCTGCTGTTGGCGATTCCGATCCTTTGGCCGCTCGCCCTGATCGTGATCCTGGTCGACGAGCGCAACCAGGGTCATCACGACAAGGGTGCTTCGACGGTGGTCGTCTCGGGCTAGCCAGCCTCGAGAGTTGCGAGTCTGGAGTCCTCCGTCCTCCCGGGCTCCTGCAACAGCCGAGCCGAGATCCCGACACGGTCGGGCAGCCAATCGTAAATTGCCAATTGCCAATTGCGGGAGCCGAGCGTCGCGAGGCGACCTACACCCCGATGTCCTCGTTCCACAGATCGGGATGGGTGGCGACGAATTCCTCCATGAGGTCCACGCACCGGATGTCGTCGACGATCACGACCTCGACGCCACGGCTGCGCACATGGTCCTCGGGACCGCGGAAGGTGCGGTTCTCGGCGACGACGATCCGGGGGATGCCGTAGAGGAGTGCGGCCCCGCTGCACATGTCGCAGGGTGACAGCGTGCTGTAGAGGGTCGCCCGGCGATACGCCGCAGCGGGAAGCCGCCCGGCTCGTTCGATCGCATCCATTTCGGCATGGAGGATGGCGCTGCCCTCCTGAATCCGGCGATTGTGCCCCCGACCGACGATCTCCCCATCGACCACGAGCACGGAGCCGATCGGGATCCCGCCCTCATCTCGACCGGCGACCGCTTCGAGATAGGCGGCGTCGAGAAAATGCGCGTCCCCGGTCACGAGATGCCCCCGGTCCCGGTGTTGCGACTTGCGATTTGCGACGTGTGCCTCAAAGCGGCGACGAATAGGCCGTCGTGTCGTGACCGTCCTCGTCCTGCTCGCGGCGAACCAGATCCATGTATTTCGAGGCACCGAGGATCTGGCGGTCCAGCAGCGCGGCGAGGTGGTCGACCGCATACGCGGTCGCCTCCTCGAGATGGCTGTCGATGTCGCTCGCATCCTGGACGTAGGTGAGACGGGTCCAGTACGAGTTGACCACGACGGTGAGGAAGGACTGGACGACGCTGTTCCGCTCGAGCGCCGCCAGCGGGCGCATGTAGAGCAGCACCGTGAAGAGCAGGACGGACATGGCGGCGACGCCCGCCACGACCCCGGCGTGCGCCCAGTCGTAACCGTCGGCGGGCACGTCGGTGGCGATCCGGATGGCGGCGACCATGGCGCCCAGCGCGATCATGAACACCACGAGGAACATCCACTTCATCGTGGCGAACGCGAATCGCTGACTGCGGGCGTTCCTCAGGAATTCCTGCTGGTTCTCGTGGAGGATCGTCCTGGCCAACGCCTCGATCCCCTCCGGGCCGGGGGGTACGGCGCGCAACGGCTCGCCCTCGTTCTTCTTTGCGTCGCTGGTCGTCATCGACACGCCTCCCTCGCTGGAATCTTATGACCGCTCAGTGCTTCGCGGAGAGGCGGTCGACCAGCGACTGCAGTCCCTCTGAGATCTCGACCCTCCAGGGAGGGTCGGCGGGCCCGTCGAGTCGGCGGATCGACTCCGGCAGGGCGGCGATGCTGTCGGTGGTGGCTTCGCGGATCTCGTCGAGCGGAGGGATTGGCCGGCTGCGTTCTCCGCCCGACATCGCAGGCGCGAGCAGCGGGAGGCCGGATGGCTCCTCATCGGCCAATGCGATCACGTCGCCGTCGTTCGATCGAAACACCTGCTTGATGCCCGGGAGGTTCGCTTTGCCGGTCGACTTCTTCATCACGGGGCCGTTGGGGTCTTCGACGAGTTTGTAGATGATGTCCAGGCTGGGGGCATCTGAGCTGGTCATCATGCTGGTCCCCACCCCGAATCCGTCGATCGGGGCATCGTCTGCCAGCAAGGCGGCCACGCGGTGCTCGTCGAGCCCGCCCGACGCAAGGATGCGGATGCTCTCCAGCCCGGCGTCGTCGAGCACCTTGCGCACCTCCTTGGAGAGCGCCGACAGATCGCCCGAGTCGAGCCGCACGGCGGACACTTCGATCCCGTCCGCGCGCAGGATCGGCGCCAGTTCCGCCACGATCCGGGCACCTTCGACGGTGTCGAAGGTGTCGATCAGCATCACTGCGTCGTTGGGGAAGGCCCGGGCGAAGGCCTCGAAGGCGCGGCGCTCATCGCCGTGGGCAAGGATGTAGGAGTGGGCCATCGTCCCCGTGACCGGGATCCCGTAGTGAAATCCAGCGGCAACCAGGGAGGTGGCTGTGGCTCCCGCGATGTAGGCGGCGCGGGCGCCCTTCAGGGCGGCGTCGGCACCGTGGCTCCGTCGGGCTCCGAAGTCGACGAATTGGCGGTCGCCGGCGGCGATGGCGACCCTCGCCGCCTTCGAGGCGATCAACGTCTGCACCCCCACGGCGTTGAGTAGGAAGGTCTCGAGGATCTGAGCCTGGATGATCGGTGCCGTCACCCGCATCAAGGGCTCCTTGCCATACGCGATGGTGCCCTCTTGCACGGCCCAGACATCACCGGTGAATCGCAGGTCGCCCAGGTAGGCGAGAAACTCCTGTGAGAATCGATCCAGCGAGGCAAGGTAGGCGATCGCATCGGCGTGGAAGCGGAGTGACCCGAGGTGGTCGATGGCCTCCTCGATGCCCGCTGCGACGAGGAAGTTGCGCTCGGGGGCGAGGTCTCGGACCCACAGTTCGAAGGTGGCTTCGCCGTCCATTCCGTCGCGCAGATACGCGTCGGCCATCGTCAGCTCGTAGAGGTCGGTGAGCAGGGGGGCCGACCGCCCGGTGATCCATTTCAACTGACCGTCACACCGGCCTCTCGCATCTCTGCGACGGCGGAGTCCCCGTCACCGGGCTCCAGATCGACGGCGCGGATCCCATCACTGAGCGACGTGGTCTCGAAGCCGAGGCGGACGGCATCGAGCGCGGTCTCTTTCACGCAGTAGTCGGTGGCGACGCCCACGATGACGACCCGCTTGGTCCCCAGATCGTCGAGGAGCTCGTCGAGCCCGGTCGATGAGACGTCATCTGGTCGCTCAGGGTCCCGTACCGAAAAGGCGCTGTAACCATCGCCACCCTCCACCCCCTTGCGGATCGTCGGCGCGTCTTCGAGCACGTGGAGCCGGGGGTGGAACTCGGAGCCCCACGACTCGGCGACGCAGTGGACCGGCCAGACGCCGCCGTCCGTCTCGAAGTGCGGTGTCGAGAACGGGTGCCAGTCCTGCGTGTAGACCACGACGGCCCCGGAACCGCTCGCTTCGGCGATCTGATCGTTGATGAAAGGGATGATGCTCTCGGCGCCGGTGACCTCGAGGGTGCCGTTGGGGTCGACGAAGTCGTTCTGCATGTCGACGACGATCAGTGCGGTCTTCTCGTCGAAGGTCAATGGATCACCTCGTGGATCTTCTCCGCCGTCTCGGCGAGGCGCTGTCTGGCGTCCTCGTCGATCGGCGGGAACGGGATGTCGGCCAGCTCGTTCGTCGGGATCAGGTGCACATGGACGTGGGGGACCTCGTACCCGACCACCAGCACGACCACCCGTTCGCAATGGGTGACGGCTTTGAGGGCGGTCGCCACTCGCTCGACGGCCTTCCACAGGGCTTCGTAGTCCTCGGACGGAAGGTCGAAGATGTAGTCGACCTCGCGTCGCGGGACGACGAGCGTGTGCCCCTCCTGTCGGGGATTGATGTCGAGGAACGCATAGGTCCTCTCGTCCTCGTACACCTTGTGCGAGGGGATCTCGCCCGAGATGATCTTGGAGAAGATGGTGGACATGGGGCACAGGGTACGCGCCTCCGAGTACGACCCGTCTCGGGCTGCGACGCGTCTCGGACTCCGTGGCCAGGGCCTCAGTCGATCTCGACCCCGACACCCAGTTCCCGCGCTCGTGCCAGCGCGGCGGCCCCGGCGGCGACGTCCTGGCTGGCGATCCCGACGGACTTGAAGAGAGTGATGTCATCGCGGGAGCGCTTCAACTGGATGCGGCCGGCCAGGAGATCCCCGATCGTGCCGTCGGGTTCCCGTCCCGCCCGCAGTAGGTCGCCTGCCTCTGCGGCGGCGGCCTCGACATCGTCGACGAAGACCCGGGCGTTGGACACGACCTCGGGCGGGATCTCACACATGTCGATCGTGAACGCACCCACTGCGTTGATGTGCGTTCCCGGCCGCACCGCCTCCGGGTCGAAGAGGGGGGAGCGGCTCGGCGTGGCCGACGTCACGACGTCGGCGGTTCCGACGGCCTCCGATGCATTCTCGGCCACGTCGCCATCCACGCGTTCGGCCAGGGCTGCGGCGCGGTGCGGATCCCGGGACCAGACGAAGACGTCGAGGATTGGCCGGACCTCCTTTATCGCCATGACTTGATCGAACGCCATGGCGCCCGACCCCAGCATCGCCATGGTCCTGGCATCGGGACGGGCGAGGAGCCGTGTGGCCAGTCCGGCGCCGGCGCCCGTCCTGATCGCGGTGAGGGTGGGGCCGTCGACCAGGCCCGTGCACCGGCCGTCGTCGTCGAACACGGCGACGATTCCGAAGGGCTTCCCGGGAACCGTCGACACGACCTTTATCCCGGTCACGGCCCCGACGCGCCCGGGCATGAAGGCCGAACGACCGAGCAGGCTGCGCACGGGCGTCTCCCGATCGTCCCCGAATGCCGACTCCATGGCCGAGATGGCATCGGACATCGGGAGCGCGTTCCTGGTCGCCCCGGCATCGAGGTAGAGCATGCCCAGAACCTACGCGACCCGACCCTCTCCCAGTCCTCGACGGTTGCCGACAGCCGGTCGCTGCTTCCACAATGCACCACATGAACGCCGAGCAGATGCTCATCGCGGCACGGTCCCGCATCCGGCGGTCGACGCCCGAGGAGACCGCCGCCGCGCTCGAGGAGGGTGCGATCGTCATCGATCTCAGGTGCGCCGACGAGCGCTCGATCACCGGTGTGATCCCGGGGAGCATTCCGATCGCCCGCTCTGTCCTCGAGTGGCGATGTGACCCGGAGTCCGAGTGGCGTGACCGGCGCGTCGCCCGGCCCGACTCACGGGTGATCCTGGTCTGCGCCGACGGCTTCTCTTCGAGCCTCGCAGCCGACTCGCTGAGAATCCTCGGTTTCGCGGACGCAGGCGACCTGGCCGGCGGTATGAGTGCGTGGCTGGAGGCGGGGCTGCCCGTCGAGCGCTAGCCATGTCGCGGGCAAGCCGGCCATCCGCGGGGAGACCCACCCACCCGACCCTGGCCGGGGACTGGAGACTCCGAGGGGCATCGGGCAACCGGTATCGTCGTTCGCGATGCCCGCTCTCCCCGATCCCATTGGCCCCGTTCGGTTTCGTCACTTCCGCGGCGACGAGGACTTCCCGGGAATGGTCGCCGTCCTCGACGCCACGAAGCGCGCCGATGGGGTCGATCGTTCCGACACCGTCGAAGACATGCGCACGTACTACTCGAACCTCAACAACTGCGACCTCGACACCGACCTGCTGATCGCCGACACGGAGGATGGCATCGTGGGCTACGCGCGAGTCACCTGGTCGATCGAGGAGGCGACGGGGGTTCGCACGATGGTGCACGTCGGCTGGGTGGCGCCCGGAGTGAGGGGGATGGGGGTCGGCACAGCAATGCTCGAGTGGTGCGAGGGGAGGCTCCGCGAGATCGCCATCGAGCACCCATACGATGGGACGTCGGTATTCCACTCGTGGTATGACGAAGGAGAGAAGGTCCGCCAGGAGGTCCTGGCGGCCGCCGGCTACGAGCCGACCGAGATGTACGCCGAGATGACGAGGTCTCTCGCCGACCCGATCCCCGATCTACCGCTTCCCGAGGGCCTGGAGATCCGGCCTATGACGATCGACGACGCCCGCATGGTCTGGGAGGCGGACGATCGCGCATTCCGGGACCATGTCGGCTACACACCTCAGACCGAGGCGGACTATCAGCAGTTCCTCGGCGGCCACTACGGCAAGGATCCGTCACTGTGGAAGGTCGCCTTCGACGGCGATGAGATCGCCGGCATGGTCCTGAACTACGTCGACGAGCACGGCAACGAGGAGTACGGCCGCAAACGGGGGTGGACCGAGAGCATCTCCGTGCAGCGCCCCTGGCGCGGCAAGGGGGTTGCGAGGGCGCTGATCGCCGAGAGCATGCGGATGTTTCGCGACATGGGGATGACCGAGGTCGCGCTGGGAGTGCACACGGCCAACCCGACGGGCGCCTTTCGGCTCTACGAGGGCCTGGGCTATCGCGTCGTGGCCACCAGCCGGGAGGTTCGGAAGCCGTTTCCCTAGAGGGCCAGGGAGTCCAGCGGTACCGGTGACCAGGCCGGGTAGCCGGTGGGGGCGTCGTTCGCCAGGAGCGAGACCTCGGTTCCGTCCCAACGCATGATCCACACCTGCGTCGCGCCGTGCCGGTTCGACTGGAATGCGATGAACTCGGCGTCCGGCGACCACCACGGATATTCGTCGGCGGCCGGGTGATCGGTGATCTGCGCCTGGCCGCTCCCGTCGGCATTCATCACCCAGATGTCGTAGTTGCCGGCGCGGTCCGACGTGAAGATGATCTCGCTGCCGTCAGGCGACCAGTGGGGATCGCCGTCGAACGCCGGGTGGTCCGTCAGCTGTCTGACGTTCGTGCCGTCGGCATTCATGACGAAGATCTCGCTGTTGCCGTCGACCCTGCGGCGGAAGGCGATCTGGCTGCCATCCGGGGACCACGTGGGCGAGGAGTCGCGGTCTTCGTAGTTGGTCAGCCTGCCGACCGCATTCGCCTCGATGTCGAGAAGGTACAGCTCGAACTCTTCGGCTTCGCCGTCCGAAATGAACACGATCGTCGTGCCGATCGGCCCGATGACCGGGCGGTCCTCCTCGGATGCGGCCCCCAGCTGAAGGGGGACGGTGCCGAGACCCTCGGTGGAGGCGAGGAACAGGTCTCCCTCGTTTCCGGGCTCGGCACCGGTCGGCTTTCCGGCGAACGCGACGACGGTTCCGTTCGGGGCCCATGTGGCGGGGGACCGGGAGACGGCACCCTCGAAGTCCTCCGTGAGGTTCTCGACGAGCGCACCGGTCCCGGCGTCCATGACCCAGACGTCGACTCTTCCAGCGATCTCGTGGAGTGCCGTGAGGGCCATCCCGGGGGCCTTCAGCGAGCCGCTGGCGGCGGTCCCGATCAGATCTTCCTCGGCATGGACAGAGCACGCCGCCCGGGTTGCGCCGCTCTCCCAGTCGGGCTCACTCGGGAACACGACGAACGCCGCGAGGTAGGTGTCCGCGATGGGTCTGCCCAGGAATGATTCATACGCGGCTTCACACTTGGCGTCTGCGTCGTCCTCGGCGGCCACTTCTCCGGGGTAGGCGCCGCCGACGCCGGCGTCGAGCTCGACCATCGCCACCAACTCGTTGTCGTGAGGCGCGTCGCAGGGGACGACCGTCGGGGGGACCGTGAAGTCGAACTCGCCGCCACTGGTCACGTCGTCGAAGCACAGTCCTGCCTCGAGTCCGTCGAACCAGGTGGGCTCGTCTGCCACAACCGTCGTGGTCGGAGCCGCTGTCGTCACAGTGGTGGACGGGGTGCTCCCGGTCCCTCCGCCACAGGCGACGACGACGAGCGTCGTCAATCCAAGCGATGTTCGTCGAATGATCGGATCCCTTTCGCGACCGGGGGAGGGTAACCGTCGCGGCCTTGAGGGCGGCCAATCGGGAACGTCCCCGGCGGGTACGCTCCGCAGATGGATGCCGTCGCGCTCGAGGCCCGCGCCCGCGAACTTCTCGATCGAGCCGCCTTCGAGTACTACGCAGGTGGAGCCGACGACGAGGTCACGCTTCGCGACAATGTGGAGGCGTGGCATCGGGCCCGCCTCATGCCCCGGGTGCTTCGCGATGTGACGTCGGTGTCGCCGGCCACCGAATTGCTCGGGTCTCAGCTCGCCGCACCCCTGCTGATCGCACCGATGGCCTTCCAGCGGATGGCGCATCCCGATGGGGAGATCGCCATGGCGCATGCCGCCGCAGCAGCCGGGATACCGATGGTGGTGTCCACGATGTCGACGACGACCCTCGAGGACATCGCTTCCGCAGTCCCCGATGGGGTGCGCTGGTTCCAGTTCTATGTCCACAAGGACCGTGGCCTCAGCGAGCGGCTTGTGCAGCGTGCCGTGGCGAGCGGCTGCTCGGCGGTGGTACTGACCCTGGACGTCCCGGTCGTCGGGAGGCGGCGGCGGGACGAGGTCAATCGTTTCGGCCTTCCCGACCACCTGACGGTGGCGAACCTCGAGGAGTCTCTGGAGAGCGCCGGGGGCTCCGCGCTGAGCGAGTACTCGGACCACGCATTCGAGCAGGCACTCACCCCATCGCTTCTCGAGTGGATCGCTGGGCTCACCGACCTCCCGTTGCTGGTCAAGGGGGTCCTTCACCCGGATGACGCCGTCGCGGCGGTGGATGCGGGGGCGGCGGGCGTCATCGTCAGCAACCATGGTGGCCGCCAACTCGACGGTGCGATCGCCACAGCCGACGCCCTGGCGCCCATTGCGGACGCCATCGGCCATCGGGTCCCGGTGTTGGTCGATGGGGGCCTTCGGGGCGGGTCCGACATTCTCAAGGCGCTGGCCCTCGGAGCGGACGCCGTGCTCATCGGGCGGCCCGCCCTCTGGGGCCTGACGATTGGCGGAGCCGACGGGGCGGAGGGTGTGATGCGCGAGCTGATCGAGGAACTCGTCAGGGCGATGACGCTCTGCGGTGTGGCCTCGCCCGGCGAGATCGACCGGTCGCTGATCGCCACCCCCTAACCGCATCGGCATCGCTACCTTGGAGTGGCAGCGACAGAGGTCGGCCCATATGAGGTTCGTCGCAATCAGCAGGGTCGACGAGGGGGCCGCCGGCAATCTCGTCGCCATGGTGCTCGGCGGATCGGCCATTGCCGGCCTCGTGGTGGGTGCCCTCCTCGGGCTGTTCGGCGGCATAGACCTCGTATCCGAGCCCGCCCGGGTCGCGGGCGCGGCAACGGCCTCCTACTACGACTGTCCCGCCGGCTCGGCGCTCGGCACGGTGACCCGGGGAGACCGCGTGTACATCACGGCGCGTGACGACTCCGGGTCGTGGTTGCAGATTCGATCGCCCCGGGCGGTGGAGGGACGCGCCTGGATTCGTTCCTCACACGTGCTCCCTGACGACTCCGTCACCGCGCTTCCCGTGGTCTCCTGCCACGTGCCGGTGGAGGCGGTCGTGGCCACCACCTCGACCTCGACCACGTCGACGACCTCGACCACGTCGACGACCTCGACCACGTCCGCCTCCACCACAACGACCACCAGCACCCTCGCGCCTCCGTCGGTGGGGACGGTGACGAGCACCGAGGACCCGATCTGGGAGTCCTATGACGGTGAGGAGAACTGCAACACGAGCCCGGCCCTCCCGTCGCTCACGACGATCTCTGCGCCGGTGACCGCCCCCTCGGGCGTCCAGGCGGTGGCCCTTCTCTGGTCGGTCGGCGGTGAGAGCGGCTCCATCGCCATGTCGCTCTCGTTCGGGCAGTACCGCGCCACCCTGGGCCCCTTCGACGCCGAGGATCCGAACGTCGTGCCCCAGGACGGCTCGTTGCCGGTGACGCTGACCGTGAGGGTCACCGATTCCGATGGCCGCACCGCCAGCCGGCAGATCCAGATCACGCTTCAGGACTGCACGTTCGGATGAACCGGAACCTCCTCCTCGGGCTGGCTGCGGCAGGGCTCTTCACCGTCGCGCTCCTCGGTTCGGCCCTCGCCGCGGACGCCATGCGCGACGACGGCAGTGGGAACCTCACGATTCCCGGTACATCCCCTGATCCCATCCCCCAGCTGCCCGCCGACGATGTCACCGGCGTGATCGACCCCGAGTCGCCTCTCGCCGGCGAGCCGATGTATCGGGAGATCGAAGTCGGTGGGGAGTTCGCCCGGATCGCCGACGCACCACCGATCGACGAGGACGGCGACGGGCTGCCACCCGGTGGCCCGAGCGGTGGGGACGAACTCCCGGTGTCGGACTCGTCCCCGCCGGACGCCGACGACCGGGGGTATCCCTGGGACGTGACCGAACTGGAGGCGCCGATCGAAGAAATGCTCTTCCCAGACCTCGGGTTCTCGTTCCTCCGCTGGCTCGACTTCTGTGCCGACAACCCCGGGGCCGACGGGTGCCCGTCCGGAGTCGGGGGGACCATCTTGATGCCGGTGGACGATCACCTGGCTGTCGGAGAGTTCCGGCTGCGCAATCAGTTGTACACGAGCAGGCAGGGATGGTGGTCGTGCTCGCCACCCGCGGATCTCGGCGAAGACGACTACTTCCTCATGTTGGTCGCCAACCACCCGGCTCGCATGGAGATCGACTACTACCCGATCGACGAGCCTGCCGCCGTGCAGTCGGTGGTCGTGGACCACACGTCGGCGACCGATCCCGAATTCGCAAACTTCCTCGCCACTGTGATGGACACGGGGTTCCCACCCGGGACAGGGGTGCACCACTGCTTCGTGCTCCACGGCGACGCACGGGCTCGTCCGTACACGATCGAGGTTCACGCCACGAGCTTCACCGGCGAGGTCGCCGCGGACGACTATGGCTTCACGACTCATGATCGGCGCGGTCGGCCGCCCGTCACGATCGCTCCGGTCAACGGCTACGAGGCGACCGTGATCGTCCCGGTCCGGTCCGATCCGCGGTCGAGCTCGTTGCTGCGCCTGATCCCACAGGACGAGGCCGCCGATTGCACGTCGATCGAGGACGCCGTGCTGAACCGTGAGCGGCGTGACGTCGTGCCGGAGGAACCGGGCAGGCCGTACAGCGGTTACTCCGGGAGGGAGGAGATCGAGGCAGAACTTCTCGCGTCCGCGGATTGGCTGTACGACTCGTCGTACGACGCCAACGAGATCTGGACCTTGAGCCTGCGCGAGGGCACGGCCTACCAGATGTGCATCTGGTGGCTTCAGACCGCGGGCACCCGATCGTTCGACCCGGCGAGCGCTTCGGTCGTCGAGCGAGAGTCGCAGTGGATCGCCACCCCCGACAGGCTTCGGGTTGCCATCGAGGTCGCGGGGATCCTGGCACCGTCGTCACAAGGTGTCGGGCCGGAGTCGTTCGTCATCAGGGCGCGGTCCCATTGCCGGTGGCTCCAACTCCCTCTGGAGCGGATCGAAGCCGGCGACGCGGCCTTCCTCGGCGGGCTCCGGTTCTGCGACTTCGGCGGGTACAGCCAACCCGATGTGACTGAGATCGAGGTCGAGTTCACCGACGGCTTCGTCAAGGAGTTCGCCATCGCCACGCCCGGCCGAGGCGAGCCGCGGATCGAGCAGGTCGTTCTCGACCTGTCGACGGAGCGGGCATCGGGGCTCTGCGGGAGTTCGTTCGGGAGTTGCGATCCTCCGACGACCGTCGTGCCTGGCGCTCGCGTTCACCTCGACGTCGTCTTCTACGAGGAGGGGCCGGCCTTCGGTTCCGGATGGCAGCGAGGCTCCACCGTGGCCTTCCCGCCGCCGCCCCGCGAGCCCGAGCCGCTTCCCGAGCAGATCCGGATAGACGGCTTCTCGAGCGTGATCGAAGCGGCCGGCCGCGACGCGGTGATGGTGACGGCCAACTTCGACCGACCGGTCACCCTTCGCGCCTACATCGAGGGCGACACCGCCGAGCAATGCTTCACCGGGCCCGTCCCCGAGTACGCCTCGACCACGATGACCGCACGGCACTCGTTCCGGCTCGGAGGCCTGTGCACGCTCACGTCGTATCTCGTCGGCTTGGAGGCGACCGATGCAGCCGGGACGACGACGCGTTTCACCCGGTTCCCACCACCGGGATCCGACGCCTACCCGTGGTTCGCGACTGCGTTCACAGATGGATATCACGTGAGCTATCAGGTGACCTATCAGACGTCGCTCGTGAGCGATTTCGAGACGGGTTGGTTCAACGCAGACGTCGCGGGCCGGCACCACAGCCTGCGATCCGAGTCGCGTTGCCTCGTCACCTTCAGCCCGATGCCGTTTCGCGAAGGGCTGTGGGGAGACACGGTGGAGGTGGAGGTCCACATCCGCATCGGTGACGGGATCCGCGCCGACGGGGTGTGCGACACCCCGTGGGGCTTCCGGTGGTGGGAGGGGAGCGTCGTGACCTCGTTCACCATCGACGAGTTCATGGCGGGGCCGATTCGGGTGCCTCTGAGGCTCGAGCCGCTGGACGGGGGGAGCGATTTGAGCTCTGCGGTCACTCTCGTCATTCAGGGGAGCGTCGCGCCGTGACCCCAGCGCATCGAGTTCGGTAGATTTGTCGGACGAGCGATCGGGAGGCACCCCATGGAGGACATCGACTTTTCGCCGGTACAGCACAAGACGTGGGCCGAGCTGTACCGACGGCAGCTTCCCAAGATCCGCAAGCACGCCTGCTCCGAGTACCTGGAGGGGTTCGACCTGCTCCAGTTGCCGGCAGACGAGATCCCGACGCTGGACTACCTGAATTCGAAGATCACCCCGGCCACCGGCTGGACGATCGTTCGCACCGACACCCGGTACACGGACAGCGACGAGTGGTACCGGTACTTCGACCGCCACGAGTTCCTGATCACCAACTACATGCGGTCGTGGGAGGAACTCGACTGGACGCCCGAGCCCGACATGTTCCACGACATCTTCGGCCACCTGCCGTTCTTCATGCTTCCCGAATACGCCCGGCTCCAGGAGATGTTCGCACCGGCCTATCTCGCCTCGACGGAGGACGAGGAGAAGGAGAACATCAAGCGGCTCGCCTGGTACTCCACCGAGTTCGGGATGAAGCGCGAGGACGGGGATCTCAAGGTGTTCGGCACCGGACTCATGTCGGGCGGCGACGAGTTCACCAAGGCTGCCGAAGGCAAGATGACCTACCACGACTTCACGATCGAGAACGTCATCGGTCACGACAAGGTCATGTACGAGCAGCACCAGGACCTGTACGTGATCGAGTCGCTCGACGATCTCAAGCAGGAGTTGTCGCGGTACTTCGACCCCATCCTGGAGAAGGCCGGCGGCTGACATCGGGCCGATGACACACGAGGTGTTCAACCAGCCGCCGCCGCTGAGAGGCGTCAACGCCTATCTGTCGCACGTGGCGCTGGTCGACGCCGTCGAGCGCGAGGGAGCCGGCTGGGCCACCGCCGAATTGACCCACGTGGGGGCGTTGGCGGGCTCGGAGGAGGCCCGGGAGTGGGGCCGGACGGCGGAGGCGAACCGCCCGATCCTCCACACCCATGATCGGTTCGGGCACCGCATCGATCATGTGGAGTATCACCCCTCCTACCACCGGCTCATGGAGGCGGCGATCGGCAACGGGCTGGCTGCTGCGCCGTGGGCCGACGAGCGCGCCGGGAGCCACGTGGCCCGTTGCGCCAAGACGATCGCGTGGAGTCCCGTGGACTACGGGCACATGTGCCCGCTGTCCATGACCTACTCCGTGGTGGCGGTTCTGCGGGATGAGCAGGGGGTCGCCGGGAGCCTGGTCCCCGGCCTCACCGTTCGCGAGTACGACGCCCGCGACCTTCCCACCGGCGAGAAGGTGGGGCTCACCGCCGGGATGGCGATGACCGAGAAGCAGGGTGGCTCGGATGTCCGCGCCAACACCACCCGGGCCGTCCCGACCGACGGCCGCGAGTACGTCCTCACCGGTCACAAGTGGTTCTGCTCGGCTCCGATGTCGGATGTGTTCCTGGTGCTGGCCCAGGCACCGGGTGGCCTCACGTGCTTCCTCATGCCGCGTAGGCGGCCCGACGGCACCCGCAACGGCATGTCGATCATGCGTCTCAAGGACAAGTTGGGCGATCGGTCGAACGCCTCCTCGGAGGTCGAACTCGACGACGCCGTGGCGTGGCGAGTCGGCGAGGAAGGTCGCGGGGTGGCCACGATCATCGAGATGGTCAATCGCACCAGGCTCGACTGCGCGCTCGGAGCGGCCGCCCAGATGCGACACGGGGTCGTCGAGGCCGTTCATCACGCCCGACACCGCGAGGCGTTCGGCAAGGCGCTTGCCGAGCAGCCTCTGATGCGGAGGGTCCTTGCCGACCTCTCGGTGGAGTCGGAGGCGGCCACCGCCGCGGCGATGCGGCTGGCCGGCGCCTACGACCGGGGCGAATCGGATTTCGCCCGCCTGGCGACCCCGATCGTCAAGTACTGGCTCACCAAGCGCGTGCCGGGCCACGCCGCAGAAGCGCTCGAGTGCCTGGGCGGCAATGGCTATGTCGAGGATTCGGGGATGCCCCGTCTCTTCCGCCAGAGCCCGCTGAACGGCATCTGGGAGGGCTCGGGCAACGTGATCTGTCTCGACGTGCTCAGGGCGGCCCGGAGAAGCCCCGAGGCTGTCGAGGCGTTCTTCGACGAACTGGACGCCGCCGCCGGAGCCGACATGCGATACGACGCGGCCGTCGACTCGCTGCGCGACTCACTCAGGGACAGCGACCCCTCGGGCGCGCGTCGCCTCGTCGAGCGCGCCGCCGTAGCCCTCCAGGCGTCGCTGCTCCTGAGGCACGCCCCGGAAGCGATCGCCGACGCATTCATCGCCTCCCGGATGGCCGAGCCCGGGCTGGCCTATGGCGCCCAGGCGGCCGATCCCGCGGTCGACGCCATTCTGGAGCGAGCGCTGCCCGTCTGAGTCACCGGCTCCGGCCTCCGGGCCAGGTCAGAGGTTCTTGAACACAGGTGCGTGCTTGCCCGGCACCCGCGCCTTCACCCTCGTGCCGCCTTCTTCATGGGACTCGGAGACCACCTCGCCGACGCGGTGGATCAGGTCGACCAGGTCGCCGCGGTCGAATGGGATCAGGACCTCGACGTCGACAGCGCCGGCCGAAAAGGCTCGGTCGATCGCCTCGAGTAGGAGGTCGATCCCGGTTCCCTTCGTTGCAGACACCGGCACCCCCCCTGGGTGCCGGCCGAGGAGGCGCTCCACCGCCACCGGCGAAGCCCGGTCGATCTTGTTGAGCACCATCAACTCGGGGATCTCGTGCGCCTCGATCTCTTCGAGAGTGGCCCGCACCGCCGCGATCTGACGCTCGGGATCGTCGGCGGAGGCATCGACGACGTGTACCAGGAGGTCGCTGCCGATGGTCTCCTCGAGGGTGGAGTGGAAGGCATCCACGAGGTCGTGAGGGAGGTCGCGGAGGAACCCGACCGTGTCCGAGATCACGACTTCGCGCCCGGCGGGCAGCTGCAGCCTGCGGACCGTTGCGTCGAGCGTCGAGAAGAGCCGGTCCTCCACCAGCACGTCGGCGTCGGTGAGCCGATTGAGCAGGCTCGACTTGCCGGCGTTCGTGTAGCCGACCAGGGCGACGGCCGGCATCTCGGAGCGACGCCGCGCCTTGCGCTGGGTGGCGCGGACCGTCTCCAGCTCCTCGAGCTCCTTGTCGAGCTGGGAGATCCTCCGGAGGACGCGCCTGCGGTCGGTCTCCAGCTTGGTCTCACCCGGGCCCCGGGTGCCGATGCCGGCGCCGAGGCGGCTGAGCTCGACACCTCTGCCCCTGAGGCGGGGGAGCCGGTAGTGCAGCATCGCCAGCTCCACCTGGGCGCGCCCTGCCCGGCTGCTGGCGTGCTGGGCGAAGATGTCGAGGATCAGGGCGACCCGATCGACGACGTCCACCCCGAACACCTCCTGGAGGTTGCGCTGCTGGACCGGCGTCAATTCGCCGTCGACGACGACCAGGTCGATGTCGAGGGCGCGGCCGATCGAGGCCAACTCGTCGGCCTTCCCCTTGCCGATGTACGTGGCCGGGTCGGGCTTGGCGCGCTTTTGGATTGCGCGCTCCACGACGTCCGAGCCGGCGGTGTCGACAAGTCGCTCGATCTCATCGAGCGAGTTGGTGACGCCGGCGGGGTCGCTGCCGTCGTCGAGGGCAACCAGCAGGGTCCGCTGGCGCTCGACGGTGACATCGGTGACGGTTGCTGTGAGTCGTTGCCGGTCGCGGCCCACGTGACGGTCGGTCATGTGGTGTATGAAAGCAGGGGGAGAGAGATCGATCTTCCGGCGTTCTAGATCGTTGCCCGTTACCGGTTACCCGTTACCCGTGCTTCCCGGGCGCGCCTGGTAACGGGAAACGGGGAACGGGCAACGGCGGCGTCAGCCGCCTCCGTGCCACCTCACGGCCTCGCCGGTCTGCACGTCCCAGAGCGTCCGATAGATGCCGGGGTGATCGATCAGCTGCTCGTGGGTGCCGGCTTCGACGACGCGCCCCTCGTCCATCACGTAGATCCGGTCGGCATGCCTGATCGTGGACAGGCGGTGGGCGATCACGACGGTGGTCCGGTCCAGCGAGATGCGCTCGAGCGAGCGCTGGATCGCCGCCTCGGTCTCGTTGTCGACGGCGGAAGTCGCTTCGTCGAGCACCAGGATCGGGGGATCGACGAGCACCGCCCGGGCGATCGAGACCCGCTGCCGTTGCCCTCCGCTGAGTTTCTGACCCCGCTCACCGACGATCGTGTCGTACCCCTCGGGGAGTCGCTGGATGAAGTCGTCGGCCTCGGCGATGTCGGCGGCCGCCCGGATCTCGTGGTCGGTGGCGTCCGGGCGGCCGTAGGCGATGTTGTCGCGCACGCTGCCGTGGAACAGGAAGACATCCTGGCTGACCAGCCCTATGGCCCGGCGCAGGTCGCGTGAGCGGAGATCCCGCAGGTCGTGGTCGTCGACGGTGATCCGGCCCGAGTCGACGTCGTAGAAGCGCAGCAGGAGCTTGACCAGTGTGGTCTTGCCCGAACCGGTGGCGCCGACGAACGCCGTCGTTTGCCCCGGCGCGGCCTCGATGTCGATCTCTCGAATGACCGGATGTCCCTGGCGGTACGAGAAGGTCACATCCTCGAAGCGGATCGCCCCCTCGACCTCGCTGCGAGGGAGCGGGCGATCGCCGTCCACCAGCCCCGGGCGGGTGTCGAGAACGTCGAGGATCCGGTTGGTGGAAGCCATCGCCCGCTGATACAGGTCGAAGGTCTCACCGAGCCGTGTGAGGGGCCACAGCAGTCGCTGGGTGAGGAACACCATCACGCTGTAGGCGCCCACTTCCAGCCCCCCGTCGATGGCACGGAAACCGCCCCAAACCAGGGTCGCCGTGAAGCCCACGAGGATCACCACCCGGATCAGTGGTGAGAACGCGCTCGAGAGTCGGATGGCAGCCTGGTTGGCGTGGCGGTACCGCTCGCTCTCCTTCTCGATGCGGTCGACGGAGTCCGCCTCCGCGGTGAATGCCTTGATCGTGGAGATTCCACCGAGCCGGTTCGACAGTTCGGCGTTCACGGCAGCCGCCCGTTCCCGCACGTCGGAGTACCTCGGCTCGAGGAGGCGTTGGAAGCGGAACGATCCCCACAGGATCAGTGGGATGGGGAGGAACGCCACCCAGGCGATCCCGGGCGCCAGGTAGAAGAACACCGCTCCGATCAGGACGACCGTGGTGAGTACCTGGAGGATCTCATTGGCCCCGCGGTCGAGGAACCGCTCCAACTGGTTGACGTCGTCGTTGAGGACCGCCATCAGGTCGCCGGTTGCCCGATCCTCGAAGTAGCGAAGCTCGAGCTCCTGGAGCTGGGCATAGGCGTCGACGCGCAGCTCGTGCTGGACGGTCTGGGCGAGGTTTCGCCATGCCACGCCGTGGAGGTACTCGAAGAGCGACTCGAGGGCCCAGATCAGGAAGGTGAGCCCGGCCAGGGCGACGATCTGGGAGCGAGGCGTCTCGAACCCGAACGAGGCCAGGATGGACCCCTCCCGGCGCACCACGATGTCGACGGCCGCCCCGATGAGCATGGGCGGGGCGATATCGAAGGTCTTGTTGAGGACCGACCACGACGACGCCTTTACGACGTCACCGCGATGCCCCCGGGCGTACCGCCACAGGCGAGTGAGGGGGCGGTCTTCTGACAGGGTGATCCTCCGGCGTTCGACATCGGCGAGCCTAGGTCTGTCGACTCCTCCTGCGCTCGGGCCGCCAGGGCGAATACGCTCGACGCAGTGATTCCGTTCGAGCAGTGCCGGCCCTATCTGCCCCGGCTGGTGGCCGAGTGGCAGAGGGACGATCCCGATGCGCTGTGGAGGCTCATCGAGGGATCGATGGTCTTCGTCGACATCTCCGGGTTCACATCGATGTCCGAACGGCTCGGCAGGCTGGGCAGGGCGGGGTCGGAGGAGGTCACCAGCGTGATCTCCGAGACCTTCGACCACCTGCTCACGGAGGCCAACGAGTTGGGAGGGAGCCTCCTCAAGTTCGGCGGCGATGCTCTCCTTCTCTGGTTCACGGGGGATCGGCATCCCACTCGCGCAGCATCGGCCGCCCTGCGAATGCGGGCCGGCCTCAGGGAACGGGGGCAATTCACAACACCTGCGGGGACCGTTCGTCTCAGGATGTCGGTGGGCGCGACGTCGGGGGAGTTCCACTTCTTCCTCGTCGGCGAGTCGCATCGGGAGCTGATCGTCGCCGGACCGGCGACGACTGCGACGGTTGCGATGGAGGAGGCGGCCGGCTCAGGACAGATCCTCGTGGGCGCTGAAATGGCGGAACGCCTTCCCCCGGCCTTCCTCGGGAGGCGGCGCGAGCCGGGCACCCTGCTGACACGGGACGACCCGTCGCTGGAGGGACGGTCCACCGGGAGCGACGACCTCCAGCCCCGTGATGTCGACCTGACACACCACATCCCAACTGCGTTGCGGGATGTGGTCCTGGCGTCTGGCGTTCTGGCCGAGCACCGAAGGGTGACGGTCGCGTTCATCCGGTTCACCGGAGTCGACCACCTCCTCGAGTCGGCCGGAGTCGAGGAGACGTCTCATCGCCTGGATGAGTTCGTTCGGCGGATCCAGAAGGCGGTCGATGGGCACCGGGTCTGCTTCCTCGGTACCGATGTCGCCCGGGACGGCGGCAAGGTCATTCTCTCCGCGGGCGCCCCCGCCGCGACCGGTGACGACGAGGAACGCATGCTCTTCGCCCTCGGTGAGATCGACGCGGCAGACCTCGGCCTCGCCCTCCGCGTCGGCGTCAATCGCGGCCACGTCTTCGCCGGCGAGATCGGGCCGGAGTACCGCCGCACCTACACCGTCATGGGCGACACGGTGAATCTGGCGGCACGGCTCATGGCCAGAGCCGGCGAACGCGAGATCCTGGCGACGCGTGAGGTCCTCGACGGCTCACGGGCCGGGTTCGAGGCCGCGGAACTGGAGCAGTTCCACGTCAAGGGCAAGCGCCTCCCGGTCACCGCGTTCTCGGTCGGTCGGGCATCGGGGGCTCGTGCCCACGCAGGCCACATCGACCTCCGCCTCCTCGGCAGGGACGAGGAGCTGGGGGCCATGCGGGCTGCATGGGAGGCGGCGCAGCGTGGAGAGGGCATGGTCGTCGAGGTCTCGGCGGAGGCCGGCATGGGGAAGAGCCGGCTGGTCGCCGAATTCCTCGATCGCGCCGACGCGGCGCGGGTTCTGCATGCCGAGGCCCGCATCTACCAGTCGACGACTCCCTATTTCGTCTTCAGGACGCTGTTGAGCCAGGCACTCGCCGTGGACCATCTGAGCCCGCAGGCGGCGGCGGAGCGTGTGGAAGACCTGGTCGCCGAGCGAGCCCCCGAGCTCGTTCCATGGCTGGCGCTCATCGGCGTCGTGATGGACCTGGAGCTCGAGGAGTCGAACGACGTCGCCGCCCTCCAGGACGAGTTCCGGCGCGATCGACTCGAGGCAACCATCGATGCCTTGCTCGAGGCGGTCCTGGACGAGCCCGCGATCATGCTCATCGAGGACGGCCACTGGATGGACGCCGCGTCGCGGGGGCTCCTGAACCGCCTTGCGGGGAACATCGCCAACCGCGCGCTGCTCATATGCCTGACCACCCGGCCCGGCGACGGCCTCGTGGACCGGGACGAGAGTCTTCGCCGGATCGCCCTGCGGCCACTCGATGAGGCGGACGCCGTGACCCTCATCGCAGAGGCGGCGGGCGACTCCCATCTTCTCCCCCAACAGATACGCGAGCTCGCGCGTCGGTCGAACGGGAATCCGCTCTTTCTCCTCGAACTGGTCCGTGCGCTGGGGAGCGGCGAGGACGTCGTCACCATTCCCGACAGCGTCGAGGGATTGATTCGGGCGCGTATCGACCACCTCTCCCCGTCGGACAGAAATGCTCTCGGGCACCTCGCCGTGCTCGGGGAGAGCTTCGGCATGGGCGCGGCGGCGGCGGTTCTGGCGGACATGGGGGCATCCGATCCGGAGCCAGTCGTCAGGAGACTCGAAGGGTTCATTTCGATCGACGCCAATGCGTTCTGCGAGTTCGAGCATGCCCTGATCCGGGAGGTCGCATACGCGGGGCTCCCCTTCCGGGCCCGAAGCCGCCTCCACTCGATCGTCGCCGAGTGGGTGCTCGAATCGGAGGACGATTCAGGGGAACGGGCAGCACTGCTCTCGGTCCACTTCTTCGAGGCCGGGCGGTGGGATGAGGCATGGAGGTACTCGAGGCTGGCCGGCGACCTGGCCAAGGACGGCTACGCCAATGTGGAAGCGTCACGCTTCTACGAGCGTGCGCTCGATTCTGCGCGCCGTCTCGACGACGTCGCGACGGGACAGCTGGCTGCCGTCGTTGAAGCCCTGGGCGAAGTTCGTGACCTTGCCGGACAGTACCCCGAGGCGGGAGCGGCGTTCCGATCGGCACGCAAGCTGGTGGCGGATCCACTGGCCGAGGCACGGCTCCGTCTCAAGGAGGCGTGGATCGAGGAGAAGCGCGGACGATATTCGAACGCCCTGCGGTGGCTCACCATGGGCCGGCGCACCATCGAGTCCCTGACCGGACCGGAGGCGGAGGCGATGCGGGCCCAGCTGAGCGCGTGGCGGGCCGCGATGCGTCTCGTCCAAGGGCGGCTCGAGGCGGCCATCGAATGGGCAGAGCGGGCCGTGGTGGAAGCGGAGCGAGGGTCCGACCAGGACGCCCTGGCTCACGCCCTGTATCTGCACGACGCCGCAAACGTGTACCTGGGGCGTCCGATCGACGAGAGCAACTCACACCGGGCCCTCGAGATATACGAGGAGTTGGGGAACCTCTCCGGGCAGGCGATCGTCGCCAACAACCTCGCCGGATTCGCGTACTTCGCCGGTCGCTGGACCGATGCGCTCGAGCTGTACGAACGGTCGCGCGAGGCGCGCTTGAGGGCGGGCGATCCGGTGGAGGCGGTGAGGGCCGGAGCGGGCATCGGCGAGATCCTTTGCGACCAGGGGGATCTCGAGGGTGCTCGACTCGTTCTCGAGGACGCCCTCAAGGTGTGGCGGGCCGCCAAATACCCCTATGGCATCGCCTTCGTCGTCAGCCAATTGGGACGAGTGGCCAGTCGCGCGGGGGACTTCTCGGAGGCAGATCGCCGCTACGAGGAGGCTCGATCGATCTTCCTGGAGTCGAAGGCCCGCCATGATGTGCTCGAGACGGACACTCGCATCGCCGAGAACCTGGTCTACCAGGGAAGGGCCGTCGAGGCGCTGGGACGAATCGAGGCGGCACGGGCGAGCGCCGTCGAGATCGGAGGCGAGCCGGTGCAGATCGCCAGGCTCGACCTGCTGGCCGGATACACCGCGACGCAGCGGGGCGACCTGGTCGCGGCCCGTGAGGCATTTGAGAAGAGCCTCACGGGAGCGCGCAACCGCTCGGCGTCGTATGAGATCGCCCTCGCCCTGGAGGCGCTGGCCCGACTCGACAGACTCGAGGGCCGTCCCGACTGGCGGGACGGCCTCGAGGAGTGCCGGACGATCTACGACCGCCTCGGCGTGATCTCGGTGCCGGTCGTCCCTCTGGTCGACCGGACCGAGCACTAGTTGTAGCGGACTCCGATCGGCGGATCGGTGGCGAGCAGCACCCGCCAGGTGTTGGTGTCGCCCATCCCGGTCACGCTGACGATGCAAGGAGCCTCAGGGCTCTTGTTGGAGCACGACCCCACTTCGACCAGACCGGCACCGAGGTCGGCGACGATCGTCACCTGACCCCGGGGGACGCCGGTGACGGTGATGTCCACGAAGAACTGCAAAGCAGTCGAGCTGTCGGCCAGGAACAGCGCCTTGCAGTCCTCTTCGATGCACCTGTCTTCCAGGTAATCGGCGACGAGGACCGTGTCGTCCTTGCAGTCCTCACAGAACACGTAGGCGAAGGCGATGGAGTCGGCGGACACCTCCGTGTCGGTTTCGCACAGCGCCTGGCCCTGGGCGCAGTTCGCCGCGCTCCCCTCGACCTCGAACGTGACGCTGCCGTTCAATCCCTTGACCGTTCCATCGACGGTGCAGAGGTCGTCGGCGTCACCGAACAGAGCGAGGAGCGTGAAGCTGCCCGAGCCCGAGGCGATCGATGTCGTGCCGGTGGGCGGCTCCGAGCATCCGGAGGGGCTGGTGGTCCAGTCCAGGTCCCCCGAGAAGCTGAGGACCGGGCCGGCCCCCTTGTTGGCCGCGTCGACGACCTCGGCGTCGATCACGATGTCGTCACCGGCGAATACCGGGTCGGGACTCGCGGTGAGCACGAGTTCGCAGTCGACGACCGAGACCTCGGGATCGGGACCAACCCTGAAGAACGCATTGCCGCCGCCGCCGAAATTGGAGTTCTGGTCGGCGGCCGTCACGAACGTCGCGGTCCCCGTCGTGGCCGGCGCCGTGAGCGTGACCGCAACGGTCACGGTTCCGTTGGGAGGGATGCCCTGGTCGGTGCCGGTTCCGGCGTTGTCGGCGATGAGCGTGACGGTGTTCCCCGACACACTCGACACCCAGATCTCTCCGCCGCTGGTCACCGGCGTGGCGGCGGAGATGCCCGTGTAGCCACTCGGAACCGTCAGCCGGGCGCCTCGCACGTCCTGGGTCGAGGTGGTCGAGGTGTTCAGGAAGGTGAATGTCAGCGTCACCGTGTCGGACGTACAGACGCGTTCGAGGTCGACACCCACGGTGTACGACTTGTCATCGGGCGCCGCACCGGACGGCGCGGCGGAAGCCAGCAGGAACGCGACCAACGACGTGACCACCCAGATCACCCGAGCGCGTGTGCGGCGCGCCGAACGCCTTGAAGATTTCCCCCGCATCAGATTCTCCTCCAGAGTTAGAGATTCCCTGGAACCGTAGCGAACGCGTTGGCCCGGTGTGGGGACCAATCCCAACAACGCCCGGGTGTCTAGTCACGTGCGTCGAAGTCCGGTTGGGTGATGGGCGAAGTCTGGCGGTGTGTCGCGTTCACGGCCGCGGCGGGGTTGGGGCCCCGCTCGTGGAGGAGGGCCGGAGCCGCCGAAGTGGGCCCGGGCACAAACAGGGCGGAGGCGCAAGGAATCGAACCCTGCGGACCGATCAGGCCCGCCACCGGTTTTGAAGACCGGGGAGCCCACCAGGCGCTCGGACGCCTCCACCGGGGAAGTTACCGTCACGGGTCTCCGTCCATGGAGTCGCATAGGTCGAACAGGGCATGGACAGCCTCGGTGTCCTCGATGGAGCCCCCGCGCATCGACTCTCGCTCGAGGATGTCGGCATAGCCCGGCGGAGCCACGTCGACCAGTTTCTCCATCAGCTCGAGGTTCGCGAGGTGGGAATTCTCGGTGTACGTCATGCAGAATGCCGCCAGCTCGGCGACGCTGGGCTCGCTCGGCTCGGGGTCCCCAGGATCTGCGGTCCCACAGCCGGCAATCGGTAAGAGGACCAGCAACAACCCGACCCAACGTTTCATCTCATCCTCCCACTAGGTTCCCGACATGCCCACGCGCGTGATCCTTGCGGAGGACAGCTACTTGATGCGTGAGGGTCTCAAGTCTCTTCTCGACATGACAGACGAAGTCGAGCTCATGGCCACTTGCATCGATGGCGGGGAACTCATGGCGGCAGTGACCGAACTCGATCCCGATGTCGTCCTCACCGACATCCGCATGCCTCCGACTCAGACCGACGAGGGGATTCGGGCCGCGCTCCAGATCAGAAGGGAGCACCCCAACACCGGGGTCGTGGTCCTCAGCCAGTATGCCGAGCCGGAGTATGCGTTGCGCCTCCTCTCGGAGGGCTCCGCAGGCCTGGCCTACCTTCTCAAGGAGAGGGTTGCGGACCTCGGCGTGCTGCTCGGGGCCATCGAAGCCGTGGCCAACAAGGGGTCGGTGGTGGACCCCGCCGTAGTCGACGTTCTGGTATCGGCCCGTATCGCCAGCGAGACCTCGCTCGTCGGCCGGCTCTCGCCTCGGGAGACCGACGTCCTGTCTGCCATGGCTCAGGGACTCAACAATGACGCCATCGCGGAGTCGCTCGGTGTGTCCCGGGGAGCGGTGGAGAAGCACATCAACTCGATCTTCACGAAACTCGACGTGTCGTTCGACGACGAGGCCCACCGTCGGGTGCGCGCTGTCCTCCTCTACCTCGCGGGGGCCTGACATGCGCCGACGCGTCAACGGCGGGCCGCTTCGGGGTACTCGGGTCGGCAGGCGGCGATGAAAGTGGTGCGAGTGCTCATCGTCGACGACCAGGAACCCTTCCGTGAAGCAGCGCGCCTCGTGGTCGAGATGACCGATGGCTTCGAGGTGGCGGGCATGGCCCGTGATGGGCAGGAGGGCGTCGAGATGGTCGCCGAACTCGCGCCCGATCTCGTACTCATGGACGTGCAGATGCCCGTCCTCGGTGGCATCGACGCCACCCGGGTAATCGCGGAGGTGCAGGGTGCGCCGCCGATCGTCGTGATGTCGACTCACGACTCGGGCGACTATCGAGAAGCGGCGCTCGCCTCTGGCGCGATGGCTTTCATTCCCAAGTCCGAGTTCGGAATGGATACCCTCGTCGACTTGTGGCAGGCGCACGGCTAAGCGGATCCGACGGGTATCGAACCGCTCACCGTCGTTCCTGAGCCAGGCATCGATTCGAGGCGGAGTTCGCCAGCGAGGGAATCCATCCGATCGGCCATGTTCGACAGACCCGATCCTGTTGGTGGCGACGTCGGATCGAAGCCGACGCCGTCGTCGCGAACGGTGAATGTCAGTCGACCGTCGCGCTCGGCGAGGGCGACCTCGACGACCGAAGCCTGCGAGTACTTCACGGCGTTCTGCAGCGCTTCGAGAACCGTGAAGTAGGCCGCCGCTTCGACCTCACGGGGATACCGCTTCACTGCCTCGGCCTCGACCTCCACCGGTAGCGAAGCACGCCGCGCCTGATGGGTCGTAGCCGCCACCAAACCCTCGGCTTCGAGAAGCGGGGGATAGATCCCGCTGGCGAACTCGCGAACCGATCTGATCGCCTCGCTGGCGTCTTCTTCGAGGCGCGCAAGCATTGCGGCCGTCTTCTCGGCGCCTGCCCGCTCGGCCTGCTTTCGTACCGGGCCGAGCATCACCTTCACGGCCACCAGTCGCTGCTGTGGGCCACTGTCCAGGTCTCTCTCGAGCGCTCGCCTTGCCTCATCCGCGGCGGCGACGACGCGATCCCGCGACGCGGAGAGGGCTTCGACCTGTCGACGCAACTCGGCGCGCAGACCGGTGTTGCGAAGGACCATGCCGAGGCCCGCGGTGAGGCCTTCGACGAGTCGCTCCTCTGCGGGTGACATCGACTCACCTCGCGCTTTGGTGAGTGAGAGGCCGCCGAGGAGCTCACCGGCATTTCGAATGGGGAGCGAGAAGTCGGCGTAGGGATCGACGAACTCGGGGGATGCTTCGATCGGCGCACGGCGCACATCTTCGGGCCAGGCGGCGACCGCCTCCATCTGGCTCTCGGTCCGCACCCACAGCGTGGCGGTGACCGCTCCGGTCCCATCGACGACGAGGCGGGGGATTCTCTCCAGCAGCTGTTCGTCCGACACTTCGGCGGCGCGGTGGGAGAAGCGCGAGAGCACCTCGTAGGGCGTCGCCCGATGACCGTAGACGAGGCGATTGGCCAGCCGCTGGGCACGCCTCCGTACCGGATGAAACGCAATGGCGACGGCCACCGCGGCGCCAACCTGCAGGCCGAAGCCGACCTCGTCGGTGTCCAGCAGCGCGCCGACGCCAAAGATGGCGGCTGCGTAGATCGCCGTGACGACCGCGGCGAGAATCGCCACCGTCACCGTCTTGTTGATCACGATGTCCACGTCGTAGAGCCGGTGGCGGAAGACCGTGATGATCAGGATCACCGGCAGCACCACGAACAGCGGGACGAACTGGAGCGCGCCCACGACCTCCTCAGGGAAGTCGGCCTCGTCGAGGAGGCTGCCGGCGACGGCGGCCAGCGCGGCGAAGCCGGCGCCCACGGCCGCCCACTTGAGTTGCTGTCGCTCCTCGCCCCTCGAGCGGAAGAAGCGGAGGACGAGGGCCGTGACCGCGCCGAGGATCGCAACCGCCCACAGTGCGAGGCCGGCGTTGAATACCAATAGCGTCACATGCGATGACCACAGGCCTAGTGGGTTGACTCTGGTGTCGAAGGCGTACAGCGGGCTGAAGATCACTGCCGACACGAGCAGGAGAGCCGCTGCTCCCGAGAGCCAGAAGAGGCGTCTCCAGCGCAGCGAGAGGGGTGCCCCGGTGGGGAACGTGGCCACGAGATTGGGGAAGTAGGCGACACCTAGCGCGATCCACCCCGTTCCGGCGAAGATTGCAAACGGGACGATGATCGTGTCGGGTGCATCCTGCCGGGTCAGGAACTCGGTACCGGCTACGCCCAGGCCCTGGGCGGCGGCGATCATGGCTCCGACCACGATCCAGCGACCGAGCGAGCTGCCGCTCTTCCTCAGGATGAAGGCTCCGAACAGGCCCGCGGCCAACGGGGCGCCGACACCGAAGAGCACCATCGCCAGGCCATCGGGGAAGTCGGGAGCGGCCAGCCGGTCGAGCAGCGGGTACTCCTCGACCAGCGTGCTCTCGATCTCGAGCGCTTGATCAAGGGTGAGGTCGTCGATCTGTCGCCGAACCGCCGCCACGGTCGACCGGGCCCCGGCGAGGGTGAATTCCTCGTGCGCGATGTCGATCTTCGGTTCAACGGTCTCGGGGGTCGCTGACGCGAGCACCGACCCCGCAGACCCCATCACCAGAATCGCCAGGAGCGACCGCCAGGCCCAAGGTCGGTGGGTCAGATCAGCCACTAGCGACCTCGACGTTCGTGGGAATTGCCGCCGTGAGTCTGCCTGGCGCCGTCGGTACGACATCGATCGCCCCGCCGAGCGCCTCGATCCGATCGACGAGACCCGATGCACCGAGCGGGCGCGTGGCATCCGAATCGACCGCCACCACCAGCCGCTCTCCAGCCTCCGCGACCGTCACGGCGACGGTGGTCGCTCCGTTGGTCAGCGCATCGTTGATGGCCGTCAGCGCACCGAAGTAGGCGGTCTCTTCGATCTGCTTGTCGTACCGGCCGATGCCCTCGGCGGTGACGGTCACCGGCCTGTCGAAGGTGCGCTCGACCGCAGCCAGCGCCGTCGCCAGGCCCTCGGCTTCGAGCAGTGGTGGGTAGATGCCGCGGGCGATGCGGCGCATTTGGGTGATCGCCCGGTCGGTCTGATCGGCAAGTGACGCAAGGCGGGCGGCTATTTCTTCGACGCCGTCACGCTCGGCGAGGGTGCGGGCGATGCCCAGCTTCACCTTCAGGGCGACGACCTGTTGCTGGGCACCGTCGTGGAGATCGCGTTCCAGCCGGTGTCGCGCCGTATCCTGGGCCGCGATGAGGCGCCTTCGGGAGGCCTCCAATGCTCGGGCGCGATCGGCGAGTTCTGCGTTGAGTTTCAGGTTGCGCAACAGGAGGCCCGCCCCGGCGGCCACATCGTCGAGCAGCTGGCGATCTGCCTGCGTCACCGGATGAGCCCGTGGCTTGGCGATCTGGAGGGCGCCGAGCGTGTCTCCCGCATGGGTGACACCGACTGCCAGGCTCGGCTCGGGGTGCGAGAGGTCGGCGACCGACTGGGC
>DATHSA010000044.1:0-26437 GCA_035464675.1 Acidimicrobiia bacterium
GGGCGGCGTTGCTCAATCATCTCGCCGATCTCCACCATCGTGCCGGACGCGAGGAGGACTCCCGGACCGCCCTCACCGAGGCGGTGCGGCTCTTCTCGGACCTCCAACCCGATGCTTGGGAGCCTGAGGTGTGGCTGCTTACCAGGTGGTGAGGGGCACGCGTACAGTCGTCTCATGTACAGCTTCGGCGCCGAGCTCTGGCTCTACGACGGCGATGCCGCCTGGCACTTCGTCACCCTCCCCGGCGAGGTGGCCGACGACATCCGCGCCAGGACTTCGGGCGAGCGCAGGGGCTTCGGAAGCGTTCGGGTTGAGGTCACCGTTGGCGCGACTGCCTGGTCCACTTCGATCTTCCCCGACAGAGGGAGCGGCAATTACGTGCTCCCGGTCAAGCGAGAGGTGAGGGAGGCCGAGGGCCTCGAGGCCGGGGACGTCGTCGAGGTGGCGCTTCGTCTTGCCGATGGTGCTTGAGACGGGTGAGTCGGAGTCCGGCGAGCCATGATGGCCACCGGACGTTCCGGAGTTCAGGTCGACGGGGCCTTGCGCAGGATGATCCGCGAGTGCGGATGGCACCATTGCCAGCCTTCCCCCGGCTCGATCGAGGTGGTCACCGGGTGCCCCGTCTCTTCCACATGCCTCCTGGCGTGCATCGACTCCGACGAGTCGCAGCACCCCACCTGGCCGCATTGGGTGCACATCCGAAGGTGAACCCAAGCCGTGCCGGCCTCGACACACTGCGGACACTCGGTGGCGCCGCTCTCCGTGTATTCGACGGACTCTGCGTGGGCGCAGGGTCGGATCCCGATGCCGGTGATCATCTGCACCACGAACTTCAGCGTCGTGTACGCCGACATCCATCGAGGGTACGCGAGCGTCGTTGGAGGAGGCCCGACCGGCGTCTGTTCGGACCGAAGGGCCGAAGTCGGACCGGGAAACAACACCGTGGGCCCGGGTGGACTCGAACCACCGACCTCATCCTTATCAGGGATGCGCTCTAACCGGGCTGAGCTACGGGCCCAATGAGGACGGCGAGTGTATCAAAGGGGGGAACGCTCCCGACCTCCGGGCTGTTTCGTAACATGACCGAGACGGGGATGTAGCTCAGTCCGGCAGAGCACCTGGTTTGCATCCAGGGGGTCAGGGGTTCGAATCCCCTCATCTCCACCATTTGCGGCCTCGATGGCTGCAAATAGTGGTCTCTCCTCCCCGGAGGGGGGAGAGTGCGAGGCGGCGCGTCGCCGTAGCCGGAGGGTGGCGCCCCCGTCGTCGCGAGGTAGCGTTCATGGGAGGAGGTCTGGTCATGCGCAACGCAGTGATCGTCGATGCGGTTCGCACCCCGACGGGGAAGCGGAACGGGGCGTACAAGGACATCCACCCGGTCGATCTGGCGTCCATACCCCTCCAGGCGCTGGTCGAGCGGAACGAACTCGACCCGTCGAAGGTGGACGACGTCATCTTCGGGTGCGTGATGCAGACCGGGGAGCAGGGCGTCAACGTCGCCCGCAACGCCGTGCTCGCGGCTGGCTTTCCCGAGGAGGTCCCCGGGACCACCGTCGATCGTCAATGTGGCTCCGGCCAGCAGGCCGCGCATTTTGCCGCCCAGGGGGTCATGGCAGGCGCCTATGACATCGTGATCGCCGGAGGCGTCGAGTCGATGACCCGGGTGCCCATGGGGGTGACCGCCTCCCAGGGCCCCGGCTTCCCGTTCGGGCCGAAGATGCTCGAGCGGTACAGCCAGGGCCTGGTGCCGCAGGGGATCTCTGCCGAGATGATCGCCGAGAAGTGGGGCGTCCCACGGGAGCGCCTCGACTCGATCGCCTTCGATTCCCATGCCCGCGCCGCCGAGGCCACGAGGCAGGGCCGGTTCGAGGGTCAGATCGTGGCTGTCGAGGTCGACGGTGAGATGGTGACCCGCGACGAGGGGATCCGCGAGGACACCTCAATGGAGGCGCTGGCCGGCCTCAAGCCCGCGTTCAAGCCGGATGGGCGGATCACCGCCGGCAACTCCTCGCAGATCTCCGACGGGGCCGCCGCGCTGCTGATCATGCTCGAGGACAAGGCGGAGGAGCTGGGCCTGAAGCCGATGGCCCGCTTCCACCGGTTCGCCCTCGCCGGCACCGACCCGGTGATGATGCTGACCGGTCCCATCCCGGCGACGGCCAAGGTGCTCGACAAGGCCGATCTGGGGATCGGGGACATCGACCTCTTCGAGATCAACGAGGCCTTCGCCTCGGTGATCGCCGCGTGGCTGGACGAGACCGGCGCCGACTGGTCGAAGACCAACGTCAACGGCGGCGCGATCGCGCTCGGCCACCCGCTCGGCTGCTCTGGTGCCCGGCTGATGACCACGCTGGTCCACGAGATGCGCCATCGCGGGGCCCGCTGGGGCCTGCAGGCAATGTGCGAGGGCGGAGGCATGGCCAACGCCACCCTGCTCGAGCTCGTCTAGTCGGGCACCCATGGACATCCTCCGCATCGCGATCGCGGTCGTCATCGGCGTCGCCGTGTTCATGGCAGGCTGGTGGGGCGTGAAGCTGCTGGCCACGCCGCTGCCGCCTGAGCCAGATCCTGACGAGGTGGTGGACGTGGAACGCCCCTATCGCTGCACGGTCTGCGGGATGCGGCTGACCGTCACGCACGCCCAGGGCGAAGACGTTGCCGCCCCGCGGCACTGCCGGGAGGAGATGGAGCCGGTCTAACCCGTCGCCCGTCGCCCGACGGGAACGCGGCAAAGCGGTTAAATCACATCCATGTAGTTGTCCAGATGGTTTTCAACACTTGTGGACAACGTCCTTGCCAGGCGACGGGAGACGGGCGACGGCGTCGGGCCTCAGTGGTAGTTCAGCGTCATCATGAAGCCGACGCCGATTGCAGCCAGGCCGAGATACAGGTAGATGCTCTGCTGCTCGCCGCCGGGGACGATGCCGATGTAGTTGAGGATGATCACCAGCACACCGACGGCCATCAGCCCGAACATCAGGACCGCGTACCACGTGGGTGAGACCTTGGCCTTCTCCGGGATGGGCGGCGGCTGGTCGACGCGGCTTGGGCGTCGTCTCCCTTTCGACTTCGGCATGACCGACAGGGTAGTGGGTGCGGTCACCCCGTCACCGGGCGATGCGAACGCCCCGTGGCCCCGTGTCGATCATTCCCTCCTGTGACAGGCTCTCCGTCGCCTCTCTGACACGAGCCTCCGGGTGGCCGGTCGATCGTGCCAGTTCTGCATGGGTTCGCCATTCCGTCGGTCCGAGCGATCCCAGCACCGCACCGCGAACCTGACGATCCGAGCCGAGGAAGGCGGACTGTCGCCGAGGGGGCTGGTAGATGCTCGGGTCCTCGCACCAGGACGCCACCGGGCATAGGTCGCACCGAGGATCCCGGGTCCTGCAGACGGTGGCGCCGAGATCCATGACCGCCTGATTCCAGCTGCCGGCGTCGGCGGCGACCTCCCCGCCAGCCGCGCCGCGCAGGCCGGCGCCCGACAAGGGCTCACCGAACCACCGGCTCAACACACGGCGGACATTCGTGTCGATCGCCGGTATCCGTTCGCCAAAGGCTATCGAGGCCACCGCCGCCGCGGTATACGGCCCGACGCCAGGCAGGCGGCGGAGCCCCGCGGCGGTTCTCGGCCAACCTTCCGAGGCGACGATTCGGGACGCGTCGCGGAGGCGTCGGGCCCGGATGTTGTACCCGAGGCCGCGCCACACCTCGAGGATCTCGCCGAGGCGTGCCTCCGCCACCGCCTCGACGGTGGGAAACCGCTCGACGAATCGCTGGTACACGGGCACCACGCGTGCCACCTGGGTCTGTTGGAGCATCACTTCACTCACCAGGATCAGGTAGGGGTCGGCGGTGCCGCGCCATGGCAGGTCGCGGGCGGCGGATCTGTACCAGGCGAGGAGCGCCTCGCCCCTGGTCATGGAGGCGGCGTGTAGGCGGGGCAGGCCGGCCTCGCCGGATTGTTGACCGCCACCCAGTACTCGATCGTGTAGGCGCCATCGATGAATGGGATGGTCTCTTCCGGTGCGGGGTCGATCCTTCTGATGTTCCCGGCGTAGGAGTTGTCCGGGTCATGACATTCGCCGCCGTTCTCGGTCGATTGCTCGAACGTGAACACGGGGAACTGGGCCTCGGCGCTCTTGTTGTCGGGCGGCCCGGTGGGCATCAGCTCATAGATCTCGAAGTCCTGGGGGGCGAAGACCGGGTCGAAGGTGACGACCACCGTGGAACCCCTGGCGACGATCTCGCCCGGCGGGGGGCTCTGCTGGACGGTTCGGCCCTCGCACGCGTGGCTGCCCAGGGTGTAGGAGTACTCGTCTTCGCTCGCCGTCTGAGCCTGCATCACCAGGTTGGCCGAGTTGAGGCGTGATTGCGCGGTCGCCATCGTCACCGCGCTGGCGCATCCACCGCTCCCGCCGGTGAACAGGTTGGGCACCACGGCACCTTCGACGCCGAACGACACCACGATCGTCGTTCCCACGTCCTGGGTGGTGCCGGCGCTCGGGTTCTGGCCGACGGCGCGGTTGATGTCGGGGCTCCCCGGGGCGACGAGCACATCCGCCCCGCGCTCGAAGACGAGTCCTGCGCCCTCGATGGCCGAGCGGGCCGCGGCCTCGGTTGCGCCGTCCACGTTGGGCACCGGAACCTCGGTGGCGGGTTCCCCGATGAAGATCGTCACGGTGGTGCCGAACTCGTGGGTCTCGCCCGGGCTCGGGTCCTGATCCGCGATCACGCCGTCGTTGGGATCGTCCCAGGCAAGTGTGACCGGGTCGCCGAACTCGACGACGAAACCGAATTCTTCGAGTCGCTCCTGGGCCTCCTCGGGTTGCATCCCGATGACATTGGGCACCACCGAAGGCACCGCGCCCTCGGACACCACCAGCAGGATCGTCGCATTCGATGGGACGACCTCGCCCGCAGGAGGCTCGGTCTCGATGACGAAGCCTTCGAGCACTTCGGCGTGGGGGCGTCGCTCGATCACGATCTGGGACAGTTCGAATCCGACCTGCTGCAGCGCGAAGAGTGCCTGCTCCTCGGTCTGGTTGGAGACGTTCGGAATCGTTATGGCGTTCTCGCCGGCGGACACCACCAGGTCGACACGGCTTCCCTCGGTGACCACCTCGCCCGGAGGAGGGCTCTGTGCGATGACGACGTCGGCGGGGATGACGGAGGAGGCCTCGAATTCGACCCGACCCACCTCCAGACCCGCGGCCTCGATGAGAGCCTCTGCCTCGGCCCTCAGGCGGTTGACGACGTCGGGCACCTCGACACTGCCCTCGCCGGCGGACACCAGCAGGGCAATGCTCGACCCCTGTTCGATCTGCTCGCCGGCGGCCGGGTCCGTCCCGGCGACCCGGCCCAACTCGATCTCGTCGTCTCGGACGTTTCTCTGCGTCACTTCGAGGCCGAGACCCTCCAGGCGTTCGGTGGCCGCCTGCACCGTTTGCCCGCGCACGTCGGGGATCGTCAGGGTTCCCGAGCCCGATGGGCCGAGCAGCCGCACGAGCAGGATGAGTCCCAGCCCTATCAGCGCGGCCGCGGCGAGGATCCCGATGGTGATGGTCGTACGGTCAACACGCCCCGAACCCTGATACACGGGCTCGTCGTAGGCGCGGGTGGAGGCATCGTCGAAGAAGTCCTCGCCCTCGTCATAGTCGCCGGCGGTCACCGAGGCCATCATCCGGGTCGGCGCCTCGTTTTCGGGGGCGGCGAGAGGCACCTGGCCCGCCATCACCCGGCGGAGGTCCATCTCCAGGTCCTCGGCGGTCTGGTACCGGTCGTCGGGGTGCTTTGCCATGGCGGCGAGGACGACCGACTCGAGACCGGCCGGGATGTTCGGGTTCAGGTCCGACGGCCGCTCGGGCTCTTTGCGGACGTGCTGATAGGCCACTGCAACCGAGCTCTCTCCATGGAAGGGTGGTTGGCCGGTCAGCAGCTCGTACATGACGACGCCGAGGGAGTAGATGTCGCTCCTGGCATCGGCGGTGAATCCCTGGGCCTGCTCGGGCGAGAAGTACGTGGCGGTGCCGATGACGGCGCCGGTGCGGGTGAGCTGCTCCTGGTCGTCGAAGGCACGGGCGATCCCGAAGTCGGCGACCTTCACCTTGCCGTCGGAGGTCAAGAGGATGTTGGCAGGCTTGATGTCGCGGTGTACCAGACCCTGGGCATGGGCCGCAGTCAGCGCGGACGCGACCGCCGCCCCGATCTCCGCGACACGCCTGGGGAGCAGCGCACCCTCGGATCGGACCACCTCACGAAGGTTTCGTCCCTGGACCAACTCCATGACCATGAAGTAGGTGCCGTCGTCCTCCCCCCAGTCGTGGACGGCGACGACTCCGGGATCCGTCAGGTTGGCGGCAGCCTGCGCCTCGCGGCGAAAGCGCTCGATGAACGCCTCGCTTCGGGCGTATTCGCTGTGGAGGATCTTGACCGCGACGTGACGTCCAAGGCGGCGATCCTCGGCGACATACACGTCGGCCATCCCGCCACGAGCGAGATGGGAGACGAGGGCGTACCGGCCCGAAAGGACCCGTTGCGAATCCACGGCGGCGAATGGTAACCGTGGGGGTGGCTATCACAGATGAGGGCCTCGGGCTCCTAATCGTCGATTGCCAGCCAGGCCGCGATGACCGCCCGGGCGACTGGCCCGGCCACCTGGCCGCCGCTTCCACCCCCCTCGACGACCACTGCCACGGCGATCGTTGGCTCCTCGGTAGGACCGAAGGCGATGATCCAGGCGTGGGGTCCGCCCGAGCCCTCTGCCGTCCCCGTCTTGGCTGCGATGCCGACCCCGGGGATGGCGGCGGGGCCACCGGTGCCGCGCTCGACCACCTCCATCATCATCCCGGCGATCTCCATCGCCGTGCCGGCGGGCACCAGGCGATGAAGGGTACGGGGTGCTGTCTCGTCGAGCACCTCTCCTTCCGGTGACATCACCCGATCGACGACATAGGGTGCCATCGCCAGCCCGTCGTTGGCGATGGCCGATGCCACGAGCGCCATCAGCAGGGGTGTGGTGCGAACGTCTCGCTCGCCGATTCCGCTCTGCGCGAGCGAAGGCGGGTCGGCGTCCAGCGAGGAGGCGACCGGTATCGACGACAGCACCGCACCGGTCTCCCAGGGGATCGCCCGATTGAAGCCGGCAGCCTCCGCCATGTCGACGATGCGGCGTGCCCCCAGGTCGACGGTGAGCCGGGCGAACGCCGTGTTGCACGAGACCACGAGAGCCTGGGTGAGGGACACGGTGTCGCCTCCGCAACCCCCATCACCGGCGTTCCGGATAGGCATTCCGCCTCCCGGCGGCGTATAGGAATCGCCCGCCTGGACCTCGCTGCCCGGGACCAGGCCGGCCTGGAGCCCTGCGGCGGTCACCAGCACCTTGAAGGTGGAACCCGGAGGAAGCACCCGGTCGGCCACCCTGTCGTGGAGTGCGTTCTCGGTGTCGCCATCGTCGGGGTCGAGAGATCCGTCCACGATCTCGTTCGGGTCGAACGATGGGGAGGACACATACGCGAGCACGGCCCCCGTGCGGGGGTCGAGGGCGATCACCGCCCCCGTGCGACCGCCCAGAGCGTCCCGGGCTGCCTGCTGAACCTCGTCGACGATGGTGAGGCGTACGTCGGGCGGCCCGAGATCGGCGCCCAGCAGCCCGAGCAGCCACGAGGTGATCGAGCCGTCGTCGCGCGAGGTCATCGCTCCGAACCGGGTCCGCTCGATGCCGCGTCGCTCCGCCTCGGTGTCGAACCCCACCAGGTGGGCATAGGCCGCTCCCTCCGGATAGCGGCGTGACCCGTCTGGGGCATCCTCCGCGAGCACAACGCCATCGGCGGTCACGATCCGCCCTCGCGACGAGTCGACGGGTGGCTGAAAGGCGCGCACGTTGCGCGGGTCGTCGCGGTACTGCGCCCCGGCCTGTGCCTGGGTCCAGGTGAGCCAGAGCCCGGCGAATCCGAGCAGTCCCAGGAGGGTGTAGGCCAGAGGCCGGATCGCGGGCTTCATGTCCGCTCCTCGTGGGATACCCGGGCGAGGAGAGCGATCAAGACCATGTTGGCCAGGAGCGACGACCCGCCGTACGAGGCGAACGGGAGCGTGATCCCGGTCAGCGGCAGCAGCCGCAGGACGCCGGCGAGGATCAGCAGCGTCTGGACCGCCAGCGCGATCGTCAACCCGGCGGCCAGGAGCGAGCGGAAACGATCGGCTGCTCGCAGGGCGATGCCGAAGCCGGCCGCCACCAGGACCGCGTAGGCAGCGAGCATGGCGAGTCCGCCGGCGAGCCCCATTTCTTCGGCGATCGCCACGAACACGTAGTCGGTCGCGGCCGCCGGTATCAGGTAGGGCTGCCCGTTGCCGATCCCGGAGCCCAGAATGCCGGCGTCAGCCAGCGAGAAGACGCTCTGCGCCACCTGGTATCCGCCTCCGGCGAAGTCTTCGAATGGATGGAGCCATGCGTCGACACGGACCGCGACGTGATCGAAGGAGGAGGCCGCGGCGACGGCGCCACCCGCGGCCAGCGCACCCCCCGCCACCAGGTATGTCGGCCGGTCGGTGGCTGCGAACAGCATGAGTACGAACACCACGAAGAGGAGCAGGGAGGCGCCGAGGTCGCGCTGGTAGGCGAGCACTCCGAGGGAGACGCCGAAGGCGATGAATACCGGCACCAGTTGGCGGGGCTCCGGAAGCCGGAGCGGGCCGAGTTCCCGTGGCATTGCGGCGAGGGCCTGCCATCGGTCGGCGAGGAACGACGCCAGGAACACGACCAAGAGGATCTTGGCGCCCTCACCGGGTTGGAACGACAGGCTGCGCTCCCCGAGGTCCAGGCGAACCCAGAGCCGCGAGCCGTTGACGGTGGATCCCCCCAGGGGCCATGACGAGGGGGTGAGGGGTAGCACGAGGAGGGCCAGTGCTGCGGCAAGCCACAGGTACCGGAAGCGGCGGAGCACCTCCAGCCCCCGCTCGCGCAGCAGGTACAACACGACGGCGGCGATCGCCGCCGCCACGAGCAGCCACCACCGCTGGATCCGTCCCAGGTCGCGGTCGATTCGGAACACCTCGATCACGCCCAGTGCCGTGACAAAGGCGACCGGGGGAAGGAGCACGCGGCTGGCCCCCGGGGTCCATCGACGCACGGCGAAGAGCAATCCTCCGAACGCCGCCAAGTGGGCACCGAACGCCGCAGCCGTGTCGATCGTCAACCGCTCGTCGGCGGTGAGCGATACCAGCGCCGTCCCCGCCGCGGCGATGAACGACGCGAAGATCACGAGTGCGATCTCGGTGCTTCGGGTCACTCGGCGTCGACGACGACGACGGTGATGTTGTCGTCGCCGCCTCGCTGGTTCGCGGCGTCGACCAGCGCCTCGGCAGCGGCGCCCGGATCGCCGTGACTGTCGAGTATCTCCGTGATGGCGGCGTCGTCGAGCATCGCGGTGAGCCCATCGGAGCAGAGGAGAAGCCGGTCACCTTCCTCGAGGTCGAGGTCGAGGGTGTCGACCTCCACCGAGGGTTCGAGGCCGATCGCCCGGGTGACCACGCTCCGGTAGGGATGGACCTCGGCTTCCTCAGGAGTGAGCCGCCCCGAGGCGATCATCTCCGAGACGTACGAATGGTCCTCGGTGATCTGCTCGAGATCCCCACCGCGCAGGAGGTAGGCGCGGCTGTCGCCGACATGCCCGACCTCCACCGAGCCTTCGGGCGAGATGATCGCGAGGGTGAGGGTGGTCCCCATGCCGGTGAGTCGAGGCCGCTGTCCGGCCTCGTCGAGTACCGCAAGGTTGGCGGCCTGCACCCTGATGGCAGCCGTGCCCCCGACGCTCGTGGCGGTCTCGATTGCGGTCCGGCTGGCGATCTCGCCCCCAACGTGCCCCCCCATGCCGTCGGCGACGGCGACGATCATGGTTTCGTCGGAGTCACCGGATCCGGGGCGCGGCCATACGGCGTCCTCGTTGTGCGGCCGCACCTGGCCGGTGTCGCTGCGGGTGGCCCAGCGGAGCCTCATCGGACCTCCATGATGGTGCCGCCGATCTGGACGGCGTCGCCCTTCGCCAGCGCGGTTCGTTCGGTCACGCGCCGACCATTGACCATGGTGCCGTTTGTCGAACCCAGATCATGCACGAACAGGTTGCCAGCTGTGGTGTCGAAACGAGCGTGGCGATCCGATGCAAAGGCGTCCTCGAGGGTCACATCCACCTGGGTACCCCGACCGACCACTATCGGCCGCCGCACCTCGATCGTTCTCTTGCTCTCTTCGGGTCTCGTGACCACGAGCAGCGGCACGTGCTCAGGCGCCTCGGGACGCCTGGTGCGTTCCGAGGCGACGTGGCCGCGGATCGCTCGGGCGACCCAGTAGAGGAAGATGTAGAGCCCGGCGACGAATGCCACCTTGGCGATGTTGACGATCGTGTCGGTCATTCCGGTGGCCTGATCACGAACTCCGCTCCGCCGAAGGAGATGCGATCTCCGTCGGCGATCTCGGCTGGTCCGGCGATCCGCTCTCCGTTGAGGTAGGTGCCATTCGACGATCCGAGATCGGAGAGCCATGCCGAACCCGACTCCTGCCAGATGAGGGCGTGGACCCTGGAGACGTCGTCGCGGGGGATGTGGACGTCTGCTCCGCCCGACCGTCCGATCACGGCCCGATTCACGGTGATGGCGACCGAGGGTCCGCCCCCGTGGGGGTCGAGACGGGCCCAGGGTTGGCGGGGACCCGGCTCCACCCAGCACTCGATCGTCGTCTCGGAAGGCCTGTCCCCAGGCACGATCTCGACGTCGACCCAGGCCGTTCCCTCGAGCCGCCAGCCCCGGTCGGCGGCGGCGTCTTCGACGAACTGGGCGAGCTCGCGGCGAACCGCCGTGAGGACGTCACTTCCGACGTCGTCGCCACCCATGGTCACCCGGTACGCATTGGGGGCGCCGGGACCACCGGGCGTTTCGAATAGCGCCAGATCGGCCTCCCTGACCAGCCGGCTGCCCAGTTCGACGGGATGGACGCGTCCCTTGAACAGCCGGGAGGCCAGACCGTCGACGAGCCGTTCCAGCCGGCGTTCCAGGCCGCGAGCGAGACCCATGGGCGGGAAGGGTACCGAAGCGGGGATTTGTCGAGGTCCGTGTCGGGGGTCACTGTCGCCCGACGCCCGACGCCCGACGCCCGTCGCCCGTCGCCCGTAGGCAGCGCACGAGCTGATCGGAACGGAAACATGGCCGACCGGCGTCTGTTCGGCGGCGTGGTGGCGGGGGTTGGCCGGGGGTCGTACGGCCGCGGCGGGGTTGGGGCCCCGCTGGTGGAGGAGGCCGGACCGGCTTCTGTTCGCCGCCGCAGGCGGCGAAGTCCGGCCGCGTGTCAGCACAGTGGGCGAGGGGGGAGTCGAACCCCCACGAGTGTTACCCCACAGGATTCTGAGTCCTGCGCGTCTGCCAGTTCCGCCACTCGCCCGAGGGCCGGGCATCGTACCACCGGCCACCCGGCTTTCATCGCCCCGGGCGACTGGTGGCGATCCGAGTCGTCGGTGCGCCTCCCGGATCACGAACGTCGACTACCCACCCCGATACGCCATCCTTGTGCCCGCGCCGGTACCGTCTGGCGGTCTGCCTTGCCGGCGCGGTGATCGGGCAGGCAGCCAGGAGTAGGACGCTGTCGTGACATACACCCCGGTAATGCGCCGCAGGAGGCGCCGCCGCAACATCATCGTCTTCACTGCCGTCGCCGTCATCAGCGCCGCCGCGTATGGGATCACGCGCGCTCAGGGCGAGGCGGAGATCACCCGGGCCTACCTGGACTCTGCCTACGAGGTCGCCACCGGTCAGGCGTCCGCAGCCGGATCGTTCACTCAGATGATCACCGACATCGAGCAGTTCACCCGGCCCCGGATGGTTCAGACGCTCGACCTGATCGAGGCACGCTCGGACGAGCTGGCGACGCTCCTGACGGATGCCGACCCACCGTCCGACATGGAGCGTGCCGACCTGTGGCTTCAGATGGCGATAACCGCGTGGCGCAACGGGCTGTCAGATGCCAGAGCAGGCCTCCTGTCGCTCGCCTCCGATCCGGTGGACATCGATGGCAGCGGCGCCGCCTCGCTGAGCCGGGGGCTGATCGATCTCCGCCTCGGCGATCGCGCCTACCAGGGTTTCCTATCCGAGGTCGACGGTGTCGACACGACCCTCCTCGGCGGACCATTCCCCTCGGTCGTGTTCGTGCCCGCATCGTCGGAGGAGCTGTTCGACCCGACCGCGCTCGCCCGGCGAATGTTCTTGACACCGGATCTGGCCCCGGTGGACGACCTGGCGGTGGCCGATCTCCGGCTCGAGCCGGCGCCTGTGGGCTCGAGTGGGGGCCTGCCGGTGGTCCCGGTGTCCGCGAGCCAGGCACTCGAGGTGACCATCATCAACCGGGGCAACGAGCCCCGCACCGGGATCGTGGTGACCCTCCTGCTGGTGTCCAGCGGCGGCGAGCAGTACGAGGCTTCGTTCGAGATCGAGAGTCTGGGAGCGGGAAATGCCCGCTCGGTCGCCTTCGAGGAACTCCCGGTGAGTCCCGGGGCCCTCTATCAGGTGACGGTGTCGATCCCTGCGGGCGACGACGAACCCGACAATGATTCCATCACCTACCGGTTCGAGATGAACGAGCAGTCCTGATGGAGTTGATCGCCCTGGGCATCGCGGCGACCGCCCTCGTCTTCGCGGTTGCTGCCTACAGGACGGTGTCGCGCGAGCGCCAGCGCTACGCCGGCCTGCCCCGGGACAGCGCCGACCTGCTCGACTCGATCCGCACCTTCGACGAGGACCTCGCCGCCGTCGAGGCGGTGGTCGCCAAGATCGTTCCCGCCGTGCGATCCCTGGAGGAGCGAATGCCCGGGGCGCTGCGCTACGCCGCGGTAGTCACGTTCGACGCCCAGGACGAGCGGACCGGTCTGCTCTCCAAATCGATCGCCCTGATGAATGAACGCAAGGACGGTCTCGTGATCACCCTTCTCCACGGACCGAGACAGACCCTGTTCTTCACCAAGATGCTCCGCAACGGAACGGGCATCGAGCCCCTGTCGGTCGAGGAGCAGGCAGCAGTCGATCGGGCGCTTGGGGGGTAGGTCGCGGCCGGGGCGGCGGAGACAGCGTGCGTGCCTGCTCGCATCTGGCGGACGGGCGACCGGCAACGGGTAGCGCTCCTCCCCCTAACCTCCCTCGCATGCTGGACGTCGCCCTTCTGCGCAACGAACCCGACCGTCTCACCGACTCGCTTCGGCGGCGAGGGCTCGATGTGGACATCGACGCACTGATCGCTCTCGACGAAGAACGACGCGCCGCCCGGGCGAAGGCCGAGGAGATCCGGGCCCAGCAGAACCGCATGGGCAAGGAGATCTCGCAGCTGGCGGGGGATGAGAAGGAGAAGGCCATCGGCGAGGCCACCTTCCTCGCCGAGAACTACAAGTTCACCCTGGCTCGCGCCGAGGACCTCGACGAGCAGTTCGAGGCGTTGTGGGTGCCACTCCCCAACCTGGTACACGAATCGGTGCCGATCGGCGCCGACGAGGACGAGAACGTGGAACTCAGCCGCTGGGGCGAACCACCGGAGTTCGATTTCGAGGCTAAGGACCATCTCGACCTGGGGCAGGCGCTGGGCATCATCGACGTGGAGCGCGCCGCCAAGGTCTCCGGCTCGCGGTTCGGCTATCTGCTCGGCAAGGCTGCGCTCATGGAGTTCGGCCTGGTGCAGTGGGCAATGGGCCGTCTCGCCGCCGAGGGATTCACGCCGGTGATCCCCCCGGTGCTGGTCCGCGACACCGCGCTGTTCGGCACCGGGTTCTTTCCAGGGGCGCGCGAGCAGGTCTACGCGGTGGGCTCGAGCGAGCCGGGCCACGAGCAGATCGACAGCGACGACCTCTACCTGGTGGGAACGGCCGAGGTGCCCCTGGCGGGGATGCACCTCGACGAGATCCTCGAGCCCGACGAACTGCCGATTCGCTATGCGGGGTTTTCGACATGTTTTCGCCGCGAGGCCGGCACCTATGGCAAGGACACCCGGGGGATCTTCAGGGTGCACCAGTTCGACAAGGTGGAGATGTTCTCGTTCGTCCGCCCGGAAGACTCCTGGGACGAGCACGACCGGCTGCTGGCCATCGAGGAATCGATGGTGCAGGAATTGGAGATTCCCTACCGGGTCGTCACCGTGGCCACCGGGGACCTGGGCGACTCGGCCGCCAAGAAGTACGACATCGAGGCCTGGTTCCCCGGTCAGGGCGAGTACCGGGAGATCACCTCCTGCTCGAACACCACCGACTACCAGGCCCGACGCCTCGGGATCCGGCATCGAACCGACTCGGGCACCGAGACGGTCCATACCCTCAACGGGACGGCGGTGGCGATCGGGCGGACCATCGCCGCCATCCTGGAGAACTTCCAGCAGGAGGACGGCTCGGTGATCGTCCCCGGGGTGCTTCGTGCCGCGGTGGGCGCCGAACGGCTCGACCCGTGAGCAGCCGGGAGGTCTTCTCCCGAATCGCCCGCCGTTACGACCGGCTCAACCGCATCCTCTCGCTGGGACGCGACGACGACTGGCGGCGGACCGCCATCGCCCACCTGCCTCCCGGTCGGGTTCTCGACCTCGGCGCCGGCACCGGGGCGGCCAATCTCGATCTGGGCGATCGCGAGGTCGTGGCCCTCGACCCGGCCCCTGAGATGCTCGACCTCAACCCGGCGCGTCTGCGAGTGGTCGGGATGGGCGAGGTTCTCCCTTTCGCCGATGAGACCTTCGACGGGGTGTTCTCGGCGTATGTCGTTCGCAATCTCGACTCGGTCGGGGACACGCTCGCGGAGATCGCCCGGGTGCTGCGGCCGGGGGGCGTGGCGGCGATCGTCGATCTGGGACGGCCGCAATCGCGGGTCGGGAGAACCCTCCACACGGCGGGCACCGCGGTCGTGTTGCCGATCGCCGGGATGTTGGCCCGGGCGCCTGGGGAGTATTGGTACCTCCACAAGAGCCTGGGCAGCCTGCCCCAACCCGAGGTTCTGTATGCCGACGCTCCACTCAGGCTGGAGAAGGTGTGGCGGATGGGACCGATGGGGTTCGTCCACGGCGTGCTGCTGAGGAAGGGTGATTGAGGGGGCGGACGCGGCAGCGCCCTCTCGAGTGTCGGGTTGGTTGCCCCTGCCGTAGATCAGTCCTCCTGGTCGGGGTACCCTCGCGGTGATCGTGCTAGGCGGGGCGCTAGGGGTGTCCTGTACCCGAAACCCTCTTCATGCGGGGCCGAGTCCCCCGCCCGAGGGTGGCCGATGGTCGGGCCAGCGCCGGACACGTGGCGATGAAGGCCGGGTCCTACGCGGCGGGAAATCGTGAACCGGGTCAGATCCGGAAGGAAGCAGCCCTAAGCGAGTACCCGGGTGCCGTAGGGTCGCCTGGCTGGAGCCGGCGGTCCGGGACGCGCCGGTTGTCGGCGCTCGACGGCGGGGTGCACGATCGTCAAGGCCGGGTGACGCGACCATCATGGGGGTGTGTCCGAGGGCTTGACAGAGCGAACCCGCGAGCGGCGCGGGCCGGCAGTGGTCGTCGACGCCACCTATGGCGCGCCGGACGGGGAGGTGGAGAGCTACGTGGTCGAACCGGCGGACCCGGGCGGGGCCGGCGTCCTCTTCCTCCATTGGTTCGACTCGGAGGCCCCTGACGGCAATCGCACCCAGTTCGTCGAGGAGGCGGTGGCCCTGGCGAAACAGGGAGTCGTGTCGCTGCTGCCCCAGGGCACCTTCCCCTGGAACGGCGATCCCAAGGACTCGCCTTCGGACGTGGCACGGATCGAGGCGCATCTCGCCCGTATCAGAGCGGGCATCGATGTGCTCGTCTCGCGGGGGGCCGATCGGATCGGCGTCGTGGCCCACGACTTCGGCGCGATGTATGCCGCGCTCGTCGCCGCGCGGGATCGCCGACCCGTGGCGTACGTCCTGATCGCCGGGACGCCGCGGTGGGGCGACTGGTTCCTGCCGTTCTGGGAGATCGACGAGGATCGCCACGACTACCTGCGCGCTCTGGCCGCGGTGGATCCCATCATCCACATCCGCGAGGCGGCGCCGGCCGAGCTCCTGTTCCAATTCGGATCCGACGACTTCTACATCGCAGAGATGACCGCCCGTGAGTTCGCCGCGTCCGCATCCGAGCCGAAGTCGATCGAGTTCTACGAGGCCGATCACGCGATGCGGAGTTCCCAGGCCGTTGCCGACCGAGCGGCGTTTCTCCGTCGAACACTGCGTCTGGGGCCGGATTCCGCTCGCTAGGGTCGTCCGGATGACCCGCTGCCGGTCGAGTCTTGTCGGGAGTCTCAGCCTTGCTGCTGTTCTGGGTATCGGTGCCTGCTCGGACCCCGCCCTCGACGCCGAACCCGTGTCGACCACCGCCTCGACCGCACCAGCATCGACGACGTCGGGCTCGACGACATCGAAGGCTCCCGAGCAGCTGGTGATCGATCTGGTGACGCTGGGAGACAGCTTCGTTGCGTGGGCAGAATGGCCGGAGATGCTCGCCGCCGATCTCGCTGCGGCGCGCGATGTTGAGATCGTCCTCGACGACTCGTTGGCAGCGCCGGCTGTCCGCGCCCGATATGAACCGGACTTCCTAAGGAACGATCCCGCTGCCATCGATCTGGTCGCCAACGCGGAGGTCTTGATCCTCGAGCCACGGCCCTTCATGGCACCGCCGGCGATGTCGGCGTTCATGTCCGAGACATGCGGTGGCCCGACGAACTCGGATTGCCTTGCCGCAGCGGTTGTCGAGATGCGGGCGTATGTGGACGACTACCTGGGCCTGGTGGTCGACATCGCCCCTGGAGACAGCGAGGTGGTCGTCGTCCTCGTCGGTTCGTGGCCGATCGATGGGGCGTACCCGGATCTCCGCGCCACGGATCCCGAGAAGCATGAGGTGTTGGCCACATTCATGCTCGATCTGATGCGACAGACTGCCGAATCGGCCATCGAGCACGGCATCGCAGTGGTGGATGTGGGAGCCATCTTCAACGGTCCGGAGTATCTGGACATGGCACTGCCGGAGCTTCTCGGCGGGGACCGCATTCACCTCTCCGAAGCAGGCTCGCGCGTGGTGGCCGACGCGGTCGCCGCCTCGTTGGCGGCTGCGTGAACCCGGGAGCGTCGATGGCAGAATCCCCCGCGTGATCACACGATCCGCGGAACTCGAGTGGGGTGGAGGGTGAGGCTGCGAGTCTCAGGCCGGCACCACCTCGCGTCGCGACACCGTCCGGCTGAGACCGGCCATCGCTGTGTACGCTCTTGGCACTCGATCCGCTGGAGGCCCGGATGGACCCCGGAACTGGCACTGCTGGCGTTCCCGATGAGGGTGGTACCGACCCCCGGACCCGTCTTCTGATCATCCTGGGTTCGATCATCGGTGCCCTCCTTCTCGTGCTCATCATCATCTGGCTCACCGGCGGCGACGGCGATCCGGTCGCGGCGACATCCACCACCACGACGACGACACCCGGCGCAAGCACAACGGCGCCGGAGACCACAACGACCGCAGTCAGCACGACTGCTGCACCCACGACGACGGAGGCGCCCACCACCACGGAGGCGCCTACGACGACGGCTGCGCCCACCACGACGACCCTCCCTCCTGGCCCCCCGGACTACGCGCTCGAATTCGATGGGATCAACGACTACGTGGCCGTCGTCGACTCGGGTGACTTCGACTTCGGCACCGGGTTCCTCGTGGAAGCCTGGGTGAAGCCGATCTCCCTCACGACCGACGGCGACTACGCGGCGATCCTGCAGGGGGCCCACAGCGAGCCGCCGTTCTCCGGCTCCGGCTGGACCCTGAGCCTGAGGAACATCGACCACACCGAGTGGGGCATGAGCGTGTGCACGCCCGGCTGCGCCGCCATCCGGTCGGGGACCGGTGGCCTCGTCGTCGGCGAGTGGCAGCACATCGCAGCCATGTACGACGGGACGACCATTCAGATCTACCGGAACGGCCAGTTCCTCGACAGCACGCCACATGGCGGCGATGTCTCCGACATCTCTGTCCTGCTCATCGGGATCTGGATCGACTCTTTCCACGGCCTGATCGACGAGGTCAGGGTGTGGAACACCCCGAGGAGTCCGGCGCAGATCCTCAGCGACTACAACCGGGTTCTCGACGGAGACGAGCCCAGCCTCGTCGGCTACTGGCGGTTCAACGAAGGGTCGGGCCAGGTGGTCGCCGACGACAGCACCCGCAGCAATGATGGCCGACTCGGGTTCCTGCTGGGCGGTGATCGCAGCGACCCGGTGTGGGTCGACTCCGACGTGCCGGTCGGTTGACGGCTGTGGCGATCGTCCCATCGGAGGAGCGCGTTTGGGGAGTCGCCTCAGGCTGAGATGATGTCGGCGGTCACCGATCCAAAGGGTGAGGTCTGGGAGGTGGTGATCAGGGGACTTCCTGGCGCGTCGTATCGCGGTTGGCGGTTCTGGCCACGTCGCTCCGGCAGACCAGGCCCAACGCAGCTCGACGATCTGGAGTCGGGCGACGATCCGATCGTCGACCTCTTCTGGGTTCCGGTCGTAACGGTTGTCCTGATCGTGATCCCAGGGATTGTCCTGCCCTTCCTGTGGTTCGTGGTGGAGGTCCTGCTTTCGCTGGTGCTCGCCGGGATCGTGATCGCGTGGCGCTGGGTCCGGCGTCGAGGCTGGGAGATCACCGCTCGAGGTGGCAGCGGACTGCGCGTCTACCAGGCCGACACCTGGATGGGGGCACGGAGCGCAAGACGCGAACTCATTGAGTCGATACGGCTCACCGGCTCACCGACGACCATGACCGGCCGACTCAAACCCAAAGACGTTCCCCCTTAGGCGACTGCCCATGCTGTATCGCGGACGGTTCACTCGAATTCGGCGGAGAGGGAGGGATTTGAACCCTCGAAGGGGCTTAACACCCCTTACTCGCTTAGCAGGCGAGCGCCTTCGACCACTCGGCCACCTCTCCATTTCCGGCCGCGTGGACCGGTCGGCGCATTCTTACACCGAAGCCACGCGCGCACCGACTCGGTGCTGCGGAGGGGGTGGGATTCGAACCCACGGAACCCCGGAGGGCTCAGCAGTTTTCAAGACTGCCGCCTTCGTCCGCTCGGCCACCCCTCCATGCTGTTTGCCAGGCCCGCAATGTGGGGTCCCAACCCCACGGCGGCCGTGGAGAGCACACATGGCATATCGCAGAAGGCAGAGTCGGCATCGCCGTCTGCCTGCTGCCCTCTGCCTTCTCTTCTGAGCGGAGGGGGTGGGATTCGAACCCACGGGACCGGAAACCCGGCCCAACAGTGTTCGAGACTGCCGCCTTCGTCCGCTCGGCCACCCCTCCATGCTGTTTGCCCGGCCGGGGCCCCAGACCCCGGCCTCCTCTGCAACGCGGGGCCCCAACCCCACGGCGGCCGTTTACGAGCCGCCACCAGCCACCAGCAAGAGGCGTCGGCAGTGGGGGACAGCTTTCCGACCGTCGGGAGGATTGTGGCAGTTGCCAACGGGTTCTTCGTCGTTCAGCGGCGCGAACCGAAGAACTCCTCCAACAGGGCAGCTGATTCCTCGGCCAGCACACCGGAGATCACCTCGACCCGGTGATTGAGCCGGGGGTCCTGGGGGATGTTGTAGAGGCTCCACACCGCCCCCGCCTTCGGGTCGGCGGCGCCATAGACGATGCGATCCACCCGGGCCCACACGGCCGCCATGGCGCACATCGCGCATGGTTCCAGAGTGACCACCAGCGTGTGGCCCGTGAGTCGCCAATCCCCCAACTGCCGGGTCCGCTCGGAGAGGATGAGCATCTCGGCGTGGGCGGTGACGTCGTGGCTCTCCTCGCGCCGGTTGTGCCCCGCGCCGACCGTCATCCCTTCCGCGTCGAGAAGGACCGCCCCGATGGGGACGTCGTCGTGCGACAGCGCCGAGCGTGCCTCGTCGAGGGCGAGGAGCATCGGAGCCGAGTAGTCGGGAGCCGGATCAGTCATGGATGGCTCCGGCGGCGCGCCAGGGCGAGACTCGCATCACCTACCCGCCGTCTCCGCGTCTGTTGGGCGGCGAAGCCGCCCAAGTCGGCCTGGGAGTGAGCAGAGCGGAGGGAGAGGGATTTGAACCCTCGTGGCGACTTTCGCCGCCAACACGCTTTCCAGGCGTGCGCACTCGGCCAGACTATGCGATCCCTCCCGGTGGTGAGGGAGTGTAGGTCCCGGGTTTCTCATCGTTTCCTCATGCCACATTGGGCGTGGATGAGGCCACACTCGTCGTTGGATCCCACAGCGACAGACGGAGTTGCCATGGCCCCGAAGAGTCCGACCCCCGAAGAGACCCCGACGCCGAAGCGCCGCACCCGAGCAAAGGCCGAGCCTGCTCCGGCGGAGGCGCCGCTGCTCGAAGACCGGCGATTTCGTGGAGCGCTCGTGTTCCTGGCCGCCGTCATCGTCTTCTCCGCCGGCTACTTCATCGGTCACGCCGCCGGGTCCCCGGACGAGGACTCCGTCGATCATCCGGTCGTCGGATCAGAAGTCGATGACCACCGCGCGGGCTACATCGGCATCGTCGGGACCGATGCCCGTCGCCGGGAGGGCGCCCTCATCGTCGAGGTACTTCCGGGCTCGCCTGCCGACCGGGCCGGATTGGAACGCGGCGACCTCGTCGTCTCCGCCGGCGATGTCGAGATCCCGTCGATGAGGGCGCTCGCGCGTGTGGTTCGCAGCACCGCCCCCGGCCGCTCCATCGACTTGGGCATCCTGCGCGGGGACCGGAGACTGTTCGTCGAGGTCGAAGTCGGCGAGCAGCCCGAGGGGAGGCTTGGCCCGGCGGAGCGGTTTCCGCCGCGGAACCCACCCGAGGGGTAGCAGGACCGGTCAGACCCCCAGCTTCTCGCGGACCAGGTCGCCGAGCAGGTCCAGGGGAACCGGGCCGTTCTCGAGTACGGCGTCGTGGTACGCCTTGATGTCGAAGCTCGATCCGAGGGCCGACCTCGCCTCCTCGCGGAGCCTGAACAGCTCGCGCTGGCCGATCTTGTAGGCGAGTGCCTGGCCGACGTACCCGATGTAACGGTCCACCTCGTTGACGATGTTGTTCGGCGCCTGGGGCGAGTTCTCCATCATGTAGTCGATCGCCTGCTGGCGACTCCACCCGAGCGCGTGCATCCCCGTGTCGACGACGAGGCGGCACGCCCGCCACGAATCGAACGAGAGGATCCCCATCCGTTCCAGGTCGCCCGAGTAGAGGCCCATCTCGTCTGACAGGCGCTCGGTGTACAGGCCCCAACCCTCGGCGAAGACGGTGACCAGGCCGTTGCGACGGAACTTGGGGACCCCGTCGAGTTCCTGGGCGATGGCGATCTGGAGGTGGTGCCCGGGGATGCTCTCGTGGAACGCCAGGCACTCCGACTCGTAGCGAGTGCGAGTCGTCGGTTCGGTGAGGTTGATGAAGAAGATCCCCGGCCGGCTGCCGTCGTCGGCGGGCGGGAAGTAGTACGCAAGGGTGGAGTCGGCCGCCCCGATGTCGGGTATGGGTTGCACCACGCATGGCGCCTCGGGGAGACGGCCGAACCAGCTCGGGATCGCTTCCCGGGCCCGCGCCAGAGCGCTCTCAGCCGCCTGGTGCACCTCCTCGGCCGTGTCGAACCGCAGCTCGGGATCGTTGCGGAGCCGGTCGTAGATCTCGTGGACATCGGATGTGCCGAGAACCGGGTCCCCCAGCTTCCGGTACTCGTCCTCCAGCGAGGCGATCTCATCGAGGCCGATCTGATGGACTTCCCTCGGGTCGAGGTCGAGCGACGTGTAACGCCGAACCGCCCGCTGGTAGATCTCCTCGCCGTCCGGGAGCCAGCAGACGCCCGACTTCTCCTGCGGCCGGCCATGGGGGAGGATGTCGGAGGCGATCCCCTCCCGGTACCTGGCGAAGGCGGGGCGCACCACCTCGCGCACCTGCTCGAACATCTCGGCGCGCCACTGCTCCACCTCCGCCTCACTCATGTCATCGGGGAGGGTGATCTGCATGAAGGCGTCCGCTTCCAGGGGAGAGGCGATATAGGCATCGAGCTGCTTGATCACCTTCTCCATGCCCACCTGAGCGGGGGTGCGGCCGTTGGCCACTCCCTGGCGATGGCGCTCCAGGGCCTGGTCGAAGAGCCGGCCCGTCTTGGATGCCTTGGTGATGAAATCCGCGGCGTGCTCGCGTGTGCCGGCGCGGAGCTGGGAGACCCCCTGGATCACATCCATGTGGACGCCGAGCATCGGGTCGACCAGGAATTCGGCCGTTCGCGAGCGCAGTGCGTCTGCCTGGGACGAGGCTTCGAACTCGAGGACATGGCGGGTGATGCGATCGTCTTCGTCGAGCGTGTCGGGGTCGATGGAGCGGGCATCGGCGACGATGGCGTCGAGGTCGGCGGTGAGCGCCTGCTCGGCATCGTTGGAGAGATCCTCTACCTCGGCGTCGAATCGGTGGTCCCCCAGGAGCGACGCCCACATCGGGCTCGCCTCCATCACCCGGTCCCAGTAACGGTCGGCGAGGGCGGCGAGTCTCTGGTTCACGTAGCTCCTTTGATTGGCCGCTCGAACGATAGGCACGGTCGGGACTGCCCCAATCTGGCGAATCCGACGAGAGGCGCCGGTCCTCCCGCGACCCGACCCGGATAGGCTGCGCGGTCCCCGGAGGAGGGCATCGATCGTGACCGCACAGTGCTCTGGCCGACCCTACGACCTGGTTCGACCCTTCGTCGGCGCCTGGAACGAGTACTCGGTGGCGAACGGCGAAGAGGTCCTCCTGGGGACGTTGGAGTCCTCCCTCGCCCAGGATGGCTGTGTCTTCACGCAGAGTTTCAGCAGCGCCGACGGCAATCTCTCGTTCATGACCTTCGGCTTCGTCGATGAGACCAACCAATGGATCGAGACCTATGTGTTCAACGACGGCCGGGCGGCGAGCTACCGGTGGCGCGAGGAGGCGGATGAGATCATCACGGAGCGGATCGGCGGCAGCGCTTCGGACATGCGGCGACTTCGGATCCGGTTCGTGACGACCGATCTCTACGAGGTGTCCGAGGAGCGGTCCCTGGACCGCGGCAAGACGTGGGAGTTCGTCGAGCTGGTCCGCACGCGCCGGGTTGCGTCGTAGCGGTTCTGCCCGCTATCGAGCCAATTCCGGATGCTCCTCGAGCCACCCGGTCAGCACGGGCATCGCCGCCTCATACCCGCGACGAGCGACGGCGGAGGGGTCGTCGAAGTCGAGCATCGACACACCATGTACGTCGAGTTCGAGGTAGAAGTCGGCCATCCCGGTGGTCAACTGCCGCCGCCGCTCACGCATCGACGCCGTGATCATCGATCTCATGAGGACGCTCGAGATGCCGGGGAATCCATGATCCTTCCGGCGCAATCTGGCTCGCAGCGCCTTCCAGCCCGACACGAAGAGGCCGTAGTCCCGGCTCGCCACGGGGCCGCCCGGCGGCGTGACGTCCGAGGCGATGACCACACCGCCCGGGGAGATCTCCCGGCCGATGTCGATGGGCAGGTTGTCGAGCACGCCGCCGTCGATGAGCAACTCGTCGCCCATCGGCACCGGGGGCATCACTCCTGGGATGGCGGTGGTGGCGCGGATGGCAGTTGCCACATTGCCCCGGCGATGCACATGGACCCGTGAGGCGGTGAGGTTGGTGGAGACGAGGAAGCAGGTCCGCCAGAGATCCTCGATGTCGCGTTCCTTCCACGTCTCGGTGCCGGCGCGGAGGATCCGCTTTGCCTTGATCAGCGATACGAAGGGAATCGTGTAGTCGAGGACGCGTGGGAAGTAGGTGTGCGCCCACTCCACGGCCTCATCGGGTGTCATGGCATCGGCCACCACCGTTGCCATCACGCCGCCTATCGAGGTTCCCCCAACCACGTCGATGGGGATCCCCAGTTCGGTCATTGCCCTCAAGACGCCGAGGTGGGCGAATCCCCGGCCGCCGCCGCCACCCATCACCAGGGTGGTGCCCCTTCCGACCGCCACCCGCGCCACCCGGGACAAGTCGAAGGCAGAGCCCTCCTCTACGTTCAGCACGTCGGTGGCAGAGAAGCGATCCCTCAGTGCGGCCGACCCTTCGGGGGTCGATCCGGGTTTCCGGAAGATGACGACCGTCCGATGAAGGCCCGGTGGGGCGTCCGCGAGCAGGTCGTCGAGATGGTGCAACTCGGCATCGGTCGGGTCGGCGGGAGTCACCACCAGCAGGTGATCGCCGATGCCCAGAGCGCGGCGCGACCAGGGTCCGCGCGCGCGCCCCAGCCCGATGACGAGCAACTCGGTCTCGAGTTCGAAGTCGCTGACGAGACGGGAAACACGGACGTCGCCGATCGTCCCCCTCTCCGAGTCGTGGATGCCTTCGGTGTCGAGAAGAGCGTCGACTCGTTCCGGCCACAATCGGTACGACCTACCAAGCCGGTCCATCTCGTGCTTGACGACCTTGAGGATCGACTCGGAGTCGAAACGGCTGCTGACTGCCACCGAAACGATCGTGTGCGGTGTCGAGTGACGCGACTGGTCCTCGGCGCGGTCCACCGCGCGGAGCAGCAGCTGGTACATGAGGACGGGCTGGCGCGAGACCAGGGCGTGGAACTCCGGGGCCTCCAGCCGGGCGACGACCGAGTCGCGTAGTGCGGTGAGCGTCGCGCTCCGGTGTGCCTCCCCGATGACGCCGAGTTCCCCGACCACCTCTCCACGACCGGCATCACCAATGCGTACCTCGTGGTCCCCTTCCGTCCGGCGGGCCATCAGACGACCGCGGACGACTATGTAGACGGCATCCGAGGGGTCGCCCTCCTTGAAGAGAACCTCGCCTTGCTCCAGCCGACGCCATACGACCTTGTGACAGGTGGAACGGAGCGCTTCGTCGTCCTGGATGCCGTATCGCTTCGACAGGATCGTGGCGAGTTCGGCCTCCTCGGCCCGGCGGACGGAGAGCTCGGCCAGATCGGCGGCCAGCTGGGGGTGGTCCTCGAGCATCGCCTGGAACTCCTGCGACGTGAACGCCACCAGTTCACACGGGGTGATGGCCGTGACCGTGACCGACCGGACACCGCCTCCCAGAGCGACCATCTCCCCGATCACCGCACCCGGCTCATCGATGAGCGCGATCAGACTGCGATCGGCGCTGACCGATCGTGAGACGGAGAGTGAGCCGCTCACGAGGACATAGACGGTGTCATCGGTCTCCCCGCGACGGATCAGGACCTCGCCTGCATCGAGCCGGACCCGCGGCGACGACGGGTCGACCGTCAGCGAGGATTCCCCCAACACCCTGAGCGTCTCGGACACGGCCGTGGAAGTTAGCGAACCAATCGCGGTGTTGTAGGGCCGGGATGATCCGCGGAGTGGTGCGGTACCATCCGGTCTCTCACCCGGGCGTCGCCCGTCGTGGGATGTGCGCCCGTAGCTCAATTGGACAGAGCGTCTGGCTACGGACCAGAAGGTTGGGGGTTCGAGTCCCTCCGGGCGTGCTCCTCTCCGTATTACTCCGCCGTGCGGGGCACCTCTTCCCTGGTGGGAGCCAGCTCGGGAGCCAATCGGGAACAGTCGGGGTGGTTTCGGTGGCGCCCAATGGACGAGATGGCGGGCGGATCAAGGCTCTAGAGCAGTCGTTGGATAGCAATGGATGCGCAACACCTTCCTGATAAGGATGAGGTCGGTGGTTCGAGTCCACCCGGGCCCACCAGCCAGCCAGCATGCGACCCCTCTACGCATTCTCGTAAGCCATCCGTTAGTGGGGTGGCTTACTCTGAAGCTGACCGAGAGGGGGACTCGATTACTGATGAGGATGCTGTCGTAGGCGCGACACCGGACGACTGGGCCTATGACGGTTTCGTGTCGTATTCCCACGCCGCCGACGGGATGCTGGCTCCGAGGCTGCAATCAGGGTTGCAGCGGTTCGCCAAACCGTGGTGGAAGCGGCGTGCGGTTCGGATCTTCCGGGACGAGTCGTCGCTCTCAGCGAACCCCCACCTCTGGTCGTCCATCACTGACGCTCTCGACGACTCCGGCTGGTTCATACTCCTCTTGTCTCCCGATGCAGCCCAGTCGACGTGGGTAGGTCAAGAGACCGAGTACTGGAAGGAGCACAGGGACCCGGCGCGAATCCTCCCGGTTCTCACCGACGGCACGTTCGAGTGGCGTGATGGGGACGTATCCGGCACCGCCGTCCCTGAACAGTTGCGCCACACCTTCCCCGACGAGCCCCGCTGGGTGGACTTGCGATTCGCGCACGACGAGGAGCAGCTCGACCTCAAGAACCCGAGGTTCTCCGCAGCGGTCGCCGATATCGCGTCGGCTCTTCGTGGTGTCCCCAAGGACGAACTGGAGTCGGAGGAGGTCAAGCAACACCGCCGAACGATGCGTACCGCGTGGGCTGCGGTGGCTGTGCTGCTCGTCGTTGGTGCGGCGGCGGTGTTCGCGGCGATCGCGGCTTCCCAGAACGCCGCGGAGGCCCGGC
>DATHSA010000045.1:0-9207 GCA_035464675.1 Acidimicrobiia bacterium
CACCAGCTCGGACTCGGCGATCGGCATGTCGAAGGGGGTTCGGTTGAGCTCGGCGAGGGCGGCGATCATGAAGATGGCGAAACCGATCACCTGACCCTGGAGCAGGAACGGCAGCCTGATGGCGAAGTCGCCCAGATGGAACACCGGCTCGATCTGGGCGGCGACGATCCCGTTCATCGACATGGTCCCTGCCTGGATCACCACCCCGACCACCGCAAGAACCAGGGGCAACTCGTAGGCGATCAACTGGGCGGCGGCACGGAGGCCGCCCATGAGGGAGTATTTGTTGGCCGACGACCAGCCTGCCATGAGAACGCCGACGGTGGTCACCGATCCGGCGGCGAGGGCGTAGAAGATCCCGACGTCGAGGTCGCGCACGATCAGCCTGGGGCTGAACGGGACGATGACGAACACGGCCAGCGTCGCCATCAGCACGACCATCGGGGCGAACTTGAACACCGGGCGGTCGGCGTCGGCCGGGACCAGGTCCTCCTTCTGCATGAACTTGAGGCCGTCGGCGAGGGGCTGGGCCCAGCCCCAGCGCCCGCCCGCGAAGTACGGGCCGATGCGACTCTGCATGTGCGCCGAGATCTTCAGCTCGGCGAAGATGAACACCAGGGCCACGCCGGGGATCACCGCGGCGATGACCAGGACCTTGAGGCCGAGAAGCGGCCAGAACGAGTCGAAGAGGGCCGTCATCGGTCCACGTCCCCGAGCACGAAGTCCAGGCTTCCCAGAATCGCGATGATGTCGGGTATCAGTTGGCCCTTGAGCAGCCATGGCAGCACCGACAGGTTCGAGAAGGACGCCGAGCGAATCTTCAGGCGGTAGGGGCCGCGGCCACCTTCGGACACCACGTGATACCCCATCTCGCCCTTGGGGTTCTCGGCCCGGACGTACACCTCGCCGCGGGGCACCTTGATGATGCGGGGCACCTTGGCCTGGAGGTCGCCCTCCGGCATCGCCTCGACGGCCTGTTTGATGATGCGTGCCGCCTGGCGGATCTCCTCCAGCCGGACCGAGTACCGGTCGAAGCAGTCGCCGTTCTCGCCGGTGGGAATCTCGAACTCGAACCGGTCGTACGGCAGGTAGTCGTCGGTCTTGCGGATGTCGAACTTCACTCCGGATGCTCTCAGGTTCGGGCCGGAGACCCCGTACTCGAGGGCCTTGTCCGCCGGGATCACCCCGATGCCCTTGGTCCGCTCCAGGAAGATCTCGTTGCCGAGGACCAGGTTGTTCATGTCGTCGCACACCGCCACCACGTCGTCCATGGCCGCCAGCGTCTGCGACGTGAACCCCTCGGGGAGGTCCTGGAACACCTTCTTCTGATCCGACCCGGCGCCGGCAGCGGGCTTGACACCGCCGATGCGGTTGAAGTTCGGATGGAACCGGCCACCGGTGACCGTTTCGATGAGATCGAGCACCCGCTCCCGCTCTCTGAGGGCATGCATCATGGGCGTGGGCGCCCCCAACTCGAGGGGATACGACGAGAGGAACACCAGATGGGAGGCGATCCGAGCCATCTCGGTGAGCACCAGCCGGATGTGCTGGGCCCGATCCGGCGGCTCGATCTCCATGAGCCGCTCGACGGCGACCATCAGGGGCACCTCGCTGGCGTACCCGGAGACCCAGTCGATCCGGGAGACCAGGGCGACGATCTGCGGATAGGTCCGTACCTCGGCGAGTTTCTCGTACCCGCGGTGCATGTAGCCGATGACCGGGTCGACCTCGTTGATCACCTCGCCGTCGACCTTGGCGACGAGCCTGAGCACGCCGTGGGTCGAGGGGTGCTGCGGACCCAGATTCAGAGTGACATCGGGAGTCTCCAGCTCGACCGAGACCTGGACCTCGGAGTGGTGCATGGCGAGGAGGTGCTGATCGGTCACTCGCCCTCCCCCTCGTCGGCGGACCCGTCCCCGGCCTCGGGGTTCTCGGTCGACGGCATGTCCTCGACGTCCACGGTGCCGGGCCAGGGCTTCACCTCGCGGCTGAGCAGCGGGAAGGTCTTGCGGAGGGGATGCCCCTCGAACCCGTCGGGCAGGTAGAGGTGCTCGAGCTTGGGATGCCCGTCGAAGACGATGCCGAACATCTCGTGCGCCTCGCGCTCGTGCCAGTTGGCGCCGCCGAACACCTCGATGAGGGTGGGTAGCCGAAGATCTCCCTTGGGGACATCGGTGGAGACGATCACGCCCTCCCCCTTCGAGACGTCGGAGAGGCGGGTGAACACCTCGTAACGCTCCTCGATCTCCTCCTCCGGCGGATCACCGACGGCCACTTCGGTGGACCAATGGATCGCCGACAGGAACGAGAAGAAGGGAAGGTGCTCCTTGAGGGTGCGGTGAGCATCCACCCACGCGTCGGGAGCCACGCGGATTCGCGCGGTGCCGAAGTCTCCGCTGGTGGAGAGCGCTCCCACCATCTCCCCGTAGCGTTCGGCGATCCCCGCGGCGGCCGACGCCGCCTGCGCCTCAGACGGGCTCTCGGTCACGCCGGCTCCACTTCTCCTTGATGTTCTCGTCGGCGATCTGCTGCTGGAGCAGCACGATCCCCTCCATCAGCGCCTCCGGTCGCGGCGGGCAACCCGGGACGTAGACATCGACGGGGATCACCTGGTCGACGCCCTTGGTGACGCTGTAGGAGTCCCAGTACGGGCCCCCGCAGTTGGCGCACGACCCCATCGATATGACGTATTTCGGGTCGGGCATCTGGTCGTACAGGGTTCGAATGGCCGGTGCCATCTTGTCGGTGACGGTACCCGCCACCACCATCAGGTCCGCCTGGCGGGGTGACGCCGGCAGAGGGATGATCCCGAACCGCATGAAGTCGTACCGGGGCCCGGCCGCGGCCATCAACTCGATGGCGCAGCAGGCGAGGCCGAACTGGAACAGCCACAGCGAGTAGCGACGACCCCAGTTGAGGAGCCATGAGATCGGCTTCGGGGTCTCGAACCGATCTAGGACTCCCACCGCAGCACCCCCTTGCGGATGGCGTACACCAGCCCGGCCAGCAGGATCACCAGGAAGATCACCATCTCCACGAGGGCGAAGGTGCCGAGCGACTCGAGGCGGATCGCCCACGGGAAGATGAAGACGGCCTCGACGTCGAAGATCAGGAACAGCAGCGCAAAGATGTAGTAGCGGACATGGGTCTGGCTGAAGCCGGTGCCCACGGGATCGATGCCGCACTCGTAAGACTGCCGCTTCGTGGCCGACGGATTCCTGGGTCGAAGCAGGGCGCTGGCACCCAGGGCGACGGCGACGAGCAGAATGCCGACCCCTGCGAAGACGGCCACCGTGATGTAGTCGTGGAAGTACCGCGTCACGATTCCTCGGGGGTCGATGTCGTGCCTGCGGGAGTATAGGAAGCGGCGCGCGCCGCTCCGACTCCGTCGCCCGTCGCCTGTCTCGCGTCTCCCGTCTCCCACGATTCCGGATGCCGGATGCCCGATGCCGGCCGTAGGCTCCTCGCTCGTGAGCTTCAGATCACCCGACTACGGCGGCGGCAACCTCCTCAATCTCGTCGCCGAGATCGAAGGGAGATTGGGTGGAAGCCCGCCTCATCCGCCACTGACGGCGGACATCGCCGCTTCCGTGCCCGACGCTGCCTCATATGTTCTCGTCCTCTTCGACGGGTTGGGGGACCGACAACTGGAGCACCCCGCGGCAGCAGCGCTTCGGGCCACACGCGTTGCTGCGATCGACTCCCCATTCCCGGCCACCACGACGGTCAGCATGGCCACCATCGCCACCGGGCTCAGCCCGGCCGAGCACGGCCTCCTCGGATATCAGCTATGGATGCCCGACCTGGGCGAGATAGCCAACACGATCATATGGTCGACGATGTGGGGTGCCCCGCTGGAGTATGAGACCGGGCCCTTTCTCCCCGCCCCCAACCTGTGGGAGCGGCTCGGGGCAGCCGGGATAGAGCCGATCACCCTCCAACCGTGGAACTTCGAGCGGTCGCCGATGTCACGAATGCTCTACCGGGGGGCGCGGTTCGAGCCGTGGGCGGACGAGGACGACGCCGTCGAGGCCGCCACCAGTCTCGCCGCCGTGCCGGGCCGGCTCGTGTTCCTCTACGTGCCCCATGTCGACTTCGCCGCCCATGTGGGCGGGCAACACGACTCCGGATACCACGAGGCGATGGAGATCGTGGACCGCCTCTGGGACCGCCTCGCGCGACATCTGCCTCCCGGGACGGCGGCGATCGGGACTGCAGACCACGGGCACGTCGACATCCCTCTGGCGAACCAGGTGGAGATTCCCCGTGCCGCACAGGAGGACCTGGTCCTCTATGGCGACGCTCGCACCATGCTCGTCAGAGGCGATGGCGCGGCGCTGGCGGCGGACCTCCCCGCCACCTGGGTGCCCCTGGTCGAGATGGAGCACTGGTGGGGGCCAGGGGACAGGCATTCCGAGTTCGACAGCCGTGCCCCCGATGGGGTGCTCGTGGCCGACGACGGGTTCGCCATCCTCCACCGTCACAGCGACGACAGCCTGATCGGCCAGCACGGGGCGCCGACCGACGCCGAGTTGCGCGTGCCGGTGCTGGTGGCCGCCGCCGACTGACCTGCTCAGTCCGTCTCGACCGGCGAGGTCTTCAGCGTCACCGGATCCTGGATTGCAGGTCTGCGGGCTTCGCCGCGTCGCGGGTCGAGCGTCGATCCGACGACCAGGCCCGCCGCCAGCAGGACCAGATTCTTGATCACGAACTCACCCTCGACCGTCAGCTTCAGCGGGTTGCCGTCCTGGAACGCAACCTCGGGTCGGACGACGAACACCAGGGCCGTGCCGGCCATCTGCAGGACGAAAGCGAGCAGCACCCACCGCAGCAGCCAGCCACCGATGAGTCCCACGCCGATGAGGATCTCGACGATCCCCAGCGCCGGAACGAACCAGTCCGGATCGACCCAGTAGACCGTCGAAGCCACCAGGTCGAAGACCGGCGTCACTCCGAAGACCTTGAGCGCGCCGAACCACACGAAGACGACGCCCAGCGACACCCGAAGCGCGGGAAGGCTCCACCGCCGCAGCCATGGGATGAGCAAGGAGTCGATGCGGGCGATGACGGATCTCATGTCGGATGAGTATGCGGGCACGGCTCGAGAATCGGGAATCGGCCGCTTCCGTGAGCACGACCGCAAGTTGTTAAGCCTGACCTCATCACTTTGTGACGGTCGACTTTGACATCCCCAGGAGGGGGCCTAGATTCCGATCTCATGCTCGGACAGACGATTCCCCTCAGGCTTCTTCTCCTCTCGATCACCCTCGCCCTGATCGCCACTGCCTGTGGCGATGACGGCGAAGGCGGAACCCTCACCATCTACTCCGGACGCAGCGAAGACCTGGTCGCATCGCTCATCGACCAATTCGAGACCGAGACCGGCATCGACGTCGAGGTCCGCTACGCCTCCAGCACCGACCTCGCCGCCACGCTGCGAGAGGAGGGCACCAACAGCCCTGCCGACGTGTTCTTCGCTCAGGACCCGGCATCGCTTGGGGCGGTGGCCCTCGAGGGCATGTTCCAGGCGCTCCCCGACGACATCCTCACCCTGGTCCCGGCGCAGTTCTCCGACGACGAGGGTCGCTGGGTCGGTGTCAGCGGACGCTCCCGGGTCGTCGTCTACGACGCCACCCGGGTCTCGACCGACGACCTGCCCGACTCGGTCGACGGATTCACCGACCCCGCCTGGCAGGGCCGAATCGCCATCGCCCCGTCCAACGGGTCGTTCCTCGCCTTCGTGGCGGCGATGATCCTCGAGCGCGGCGAGGATGCCACCCTCGAATGGCTCGAGGCGATCGCCGCCAACGACCCCGAGACCTTCTCAGGCAACTCGCCGATCGTCGCGGCCGCCAACGACGGCACCGTCGAGGTCGGCCTCGTGAACCACTACTACCTGGTTCGCCTTCGCGACGAGCTCGGTGAGGTCAGCGCCGCCAACTACTTCTTCCCCACCGCGGGTCCGGGCTCGCTGGTGATGCCTGCGGGCGTCGGGATCCTTTCGACGACCGACAACCAGGACGAGGCCCTCGAGTTCGTCGAGTTCCTGCTCTCGCAGACGGCTCAGGACTACTTCGTCGCCGAGACGTTCGAGTACCCGCTGATCGCCGGGATCGCCCCCGACCCGAGCCTCCCTCCGATCGACTCACTGTCCCAGCCGGACATCGATCTGTCCGATCTGGCCGGCGTGCTCGACCGCGCCACGGACCTGGTCGCCGAGGCCGGCCTGCTGTGACCTCGGCGCCGGCGCCCGCGCCGGTCGAGCCGTCGCTCGCGCCGCCCCCACCCACCGAGACCCGGCGCCCCCGTCCCCGGACCAGGGCGCCGGTGTGGCTGTGGATCCCGGTGCTGGTGGCGCTGGTCCCCACCCTGGTGCCGTTCGGGTTCCTCATCGGGCGGGTGCTCGGCGAGGCGTCGACCGCCGCCGGGGTGGCCTTCTCGCCCGACACCGCCCGGCTGATCTGGAACACCTCGCTGCTGATCATCCTGGTGATCGCGACCACCGCGGTGATCGGGGTCACAGCCGCCTGGCTCACCGAGCGCACCGATCTCCCGGGCAGGCGCCTGTGGCGGGTCGCGGTGGCACTCCCCCTGGTGATCCCGTCGTACGTCATCGCCCTCGCGCTGCTCTCCGCCACCGGGCCCCGGGGCCTGATCGGCGACTGGCTCGGCTTCACGATGCCCTCGCTCGTCGGCCTCCCCGGTGCCTGCGTGGCGCTGACCCTTGCCACCTATCCGTTCGTGTACCTGACGACCGCCACCGCGCTGCGCCGCATGGATCCGGCGCACGAGGAGGCGGCACGCGGCCTCGGGGCGTCGCAGTGGCGGGTCTTCCGCACCATCGTCATTCCACAGTTGAGGCCCTCCCTGGGGGCGGGGCTGCTGCTGGTGGCCCTGTACACCCTCTCCGACTTCGGGGCGGTGTCGCTGGTCCGCTTCGACTCGTTCACCCGGGTCGTCTACGCCCAGTACGCCGGGCGCCTCGACCGCACCCCCGCCGCGGTGCTGGCGGTGCTCCTCGTCCTCCTGGCCCTGATCGTCGTGTGGGCGGAGCGGGCCACCCGGGGCCGGGCGGCCTATCACGGCCGACCGGTGTCCCGACCGGCACGCATCGCCCGGCTCGGTGCGAGTGGTCGCATAGGTGCCACAACTGGCCTGGGCGCCCTCGCCGTGGTGTCGCTGGGAGTGCCGATCGCCACCCTCGTCGGCTGGCTGGGCAGGGGATCCGGTTCGGCCCGGCCCTTCCCCTGGGATGCCGTGGGCGGATCGATCCTGGGCTCGACCCTGGCCGCGCTGCTTGTGGCCTCGCTGGCTCTCCCCACGGCGGTGCTCGTCACCCGTCACGCCTCCCGGGCAACGGCCTGGGCGGAGCGCGCCGCCTATACCGTCTTCGCCCTCCCCCACATCACCGTCGGCCTCGCCGTCGTCTTCTTCTCGGCGCGGTATCTGGGCAACTGGTATCAGAGCCTGACCGTGCTGGTGCTGGTCTACGGGTCGATCTTCTTCGCGCAGGCGCTCGGATCGGCGCGATCGTCGCTCCTCCAGGTGAGCCCCTCGATCGAGGAGGCCTCGCGCAGCCTGGGGGCCGGGCCGATCCGGACCATGCTCCGGGTGACGGCGCCGATGATGCGTCGCGGCCTGGTGGCCGGCGCCCTCCTGGTGTTCCTGACCACGATGAAGGAGTTGCCGGCGACGCTGCTGTTGAGGCCCACCGGTTTCGACACCCTGGCCGTCGACATCTGGTCGGCCGCGGACGCCTTCCTCTATTCGCGGGCGGCGGCCCCGGCGTTACTGTTGATCGCGGTCTCCGCCATCCCGATGTACCTGCTCGCCACGAGAGAACGATGACCGACGCCATCACCTGCCGCAGCCTGTCGAAGTCCTACTCGGGGGTCGTCGCCCTCGACGACTTCTCGCTGAGCGCGCCCGAGGGACAGGTGCTCGGCCTGGTCGGACCGTCGGGGTCAGGGAAGACCACGGCGCTTCGGCTGATCGCCGGGTTCGAGCGGCCGGATCGCGGCTCAGTCGACGTCGCCGGTGTCACCGTGGTGGATGGCACGACCTTCGTCCCCCCGGAGCGCCGGCGGGTCGGCATGGTGTTCCAGGACTTCGCCCTGTTCCCCCACATGCCGGTCGGCGCCAATGTCGCCTACGGGCTCCCCAAGGGCGACGAGCGCAAGCGGCGTGTGGCGGAGGTGCTGGAGATGGTCGGCCTCTCCGGGATGGAGAAGCGGATGCCTCATGAACTCTCCGGTGGAGAGCAGCAGCGGGTGGCCCTCGCCCGGGCGCTGGCTCCATCCCCGGCGGTGGTGCTGCTCGACGAGCCCTTCTCCAACCTGGATGCCCCTCAGCGGGAACGGGTGCGACGCGAAGTGCGCGGGATCCTGGTCGAGGCGCGGGCGACTGCCCTGTTCGTCACCCACGACCAAGAGGAGGCGCTGGCGGTCAGCGACGTCATGGCCGTGATGCGCGGCGGAACCGTGCTCCAGTCGGCGGCCCCGCACGACCTGTACCGCAAACCCGCAGACCGCTGGGTGGCCCGCTTCCTCGGCGAGGGCGAGTTCCTCGATGGCACCGTGGCGGCGGGCGTGGTCGAGACCGCCCTGGGCCGCTTCCCCGTCGACACGGATCTCTCCGGCCCGGTGGAGGTGCTGATCCGCCCCGAGCACGTCCGCCTCACCGAAGACCAGGGCGGCTCGGCGCTGGTCGTGGAGCGGGAGTTCTATGGCCACGACCAGCTGGTCACCCTTCACGTCGACGGGGGGCGTCGTCTCCTCGCCCGGGCCGGGCCCGACGTGATCTTCAACCCCGGCGACCATGCTCGGTACGAGATCACCGAAGTGGTGGTGTTCGCGAGAGTCCCCGATCCCCGATCGGCACTCCCCAGTCAGCATCCGTAGAGGACTTCGAGAGCCCGCGAGCCGTCGGCCCGGCGCCCCCGCCCCTCCCGGTCCTCAGGCTGCGCGTGCGCTCTCCCGGCGCTGCTCCCACATGGCGAGCACGGCGGCGCCCAAGCCGACCAACAGCGCCGTCAGGTAGAGGACCGCGGAGAGGAGCGGGAGCAGCCACATCGCCCCGCGCCACAGCAGGGTGCCGACGATCAGGCCGACCGCGACGCCTGCGGTGCGGCGGGTGAGGCGGTTGCCGAGCCAGGTGACCGCGGGGAGCGGGCCGAGAAACAGGGCGACCAGCCACAACAGCAGCAGC
>DATHSA010000046.1:0-72323 GCA_035464675.1 Acidimicrobiia bacterium
GGCGGGACCTGAGTCCCGCCCCACTTCACCTTCACGCGCTCCGAAGAGCGCTGGGTTGAGCCGGCGTTATGCGGCAGCTGCCACGACGCCCGGGAACCCGTTACCGAACTGGAGACCCGAGAGGGTGTCCGTGAACGGGAACGTGACCGAGGCCGAACGATAGGCCTCGAGGATTCCGGTGTCGAAGAGCACGATGTAGGGCTTCTTCTCGAAGAGAATGTCCTCCATCTGCCACATGATGTCGAATGCCTCTTCAAACGTCTGAGCGGCGTTGAAGTCCTCGACGAGCTGGTTGAACTCCGGATCGTTGAATCCGGTGTTGTTGTTTCCGTCGTTCACGAGGGTGTCGTTCTTGCCAGCCCAGAACGACTCGTGGTACGTCGGAAGAGCCGGGTTACCCAGGCTCCAGCCGAGGAGGAACATGTCGAAGTCGAGGTTGCCCTCGTCATCCGGCACGAACACCGCGTTCACCAGGACGTTGAAGTCCGTCGGGAACGCCGTCGCGTCAAAGCCAAGGTCCTTGGCGGCCTGGGCGATGATCAGCGAGTACGTCGCACGCAGCGGGTCGTACCCGGGTCCGGGCGACAGGATGGTCAGCTCCTGGACAGGAGTGCCATCGAGCATGATGCCCGAGCCGGGGACGATCGCGTTGTTGGCGTAGTCGGGCTCCTGGCCTTCGGGCCAGGTGAACCCACCGGCCTTCAGTGCCGCGACTGCGAGATGCAGACGGGCCTCGTTGCCGGTCGCCGTGTAGGTCTCGCCGTCGTCGTCGGTGAACGGCTCACCGTCGTGACGCACGTCGGTCGAAGCCTCCGTGTACGTCGCGGCGTAGGCCGCAGCCTTCTCCTCGTTGTACCAATTCGTGTTCCCCTCGGGAAGCGTTGCGTACAGCGGGAAGGCGACGCCCTGGAGCACGCTGTTGGCCACGTACTCCTTGTCGAGCATGAACGCCATCGCATCGCGGAACTCCTGCCGGCCCGTGGGATCACGGCGCAGGTTGAACGCGAGATAGCGGAACCCGTTCGTCGGGTTGACCACGGCGGTCAGGTTGGCGTCACCGGTGATCTGGTCCTGGAGACCGCGCTGGAGGCCCAGCGGGTTGTACAGGAAGTCCACCTCGCCGGCACGAAGGGCCAGCACGGCGGCGGTCTGATCACCGTAGAGCTCGAACGTCTGCGCGCTCATGAACGGCCCGCTCTGGTACGTCACGCCACCCGAGACGATCTCACGACCGTTGTCGTAATAGTTCTCGTTGGCGACGGTACGAGCGAAGGCCCCAGCTTCGCGGGTCTCGAAGACCGTCGGTCCACCCGACGGATCGCCGACACCGGAAGCGGCATAGAGCACCTCGGCCGGGTCCTCGGAGCCGGCGGCTCCGTCGACCACGTCCTGCCAGAAGTGCTGAGGTATGATCGTGGCGATGCCAGGACCATGCGGCCAAATGGCCAGACCAGGCATCATGTTCCAGGTGAACTTGACCGTCTGGTCGTCCACCGCCACGACGTCGGTCAGGCCGAGCGTCGAGCCGTCCTCGGGAGCCCACTGGTAGGCGCTCACCCAGTTGCCACCGAGCCCGAAGTCGCGAACCACCTTGGCGGTGAACTCGACGTCGTGCGCGGTGATGGGCTCGCCATCGCTCCAGACGGCGTCCTCACGTATGGCGACCTCGACGGAGAATCCATCTCCGTCAGCCGACGCCACTCCGGGATCCTCGGAAGCGGCAACGTCGTTCGTCAGTTCCAACCCGGGAAGGTTGATGGCGAAGAGTGCCGGCTTCGTCGGCCCGAGCACGTAGGCGTTCCAGACCGTGCTCTGGGGATCGTTGTACGCCCAGAAGTTGTCGGTCGTGGTGTCCTGGAAAATGCCGGTCCGATACACGAACCCCGCCCCGGGCGGCGTGGTCGTGGTAGAGCCGGGCGGGGCGGTCGTCGCAGTTGTGGTTCCCACATCAGCAGTCGTCGTGGTGGCATCGTCATCGCCGCACGCGGCGGCCACCAACGCGAGCACTGCGAAGGCAACTACGAGCCGCCATCGGCCCGATAGCTTCGGAGTTCTCACTGGTTGTCTCCAATCGTCAGTCTGACGGGCGGAAGTGGCGCACGCACGCTCACGCGGCGCGCACACCACAATGCCCACCTGAGCGAAGGCTACTCGGGGCCGGGCACTGCGGCAACAGCACCCCGGGCGGCCCACCCCAGGATCCGGCAGCCCACTCCCCCGCTCTCGGCCGCGGGCCGCGGACCCTTCACAGGTCGCTGCGGAACCAGAAGGCGGCGTTCCAGGTGTCGACAGTCACCGGCGATCCACGAAGCACCGGCACCACCACGTAGCCACCGAGTTCGTCGGCCCAGACCGCCCCGACGCGGGGCTGCTGGTACAGCGGGAGGAAGGCCGTCTGCCCGGCGAGGATCGACTCCGCCTCACGGATGAGGAACGAGATGTCGTCGAGGTCCGCCGTGCTGTGGAGACCCCGGATCACGAAGCCGTATCGAACGGTGCCGTTGTTGATCACCGAGGACTCCGCTTGCTCGTATGGGGTCCCGTCCAGGGGGCTTCCGTCGACGAAATCGACCTCGGGGGTTCCCCACCGATAGAAGTTGAGGCCTCCCGGCGATGGTGGACGCGCCGGGTCGAAGGTGTCCTGGAAGGCGAGCAGACTGGTCAGCAGTGGCCCCCCCTGCCATCCCCAGGCACCCATGTCGTATATCCCAAAGTCGAGGGTGTCGGCGAAGAACACCGACGACTCCTCGACGCGGATGTCGGTCCGAATCCCGACCGCCCCGAGCATCACGGCCACAAGCTGGGCGATGCGTTGCCGGTCGGCTCCTCGGGGCACCGTCAACACCGCTCGCACCGGACGTGCCCCGCAGTCCACCCCCGGCTTGGCGCACAGGGCCTCGAGCAATGCTTCAGCCTTGTCCGGGTCGTAGTCGTACTGCGCCCACGCACCCTGGGACAGCCACGGCAGATAGGCGTCGACGTACGAGTCGAGTGGCCCGACCACCCCGCCGAATATCTCGTCGACCAGGCGCTGACGGTCGATGGCATGCGCCACTGCCATCCGGTACTCGACGTGCTCGTTGTAGGAGTTGGGGTTCCGGTCGAATCGGTTTTCGCCGAACTGGAAGTTGATCTGCTCCCAGTCGCCGCTTCCGATCACGTCGACGGAAACGCCGGCATCCTCGACCGCGAGCAGCCGCTCGATCTGACCCACGTCGTCTGCAAACGAGGCGACGTCGATCTCTCGAGCGAGGAACGCATCGACCAGCGCTGCTCGACTCGAGAAGAACCGGAACTCGACTCGATCCAGGTACGGAAGCTGCTGGCCGGTGATCGGATCGAACTCCATGTAGTTGTCGTTTCTCACCACCGAGATGTGCGAGCCCTTGACCCACTCCTCGAACACGAACGGGCCACCCGACATCCACCCCACGTTGTCGTAGGCCCGTAGGAAGTCGCGTCCCCGAACGGCGTGGCTCGGGATGAGGATGTTGAAGATCAGACGAACGGCCAGTGTCGGCCGCTCCATCGAGAACTCGAACGTCTTTCCATCGGCCACGATCGAGTCGGGGATGATGTCCTCGTAGATCGTGGTGTCGAGGAGATACGACCGGTTTGTGATCGTCTGGTACGTGAAGAGGAAGTCCTCACCCGTGATGGGGGTTCCGTCCGCCCAGACGCGATCTTCCTTGATCCGATACCGGACACGCATCGTTCCGTCCGGCTCGATCGAGAGGCCGCCGTTCTCGATCGTCGGAATCTCCACGAGAACGTCGGGTTCCAGCTCCGTCGTGGTCCCGTCGAGGCGTAGCGCCCCGGTCCAGAAGGTTCGGCCGATCCTGCTCACGGCGTGGGCCGATCCTCCGGGCAGGAAGGGGTTCAGGATGTCCGGCTCGATCTCCACACCGATGATGGCCTCCCCCCCATAGGGGTTGGGGATGATCGGCTCCGTCGTGGTCGTGGTCGGAGCGCTGGTTGTGGTCGGAGGAAGCGTCGTGCTCGTGGTCGAGGTCGTTGTCGTCGGCTCCGTCGTGGTCGTCGTCGGCGCGGCGGAGCCTCCGCAGGCGACCGCGACGACCAGAAGAAGGGTCAGGTGGCGATTGCGTGGCATGTACCGGCGCATTCTCGCCGGGACCGAGATCAATCGGGACGCGACCTCAGGTGAGTACCCAGGAGAGACCGAGAGTCGTGCCGGCAAAGAGGAGGGCAACGGTCACGGTGATGCGATCGAGATTCCTCTCTGCGATCGTCGACCCGCCGGCTCCGCCGAGGGGCCCCATGCCTCCGCCGAATGCGTCCGAGAGCCCGCCGCCCCTTCCCGCATGGAGAAGGATGAGCGCGATGAGGGCCAGCGACAGGATGAGATGGAGCGCGATCAGCAGTGCAGCGAGCATGGGCGGCACAGTATACGACGGTGTGAGGGGGGCATTCGCCTTCCGCCCGGTCCCCGCGAATCGTTTGCCGGTTGCCCGTCACCCGTTGCCCGTGCCGTCCGGCGAGGTGCGCACACCCCCGTACCTGCCTACTTGGCCCTCGCCTGGTCGGCCACGGCCTGGGCTGCGGCCCTGGCCGCTTCCGGGTCCCCGAGGTAGCCGCCGTCGATGCGCCTCAAGTCCTGGTCGAGGGTGTAGACCAGCGGGATTCCGGTGGGGATGTTGAGTGACGGGATGTCCTCGTCGGAGATCCCGTCGAGATGCTTCACCAGGGCGCGCAGGCTGTTGCCGTGCGCCGACACCAGTACCGTCTTCCCGTCACGGAGATCCGGCACGATCTGGTCGTGCCAGTAGGGAAGCATCCGGGCGACGACGTCGGCGAGGCTCTCGGAGGCGGGCACCAGGTCGGGAGTCAGGCCGGCGTATCGGGGATCGTGGCCGGCATGCCGGGGATCATCCCGCTCGAGCCCCGGCGGAGGCGTGTCGTACGACCGGCGCCATATGTGTACCTGCTCTTCCCCGTGCTCCCGGGCGGTCTCGGCCTTGTCGAGCCCCTGAAGGGCCCCGTAGTGACGCTCGTTGAGGCGCCAGTGCCGTCTCACAGGGATCCACAGACGCTCCATGACCTCGAGGGTGAGGTACAGGGTCGCGATCGCCCGGAGAAGGACCGAGGTGTGAGCGATGTCGGGGAGCAGCGACTCCTCGACGAGCAACTCCCCCGCCGCACGCGCCTCCGCCTCACCCTCGGAGGTCAGGCCGACGTCGGTCCATCCGGTGAACCGGTTCTCCAGATTCCAGGAACTCTGCCCGTGGCGGAGCAGGATGAGGGTGTGGGTCTCACTCACGGAAAGGACGGTAGTGGGGAGAACAATCGTTACCCGTTACCCGTTGCCCGTTACCCGAGCTCTGTGCCCCTGGCGATCCCCAGCCAGCGATCCTCTGGCGTATTGCGTATTGCGAATCGCGTATCGCGTCGCTCAAACCCAATACCGCACGATCGAGGCGAACTGGTCGGGGTCGAGCGAGGCACCGCCCACCAGGGCGCCATCGATCTCACGCTTCGCCATGAACGCGGCGATGTTGCCGGGATTCACCGAGCCGCCGTAGAGGACTCGCACCGACGCGGCCGTCTCGACTCCTGCTGCCTCGGACACGACGGAGCGGATGACCGACGCCGCGGCGGCGGCAGTGTCCGGGTCGGCGGTGCGTCCCGAGCCGATCGCCCAGACCGGTTCGTACGCGATCACGATCTCCGCGAGCGTGCCGGCAGCCAGCCCGCGAAGCGCGGCGCGAACCTGTCCCGAGACGACCTGGTCGGTCTCGCCCTCATCACGCTGCTCCAGCGTTTCCCCCACGGCGAGGATCGGTGTCATCCCGGCTCCCAGCACCGCCCGTAGCTTCTTGGCGACGGTGACGTCGTCCTCCCCGAAGACCTGCCTCCGCTCCGAGTGGCCGACGATCACGAACTCGACCCCCAGCTTCTCCAGCATGGGTGCGGAGACCGCTCCGGTGAACGCTCCCGACTCCTCCCAATGCGCGTCCTGGGCGCCGAGATGAATGCGGAGATGGTCGGCCTCGATGACCGTCTGGACCGAACGCAGCGCCGTGTACGGGGGGCACACCACCACGTCGACGCGGTCGTAGTCGTCCGGATCCAACCGGTATGAGAGTTTCTGGACCATCTGGATCGCCTCGAGGTGGGTGGCGTTCATCTTCCAGTTCCCGGCGATCAGGTCCTTACGAGCCATCGCGCAGCGCCTCCAATCCGGGCAACGTGCCCTGCTCGATCAACTCCAATCCCGCTCCACCGCCGGTCGACAGGTGTGAGACGCCGTCTCCCAGCCCGAACTCCTCGAGTGCGGCGACGGTGTCCCCGCCGCCGACGACGGAATACCCGCGGTTCGCATCGACGGCCTTCGCCACGCGCAGTGTCCCCGACGCGAACGCCGGCCACTCGAAGACACCCATGGGACCATTCCAGAAGATCGTGTCGGCCCCCTCGAGGATCGATGCGAACCGCTCGGCGCTCTCGGGGCCTATGTCGAGCCCCATTCCGTCGCGAGGCATGTCGGTCGCCGGGACCACCCGGTGGGTGGTGTCGCGTTCGAAGCGCTCCCCGACGATGACATCGGTCGGGAGGGTGACGCGACCCCCGTTCACGGACTGCAGCACCTTGCGCGCCGCGTCGACCTGATCCCCCTCCACCCGCGAGTCGCCGACGTCATAGCCCTCGGCTACGAGGAGCGTGAAGCACATGGCGCCCCCGACCAGCATCACGTCCACCTTGGGGAGCAGCGCGTCGATCACACCGAGTTTGTCGGAGACCTTCGCCCCGCCGAGGGCCACGACGAACGGCCGGTCGGGGTCGTCGATGATCCGTGCGAATGCCCGGACCTCGGACAGGAGAAGGGGGCCCGCAGCAGACGGGAGCAGCGCGCTCACCCCCACCGTCGAGGCGTGGGCTCGATGAGCCGACCCGAACGCATCGAGCACGAAGGCGTCGGCCAGGGCTGCCAGTCGCCCGGCAAAGCCGGGATCGTTGGTGGTCTCCCCGTCCTCGAAGCGGGTGTTCTCGAGCACCACGACGTCGTCCGTCTGGTCGTCGACCGCGGTGCGGGCACCCGGGCCGGCGACGTCGTCGGCCACCGTCACCGGAAAGCCGCCGATCTCGGACAGGCGCGCGCCGACCGGCTTCATCGAATACGCCGGGTCGATGCCCTTCGGCCGTCCCAGATGGCTGCAGAGGACCACCGCGGCGCGCCGTGCGCGGAGCGCCTCGATCGTGGGCAACGCGGCGCGGAGCCGGAAGTCGTCGCCGATCGCGCCTCCGTCGAGAGGGACATTCAGGTCGGCCCGCACCAGGACGGTCCGGCCCTCGACTTCGAGATCGTCGATCGTCGGGAGATCCCTCACCGGGGTCACGCTAGTGATCCGCTCCCGGGTTCACGTCAGCCGTCTGAGGACTGCTCCCAATCTCGCCGGATCGTGCTGGGGCCACTCTGCGGTTGGGTCGACGACGTCGGCCCGGACGACCGCTGGCGAATCTTCGAAGGTGACCCGGGTCAGGCCTTGCGGTACCTCGAGGGGGCCGTCGTGGACGACGATGGCGTCAGGCGACCGTATCCCGCCGATGCCGGTGAGCGCGTCCAGGTGGTCGTCGCCCGACATCGCGAGGGTCTCACCGTCCTGGGTGGTGAGGTTGCAGACATAGACGAGGCGTCCGCCGGCGGCGTTCACCGCCTCGGCGATGCCAGGTACGCGGAGCCCGGCGATGATGGATGTGAACAGGCTCCCCGGACCGAGCACGATCTGGTCTGCCGCGGCGATTGCGCCCGTCACGCGCGCCCCGGCCGGCACGTCGGCCGGGACCAGGCGGACGTCGGTGATCGTTCCCCGGGACCGGGCGATGGCGACCTGGCCGGACACCACCCGATCGTCGACGTCGGCCTCGAGGACCAGGGGCACCGGCGCTGCCGGCAGCACGGTCCCCCGGGCTCCGAGGAGGCGCGCTACGCGGTCGAGAGCATCTTCGAAGGACCCGGTCAGGTTGGCCAGGGCCGCGATGATCAGGTTGCCCAGGGAGTGCCCGGCAACATCTGACTCCTCGAATCGGTACTCCATCAGGTCGCGCCATGTCGTTCCCTCGGGGCTGAGAGCGAGCAGGGCCATGCGGATGTCGCCGGGAGGCGGAATGGCCAGTGCCGGCGACAGACGCCCCGACGAACCACCGTCGTCGGCGACGGTCACGATCGCGGTCACGTCGCCGGCGTAGCCCAGGACTGCTTTGAGCGCCCCCGCAAGGCCATGGCCTCCTCCCAGTGCGGTCACGCGTACCCCGGCGAGATCGTTCTCGAGTTCCTCGAGCAGCGGGTCGACCAGCAGGTCGGTCTCACTCATGAGTCGATGTCCCTATGACGAACGGTCACGTCCACATCTCCGCGATCCTCCAGCCACGTCGCGATCGCCTCGGCGATCGCGACCGACCGATGTCGCCCTCCGGTGCAACCCACCCCGATCGTGAGATAGGACTTGCCCTCGGCCTCGTAGCGGGGCACCAGGAAGTCGAGGAGACCCTCGACGTGCCGGAGGAACCCCGCGGCATCGGCCGACTCGAGCACGTGTCTGCTGACCGCCTCGTCGAGCCCGGTCTTGGGACGCAGCTCCTCGACCCAGTGGGGATTCGGCAGGAAGCGGACGTCGAACACGAGGTCGACCACGCGAGGCACCCCGGACTTGAATCCGAACGACGTGACGGTCACCCGCATCGGGCGGTCCTGCTCTTTGAACGCGTCGTGGATCGCGTCACGCAGCTCGTGGACGTTGCGGTCTGTCGTGTCGACGATCATGTCCGCCCGCTCCTTGAGGTTCTCGAGCGCCTTGCGCTCGGCCGCGATCGACTCGGCGACGGTGGGAGCCGCCACGGGGTGGGGGCGCCGGGTCTCTTCGAAACGGGTTGCGAGCACCTCGTCGTCGGCGTCGAGGAAGAGGATCGTGACCGGAACCCCGTCGACGGAGAGACGCTCCAGCGTCCGGTCCAGGGAGGCGAACTCGAGCCCGCTGCGGGCATCGACGACGACGGCCACCCGTTCCCGCGTGCTCTCGGGCGCCAGGGCGCGCGCGACGATCTCGCCGATCAAGTCCGCAGGCAGATTGTCGGTGACCGAATACCCGACGTCCTCGAGGGCCTTCGACGCCGTGGAGCGCCCGGCGCCGGACATTCCGGTGATGAGCACGAGCCGGAACCCGGTTCTCACGTCGTGTCCTGCTGGTACACCGACCGCTCCCCCTGCAGGTGACCGCGGAGCGTGCCCGCCACGGAATCCGGCACGACCTCCGCCAACTCCTCGCGGGTCGCCTCCCTGATCTTCTTCACCGACCCGAAGTGCTTGAGCAATGCCCGCTTCCTCGCCGGCCCTATGCCGGGGACCCCGTCCAGGACCGAGTCCACCATACGACGGCCGCGCAGGGTCCTGTGGTAGGCGACCGCGAAACGGTGGGCCTCGTCGCGGACTCGCTGGAGGAGGAACAAGGCGTCTTCACCTCGCGGAATCCGAACGGGGTCGGCGTGACCTGGCAGGTACACCTCTTCCATCCGCTTGGCGAGACCCGCGACCGGGATGTCGAGACCCAGTGTCTCGACCACCTTCACCGCACGCGACAGCTGCCCGGCGCCGCCGTCCACGAGAAGCAGGGAAGGCGGATACGCGAACTTGCCCCGCTCTTCGACGGGCCGCGCACGCTCCTCCAGGTAGGCGGTGAGCCGCCGTTCGAGCACCTCCTCCATGGCGGCGAAATCGTCCTGGCCCTCCACCGATCGGATCTTGAAGCGCCGGTACTGGTTCCTCCGCGGGAGGCCGTCCTCCATCACCACCATCGACGCCACGGTGTCCCGTCCCTGGATTGTCGACACATCGAATGCCTCGATCCGGAGCGGTGGCTCGGGGAGCCCGAGCACGTCCTGGAGGCTCCGAAGAGCCTTGGCGCGGGCGTTGTGATCACTGCTGCGCCTGAGCCGATGGCGAGCAAATTCCTCACGAGCGTTGGTGTGCGCCGTCTCCATGAGCCGGCGTTTCGACCCACGCATCGGGATCCGCAGCCGGACCTTCGATCCCCGGCGAGCCGAAAGCCACTCATCCCAGACCTCGGGCTCATCGGGGAGCGCCTGCACCAACACCTCGGGCGGCGGGGATTCGTCGCCGTAGACCTGGAGGAGCATCCGCTCCATCAGCTCCGACGTCGTGACATCCTCGACCTTGTCGAGGACCGTGGCGATGCGACCCGTCACCCTCCCCCTGCGGACGGTCAGCACGACGAGGGCTGCCTCGAGCTCGTCCTCCTCCACCGAGAACAGGTCGAAGTCCTCCCTCCGCTGCGTCGCCACTTCTTGTTTGGCGAGCGCCCGTTCGACTGCCTGAAGCCGATCCCTCACACGCGCCGCGCGCTCGTAGTCGAGGGCATCCGCCGCACCGGTCATCTCCTCGCGGAGCTCGCGCACGATGTCGTCGGAGTCTCCGGCAAGGAAGTCGGCGAGCCCCTCGACATGCCGGGCGTACTCGTCCGGAGTCACCTCGCCGACGCACGGGCCGGAGCAGCGCTCGATGTGAAACAACAGGCATGGGCGTCCCGCCGCCTGGTGCCTGCGGAACTTCGCGTTGGAGCACGTCCTCACCTGGAAGGTCCGTACGAGCAGGTCGAGTGTCTGCCGGATCGCATAGGCATGGGCATACGGGCCGAAGTACTGATTGCCCTTCCGGCGCCGGCCCCGCATCACGGTGGCCCGGGGCCACTCCTCCGAGCGAGTGATCGCCAGATAGGGAAACGACTTGTCGTCGCGGAGGCGGATGTTGAACCGGGGACGGTGCTTCTGGATCAGGCTGTATTCGACCATCAGGGCCTCGACCTCGTTGTCGGTGACGATCCAGTCGACCGAGTCGGCGCTGTCGACCATGGCCCGGGTGCGGGTGCTCAGGTCCCCGAGGAAATAGGTGGTGACGCGCTTGCGCAGCGATTTCGCCTTTCCCGCATACAGGACCGCACCGTGGCGATCACGAAACAGGTAGGCCCCGGGAGCGTCCGGGATCTCATCGGGGAGGGGCCGGCGCATGGGTGAGAGTGTATGGGGACCCGAATCCTGGTCCGACAAAGACCCCGCGGGCCGATGGGCGGGAGCCGACTCGAGGTCCGGCAGGCGGGTGAGGGAACAATCGTCCCGTTGTGGCCGGATGCCCCGATGCGCCTCGAGGAATCGAACCCCCGGCCTGCTCCCTCGCCGTCACCCGGGACCCGCTCGACCTTGCTTCCAGTAGCCCCGAACCGTCGCCCTCCTCCGCTCGATGCCCCGCTCGGCGAGAAGTGTCCGAATGCGATGCATCGCCGCAGCCTCTCCGGCTGCCCAGACGCGGGCCCGCTCCCCGATGCTCGCGGACGCCACCGCAGCCACGAGAGCCGTCCCCGGCGCGTCTCCCGGCGCGAGGTCGTGCCACGACACGATGCCCGGCAGGTCGATGCGCGCGTCGGGGCGCGCCACCTCGATGGCGGCGCGTATCGGGACATCGGACCATTCGATCAGCTGGCCGATCGCGGGGATCGCCGCCTCGTCACCGAACAGATGCAGGGGGTCCGCCGTCGGATCGATGTCATACCCACGCCCGGTCCCCGATATCGCCGCGGGATCACCCTGCCCGCAGGAGAGAGCCCAGCCCGAAGCCCCTTCGTCGCCGTGGAGCACGATGTCGAGGTCCAGCTCCCAGGGATCGGTGCGGAGCAGTCTCGGCGTGAAGGTGCGGATGAGCGGCCGGAGATCGTCGGGCAGGAGGAACTCGTTGCCGCTCCACCGGGGCATGACGAGCTCTGTGGCGCCCGTCGACGGCAGCAGCAGCCGCACGCTCGCAGCCGGTTGGGTGACCTCGAGGCCCTCGAGCTCAGGACCCCCGAACGTGATCCGTCTCAGGTGGGGGCTCAGGTCGATCGCGCGAACGACGGCGACGCGTCGGAAGGCAGGGGGCTCACGCCGAATGGCGCGCACGTCCTCGGCACCCGCACTCATGGGACGATGGTCGCACGTCGTCCGCGGCCGGCCGCCATTCACCCGCCCGGCGGCCTCGTCAGGACTTCCCGATCCAGCTTCTCTTGCCGGTCACCGGCGACATCCGGTCGCCTGCGGTCGGGTCCCGCAGGATCTCGAACGGCCCTTCCCCGGCGTCGATCCAAGAACCGGCTCTCCCGCTCACCCGCATCTTCCATCGAGCCTTGCATGCGCATTCGCCATGGCCGCCACAGTCGTTCTTCTCGCAGTCGATGGGGGTCAGATCCACCTGGATCTGCAGATCGTGCTCCAGCGCCGCGTCGATGTGAGCCGTCACCCGCTCGGTGGTGGCGTACACCTCCCGGGGCACGATCTGACCGGCGACGATGTCGACGTCGTTCTCGATGGTGACCAAGAGATCGTCCCTCTCGACGGCATCACTGGCACGGTCGTTCTCCGAGACCTCATACGTCGCCCGGTCCCTCTCGACATGGTCGTGCGAGTCGGATGGGACATGCGGAACGCCACCGGCCCTCATTCTCGACTCGGCGAGTGGCGATCGCTCCAGTTCGTCTGGATCCGTTCCCGTCCAATCGGCGACGCCGGCAAAGATGTTTCCCGGACCTGTGATCCAGCCGCCGACGAAGCCGAACGCATTCAGTTCCACGGGGCAGGGGTCTCCGGCGTCGTTCGTGCACTCCTGCGTCGCCAGCAGTTCGAGATCGCTCTCGGCCGAGACGCTGTAGAGGTTGCGATATTCGGGGCACTTGGCCTCGAGCGTGATGTCGACATCGGTGATCTCGCGATGCTCGAGATGAGCGGCGACCTGCGGCGGCTCGGGTCCTTCCTGCCAGTAAGGATCCAGAGGAACCGCCGGCTTGTCCTTCGGATCCCCCAGTCCCTGCATCCAGTCGAGGCGGCCGGCGGGGCCGCTGCGGGTGGACGCGTTCGCCGAGAAGTCCACCCACCTCCAGCCGTAGTCGAAGTCGGGGATCCGGAGCCTCTCGGCGTCGTCGTCCTGTCGGCCACGCGCAGCCTGCTTGTGCGTCACCACATCGGTCGTCACGCGAACGACGTACTTGCAGCACAGATGCTGACCCTTCGCCGGCTCCCGAATCGCGATCTCCGCCGTGCCGTCGTGGAAGTAGAGACCCCATCCACACTCCCGAGAGTCGATGTGCTCACCGTGGGCGATCGGAGGCGCCGTGTCGCCCGGATGGTCCTCGTGCCCGCCCCGCTCACGCGTGCGGCCGATCCCCGGGGTTCCCGTCGATGTGCCAGGTTCCGACCCGCGGCGCTGGTTCCACTGCCAGAGCAGCCAGAGGAGCACGAGCGCGATCACGACGACGAGCAGGATCAGGAGGATCGAGGATCCGCCCGAGTCCGAGGTCGACTCGCCGGGTGCATCCGTGGTCACCGTGCTGGCTGCTCGCGTGGTGCTGGTGGACGTGGTGGCGCTCGGAGGTGGAGCGATACCCTGATCGGTCACCAGATCGAACGACCGGTACAGATCCACGCCATCCCCGGCAGGATCCTCGGTCTCGATCTCGCCGATCGGGACCGGGAACTGATTCCCGACGGCCTGGCGCTCCGTGGTGTCCTCATCCACCCAGAATGCAGTTCCCGTGTAGAGCGTGATCATGTCGCTCTCGGACGGCACCATCGATCGGTCGATTCCAAGGTGGAAGTTGACGGATCCGTCGCTCATCACCCATATCGCCGAAGGCATCACCTCTTCACCCGAAGGGCTGGTGCCGAACAGCGAGTGCTCGCCTGCGTGGAACTCCGTCCCCAGCAAAGGAGATGTCGTGCTGTCGTATTGCGCGGCGACCTGAAGCCCGGCGGAGAAGAACTGGTCCAGCCAGTACGAGGTGGTGTCGACGGTCGGCCAGGGCTCCAGGAACCGGAGGTTGGCCCATAGCCCCTCGTCCTCGTCCCAGAACAGCCTGGCGCCGATGAGGTCCCACTGGGGTGCGAACCCGACGTTGATCGTGAACCGCTCCTCGTCGTCATAGACCGGTTCGAGGCCTCCTTGCCGGCCGTCGCTTCCGAAGTTCGCTGGATAGACGGTGACCTTGCGCGGGGCGTCGGGGTCGAAGCGAAACTCGGGATTCAGCACGATGTCGCCGGCGTACCCGTACTCGGCGATGCGCTGCTCGGGTCTCTGCATGAAGGCGTCGGCGGGCACATACATGCCGACCGTGGACCCGTCGGCCCACGCCAGACCGCCGCCGTCCTCGTACGTGCGCAGCGCCCCGCCGTCGTTGATGAAGAGCCCGGCGAACCACGCGAGGGAGGGATCCGACTGGCCTGCCTCGTTGTAGAAGCCGGCGATGTGGCTCGCGCCCGTCCACGAGTCGCCGGGGAAGCTCGAGGCGTATCTCTCGCTGCCCTCGACGTAGAACGGCCAGGCGATGTTGAGGCCGATGTCGGGCTCGTCGAACGGGACCGGTCCCTCCATCTCCGCCCAGAACCAGACGTAGAGCCGGTCGAGCTCCATCGCCCCCGTCCCCAGTGGGATCAGGAGTTCGTCCTCGTCGACGATCGTGCCGTCCAGCGAGGGTGGAAGGAACTGAGGGTCGGTGAAGCGGACGTACTCGATCCCGATCGCCGTCGGAACGGTCCCTGCGGCCTCGTCGGCGTCGACGCCCGGCTCGCCGAGCGGGTCGTCGGCGAACCCGTACATCTGGGTGGCGCCCTGAATGTCCCACGAGTGAGAGAGGAGTGACTCGATCTGGAGGTCGTTGAACCCGTACTCCCGGGCCTCAGCGGCGATGGGCCTCGCTCCGGCCGTGGCCGAGGACATCGACCGCTCCGCCACACCCAGGGCCGTCATCAGCACCAGCGTCACCGCGGCAATTCGAGTTGCTTTCGACCTCTGCACTTCCCCCGCCCCCATCGCCGAGGCGGGAACCCTACCCGGGGCGATCCGCCGGTGCCGCGACGCGTCGCCAGCGAGCGGCGAGCAGTCGCGGCAGCTCGATCTGTCCCGCGATGATCGGATCGATGGCGGCGCGTTCTGGCCCGGCGCCCCTCTCGGAGATCGCTTCCAGGGCCCATCCGACCGAGGCTGCCGCGCCCATGAGATCCGAGAGGGTTCTGTGGTGGAAGCGGATGATGAGATCGCCCGCCGGCTCCTCGGTGTGGCCGCGCGCGAAGTACCGACCCCACCGCCACAGGACCTCGCCGTCGTCGTCGATGATCGGCGCCGAGTCCGGCGCCGTGATGAGTGGATGGTTGATCACCAGTGCGAGCACTCCCCCCGGCCGGGTCACCCGGGCTGCCTCGGAGAACAGCCGGGCATGGTCCTCGAGATGCTCGAGCACGAGCACGACGACCACGCCGTCGACCGCCTCGTCGCGGACGAATCCGAGATCCGGGAGCGTGCCGACGACCACAGGAGCGACCGTCGACGCCTCGGCGGCGAGCCTGGGCGAGGCATCGACTCCAATGGACCGGGCGCCTGTCGCGGCGACGGCGGCGAGCACCCTTCCCTCGCCGCACCCCAGGTCCAGGTAGGTCTTCCCCGCCTCGGGTCGCAACACCTCCAGGGCGAGAGGGAGCACCTCGGATCGATACGCCGGATCGGATGCCACCTCGTCGAGCCACCACTCGGCGAGGGACTCATCCCACTCCGTCACTACCCGAGCACCTCGCGAAGGAACTTCCCGGTGTACGACTCGGAGATGGTGGCCACCGTCTCGGGCGAACCCTGGGCGACGATGCGCCCACCCTCTTCGCCGCCCTCGGGGCCGAGGTCGATGATCCAGTCAGCGGACTTGACGACGTCGAGGTTGTGCTCGATCACGAGAACGGTGTTCCCTCCATCGACGAGGCGCTGCAGCACGCCGAGAAGCTTGCGGACGTCCTCGAAATGCAGGCCGGTCGTCGGCTCGTCGAGGATGTAGAACGTGCTGCCGGTGGAACGCTTGCCCAGCTCGCTCGCAAGCTTCACCCGCTGGGCCTCCCCACCCGAGAGGGTCGGTGCCGGCTGGCCGAGACGGATGTAGCCCAGGCCCACGTCGTAGATCGTCTGCAGCACCCGGGCGATCCGGGGCTGGTTCTCGAAGAAGTCGAGGGCCTCGCTCACCGACATGTCGAGTACGTCCGAGATCGTGTGGCCCTTCCACAGGATCTCGAGCGTCTCCCTGTTGTAGCGCTTCCCCTTGCACTGCTCGCATGGGATGTAGACGTCCGGCAGGAAGTGCATCTCGATCTTGATCGTCCCGTCACCCTTGCATGCCTCGCAGCGGCCTCCTGAAACATTGAACGAGAACCGACCGGGCTTGTAGCCCCGGGCGCGCGCCTCGGGCACAGATGAGTACAGCTCGCGGATCCGGTCGAAGACCTTCGTGTAGGTCGCCGGGTTCGACCGCGGCGTCCGTCCGATCGGCGACTGGTCGATGTCGATGGCCTTGTCGATCCTGTCCAGGCCCTCGACCCGCCGGTGCCTGCCCGGGATCTCCCGGCTCCGGTACAACTCGAAGTGCATCGCCTTGGCCAGGATCTCCTCGACCAGAGTCGACTTGCCGCTCCCGGAGACGCCCGTCACCGCGATGAAGAGGCCGAGCGGAAACTCGACATCGATCTTCTTCAGGTTGTTCTCCTCGGCCCCCACGACCTTGATGGTCTCGCCCGAAGGCTCGCGACGGGTGTCGGGGATGGCGATGGCGCGTCGGCCGGCGAGATAGTCCCCGGTGATCGACGACGGCTCGCCGGTGATGACCGGGAGTGCGCCCTCGGCCACGATACGCCCCCCGTGCTCCCCTGCGCCGGGGCCGATGTCCACGATGTGATCGGCGACGCGAATGGTCTCTTCGTCGTGCTCGACCACGATCACGGTGTTGCCGAGATCGCGCAGCCTCACCAGCGTCTCGACGAGGCGCTGGTTGTCGCGCTGGTGGAGTCCGATCGACGGCTCGTCGAGGATGTAGAGCACACCCACCAGGCCGGACCCGATCTGGGTGGCGAGCCGGATCCGCTGCGCCTCTCCCCCGGCAAGGGTGGCGGCCCCGCGTGCCAGGGTCAGGTAGTCGAGCCCCACATCCAGGAGGAACCGGAGACGGGCGCCGATCTCCTTGAGCACTGCCTCTGCGATGGTCCGATCCCGGTCGTCGAGATCGAGGTCCTCGACGACCGCGTGTGCGTCCCGGAGCGAGAGCGTCGAGATCTCGTGGATGTTCCGGCCGCCGACGGTCACCGACAGCGACACCGGGTTGAGACGGCCGCCACCGCACGCCTCACAGGGCACGAGCCGCATGTACTGCTCGTAGGACTCCCTCGCCGACTCGGAGTCCGCCGACTCGTGCCGCCGACTCAGCCACGGAATCAAGCCCTCATAGGTCGTCTGGTACCGCCGCTGGCGCCCGAATCGATTGACATAGGAGACGGTGATCGGGTCCTCGCCGGTCCCCTCGAGGACGATCTCGAGGGCGTTCTTCGACAGCTTCTTGAACGGCGTGTCCATGGAGAAGCCGTGCTTCGACGCCACCCCATCCAGAACCCGCTGGTAGTAGGACGAGCGGTGCCTGCCCACCCACGGGGTGATTGCGCCCTCGGCGAGAGACTTCTCGTCGTCGGGGACCGCGAGGCGCCAATCCACCTGGAACCGGGTCCCCAGCCCGTTGCACCCGGTGCACGCGCCGTAGGGGCTGTTGAAGGAGAAGTTTCGCGGCTGGAGCTCGTCGAACGAGAGCCCGCAGTGCTCGCAGGCCAGGTGCTGGCTGAAGGTGAGGACCGGCCCGTCGACGATGTCGACGACGGCGACGCCCTCGGACAGCCGCAGCGCGGTCTCCAGCGAGTCGGTCAGCCGTCGCTGGATGCCCTCCTTGTGCACGAGGCGGTCGACGACCACCTCGATGGTGTGCTGGAAGTAGCGATCGAGCTTGATGTCCTCGGTGAGGTCGCGCACCTCGCCATCGATCCTGGCGCGGCTGAAGCCCTCGCGGCTCAGTTCCTTGAGCAGGGCCTCGTACTCACCTTTGCGTCCTCGAACCACCGGCGCGAGGACCTGGAACCTGGTGCCTTCGTCCAGCTCGAGGATCTGGTCGACGATCTGTTGAGGTGTCTGGCGGGCGACCACGCGCCCGCACTGAGGGCAGTGCGGGACTCCGATGCGAGCGAAGAGCAGTCGCAGGTAGTCGTGGATCTCGGTGACGGTCCCCACGGTGGAGCGCGGGTTGCGGCTGGCCGTCTTCTGATCGATCGAGATCGCAGGCGAGAGGCCCTCGATGAATTCGACGTTCGGCTTCTCCATCTGCCCCAGGAACTGACGGGCATACGCGGAGAGGCTCTCCACATAGCGGCGCTGACCCTCGGCGTAGATCGTGTCGAATGCGAGGGAGGACTTACCCGAGCCGGACAGGCCCGTGAACACGATCAGTTTGCCGCGCGGCAGTTCCAGGGAGATGTTCTTCAGGTTGTGCTCGCGAGCACCCCTGATGACGATCGAATCGGAGGTCATGCCCGTCCCTGAACGCCGGAGGCGGGCATGATACTCCGGCCCGGTGACCGAATTTCAGGCGTGGGATTCGAAGTCCCGTTCCCCGTGTCCCGTTTCCCGCGCGTGGCAGGCCGCTGATGGAAGTCGCACGGTGCCGTGCTGGCCCTGGATCACAGGATGCGGGATTCCTCGGCTTCGACTTCTCCTACACTCGGTCACGTCCGTACTCCAGGGAGCTCTTCATGTTCCGCCAGATAGGTGCCGGGGAGATCGTCCTGGTGCTCGCCGTCCTCCTTCTCCTCTTCGGCGCAAAGAAGCTCCCCGAACTCGCCCGCTCGTTGGGACGCTCCGCACGGGAGTTGAAAGAAGGAATGCGCGAGGGCCAGGAAGAGGTGGAGGCCGAGCACGCTCCGGAGGAGTCCGAGCCCGATTCGGGCTGAGCTGCCCGACGCCCGTCTCCCGTCGAAGAGGCGTCCAGATAACCCTCGCGAGCTCTTGCGGGCGACCGGCGACGGGCGACGAAACCCCAGAACACCGGCGGCTCAACCGGTCGCCCTGGCCATCTCTCGCAACTCGCGCTTCAGCTCGTTGATCTCGTCGCGCAGCCGGGCGGCGTACTCGAAACGGAGCTCGGAGGCGGCCTCCTTCATCTCCTCTTCGAGGCTCTGGATGAGCCGGGAGAGATCGTCCGATGGGAGATCCAGGGCGGGCCGTTCTCGAACCTCGCGCCGACGGCGCTCCACCGCGGGGGCATCGGCACGCTGAACCAGCTCGAGGATGTCGGACACCTTCTTGCGTATCGTCTGCGGGTCGATGCCGCGTTCCGTGTTGAACTGCGTCTGCAGAGCTCGCCGCCGGTTTGTCTCGTTGATGGCGCGCTGCATCGAAGCGGTGAGATCGTCGGCGTACATGACCACCTGACCGTCGACATTCCGGGCGGCTCGGCCGATCGTCTGGATGAGGGAGGTCTCGGAGCGGAGGAACCCCTCCTTGTCGGCGTCGAGGATCGCCACCAGGCCGACCTCCGGGAGGTCGAGGCCTTCGCGCAGCAGGTTGATGCCCACGAGCACGTCGAACTCTCCGAGCCGGAGGTCGCGCAGGATCTGCACACGCTCGAGAGTGTCGATGTCGGAGTGGAGATAGCGTGTCCGCACGCCCACCTCCAGGAGGTAGTCGGTGAGATCCTCGGCCATCTTCTTGGTGAGCGTGGTCACGAGCACCCGCTGATCGCGCTCGGTCCGCACCCGGACCTCCTCGAGCAGGTCGTCTATCTGGCCGCGCGTGGGCCTCACCAGGACTTCAGGATCGACGAGACCGGTGGGCCGGATGATCTGCTCGACGACTCGGCTCGAGTGCTCCAACTCCCAGGCCGACGGAGTTGCCGACAACAGGACCGTCTGGCCCGCCTTCTCCAGCCACTCGTCGAACCGGAGGGGACGGTTGTCGCGTGCCGACGGAAGGCGGAAGCCGTGCTCGACCAGCACGTTCTTCCGGCTGCGATCCCCTTCGTACTGGCCGTGAAGCTGCGGGATCGTCACATGGCTCTCGTCGACCACCGTGAGGTAGTCGTCGGGGAAGTAGTCGAGAAGGGTGTACGGAGCCTCGCCCGGCCCTCGTCCATCGAGGTGCCGGGCGTAGTTCTCGATGCCGTTGCAGTAGCCGAGCTCGCGCATCATCTCGAGGTCGTACGAGGTCCTCATCCGAAGGCGTTGTGCCTCGAGCAGCTTGTTGCGCTCCTCGAGCCACGAGAGCCTGTCGGCCAATTCCACCTCGATCGCATCGATGGCGGCATGCAACCTGTCCCGGGTCGCGACGTAGTGGCTCGCGGGATAGACGAACACCTCGGAGACCTCCCGGATCACCTCCCCGGTGACCGGATTCATCTCGATCAACCGATCGACCTCGTCGCCGAAGTACTCGACACGAAGAACGGTCTCCTCGTACGAAGGCATCACCTCCAGCGTGTCGCCGCGCACTCGGAACCGGCCCCTCGTGAGGTTCACTTCGTTGCGCTCGTACTGGATGTCCACGAGCCGGCGCACGGCGTCGTCGAGGGGATACTCGACTCCCTGCACCAGTCGGAGCAGCTGGCCCTCGTACTGCTCCGGCGAGCCCAACCCGTAGATGGCCGACACCGACGCCACGATGATCACATCACGCCGGGTCAGCAGCGCTGCGGTCGCCGAGTGACGCAGCCGGTCGATCTCGTCGTTGACGGTGGCATCCTTCTCGATGTACGTGTCGCTCTGCGGTATGTACGCCTCGGGCTGGTAGTAGTCGTAGTACGAGACGAAGTACTCGACGCGGTTGTCGGGGAAGAACTGACGGAACTCGTTCGCCAACTGGGCCGCAAGGGCCTTGTTCGGCGCCAGAACGAGAGTCGGGCGCTGGACCTTCTCGATCAGCCAGGCGATGGTTGCCGACTTCCCCGAGCCTGTGATCCCGAGCAGGGTCTGGAAGCGCTCCCCTGCCTCGATGCCGGCGGCGAGCTCTGAGACGGCCTTGGGCTGGTCGCCGGCGGGAGCGAAGTCGGAAACGACACGAAACGGTTGCACGGGCGAACCCTACCGCTGCCCTGCGACGCGAATCACACGATGGTGATCCGCCCCCAAACGGCGCGACACTCGCGCTCGAGGGTCGTCAGGTCGAAGCGGTTGTCCACCACCAGGTCGGCAACCTCCAGCCACTCTCCTCGCGACGGCTGGGCCGCCATCCGCGCGTCGATGTCGTCAGGTGCCATGCCCCGGTCGAGCAGACGCCGGATTCGGATCTCGGTCGGGGCGTCGACGACTATTCGCTTCCACTCCGGGCCGAAGAAGTCGGTGATGAGCGGCACCTCGACCATCACGACGCCCTCCCTTCCCGCGATCGATCGATCGATCTCCGCCCGGATCGCCGGATGCGTGATCGCCTCGAGGGCTCGCAACTCGGCACGATCGGCGAATACCAGCTCCGCAAGCGCCGACCTGTCGATCTCGCCGCCGAACACCGCCTCCGGAAAGCGCGCGGCCACCTGCTCGGAAGCCGCACCCCCAGGAGCGATGACCGCGTGGCCTACCCGATCGGCGGAGACGACGAACGCCCCGAGGTCACCGAACACTCGACCCGCGGTCGACTTGCCGCTTCCGATTCCGCCGGTGAGAAGGAAGTGCCGATCCACCACGCGAGCGTACATACCGCGGTTCCGCTGCTCGATCAGGGCAACCCGGTCACGCTCTCGCTCCGCCGGTGCGCGGCAGGTCGTCGCTGTCTGGCTGCACCTCCGACGGCTCCACCTCGAAGTGAATCGATCGGACCCGCCGCGGCCAGACGCCCCGGTCGGGGGCGTCGTCCGCAGCCATCGGGCCGGAGACGGCGGAGGCCCGCCAGGCATCGGTGTGAACCTCGAGATCGGAGAAGGCGAAAGGTGTGTCCACGCTCGACCACGCTCCCTCGTCCCTGTCGATCATGGTCGGGGGTCCGGCGAGTGGCACGATCGGCGACTCGAGATCCGATTGGCGCCCCGGTGGAGGCAGCCGGTCGAGGATCCCGGCCAGCTTGGTCTCCGTGAGTGGGGTGTCGACGACATCCACGATGCCGGAGCGGAGCGACGCCAGCAGGAGTCGGTTGGTCACGACGTCGGCGACCAGCACTGCGCGGAGGCAGGGGTCGACATCGCGCAGGAGCCCGGCAGCCGTCACGCGGCGCTCGGTGGCGAGCGATGGCCCGAGCAGTGCCAGGTCCACCTGCTCGTCCGCGATCGTCTCCGCAGCGTCCTCCACGCTCGGGGCCGTCAGGATGCGGGCTGTGGGGAGAATCCGGCCGGCGACTTCGGCAAGTCCCGTGTCGGTGTCGATCACCAGCACGAGTTGCTGGGTTCGGGTCGATTGCGTCATCAGGGACTTCTTCGACCACAGGCGTGCAGGACCTGAGTGCCATTGTCTGCCCGACGGCCTGAAGTCATCGGGTGACGGTGGAGCTGCCGGCGTATCCAGTCCGGAGCCGCGCCGACGGATCCCCGGAGGGCTACTTCCTGCCGATGCCTCGCTGCTTGAGTTCCTCGAGGATGGCCTCGAGAGACGAGTCGGCGTTGAACACCGGCTCCGGCTGACCGGCCTCTTCCTCGCGCTCGAACTCCTGTGTCTTCTTGCGCTTGCCGCCGGATGGCCCGGGGTCCCGCTGATCGTCCTGCCACTGGCTGCGGTTCTCCCACTCGGGCAGGGCCTGCTTGATCGACAGGCTGATGCGACGACGGTCCTCGTCGATCTCGGTGACCTTCACCCTGACCGCTTGATCCACCGACAGTTCCAGCTCGGGGCTCTCCACGTGATGGATTGCGATCTCCGAGACGTGGACGAGGCCCTCGACGCCATCGGCGACCGAGACGAATGCGCCGAACGGAACCGTCTTCGTGACGGTTCCATCTATCACGTCGCCGACGCCGTGGGCATCACTGAAGGACTCCCACGGATCCTCACGGGTCTGTCGAATCGACAGCGAGATGCGTTCCCGCTCGAGGTCGACCTCGAGCACCTTGATCTTGACCTTGTCGCCGACAGACACGACCTCGCTCGGATGGCTCACGTGCTGCCAGGAGAGTTCGGACACGTGGACGAGACCGTCCATGCCCCCGAGATCCACGAAGGCGCCGAAGTTCACGACCGAAGACACGACACCCTCGCGTACCTCACCTGAGGCGAGCTCGTCGAGGAATGCCTGGCGCTGTTCGGCCTGCTCCTCCTCCAGGTACGCACGGCGGGAGAGGACGACGTTGTTGCGGTTCTTGTCCAACTCGATGACCTTCGCCTCGAGTGTCTCGCCCACATACGGATGGAGGTCACGCACCCGGCGCAATTCCACGAGCGACGCCGGAAGGAAACCGCGAAGCCCTATGTCGACGATGAGTCCGCCCTTGACGACCTCGATCACCTGTCCGGTGACCGTGCCGCCCTCCTCCATGACCTTCTCGATGCGGCCCCATGCACGCTCGTATTGCGCTCGCTTCTTGGAGAGGATGAGGCGCCCGTCCTGGTCCTCCATCTGCATGACCAGCGCCTCGACCTGGTCCCCTACCTTGGCGATCTCGTTGGGATTGACCGTGTTGCGGATCGAGAGCTCTTTCGCGGGAATGACGCCCTCGGACTTGTAGCCGATGTCGACCAGGACCTCGTCGGGGTCCACGCGGACGATCGTCCCGGTGACCAGGGTCCCTTCCTTCAACTCGACGACGGTCTTCTCGACCGCGGCGGCGAAATCCTCTGCGGACAGGTCGTCGGCGACGTCGCCGAGGGTCTGGAGAGCGGCCGCCGGATCGGCGACCTCGATGCCGTCGTCCACCTTGATGGCGGCGTCGGCGGTGGGGGCCTGGGTTTCGGTCGAAGCCTCGCCCTCGGGGGCCTCGACGGCGACTGCGGTGTCGGCGGAGGCCTCGTCGGCGTCCGCCGCGTCGCCCGCAGGCGCGTTGGTGGTCTCGTCGGTCATGGGTATTGGGTCACCTCGAACGTGGAACTCCCCGGACGGAGGCCCGGAGGCGCCCATAGGGTAACACGCTCCCGAGCGCGTCAGGCATCTCGCGGGTCGAACCCAGGCCGGGCGGCCGGCTATCGCTTCGTGTCCGCCAGGGTCTTGCCCACCGCCACGTCGGCCACCAACGGGACCTCCAGGTCGACGACGCCCTCCATGATCTCGACCACGATGGCCGCCACTTCCCCGGCGTCGCCCTCCGGTGCCTCGAGCACCAATTCGTCGTGTACCTGGAGCAGCATCATCGCGTCGTTGCCGGCGAGGGCCGTATCGAGGTCGATCATCGCCTTCTTGATGATGTCGGCCGCCGAACCCTGGATGGGGGCGTTCAGTGCCATCCGCTCCCCGCTCTGACGCTCCCGGAAGTTCCCGGAGGTCAACTCGGGCAGGTAGCGGCGACGACCCAGGAGGGTCTCGGTGTATCCGCTGTTGCGGGCCTCGCTGACGATCCCCGACATGAACTCCTTGACCCCGGGGAACTGCGAGAAGTAGGCCTCCATGTGCTGCTTGGCCTCTTCGGCGGGGATCTCGAGCCGTTGACCCAGCCCGTAGGCCTCCATGCCGTAGAGGAGGCCGAAGTTGATGACCTTCGCCCGGCGCCGCATGTCCGGATCCACATCCTTCGAATCGACCCCGAACACCCGGGCGGCAGTGGCGGTATGGATGTCGTCCCCGGAGGCGAACGCCTCGACGAGTGCCGACTCGCCGCTCAGGTGAGCCAGGATCCGCAACTCGATCTGGCTGTAGTCGGCGACCACGAAGGTGTGGCCCTCCGACGCGGCGAACGCCCGACGGATCGTACGCCCCTCCTCGGAGCGGATGGGAATGTTCTGCATGTTGGGCTGCTCCGACGAGATGCGGCCGGTCGCCGCACCGGTCTGGTTGAAGATGCAGTGGATCCGGCCGTCCTCGGCGATCAAGGGGAGCAGCCCGTCGACATAGGTGGAGCGGAGCTTCTCCAGCTCGCGGAATGCCAGGAGGTGCTCGACGATCGGATGGTCGTCCGCCATCTTCTGGAGAGTGCTTGCGTCCGTCGAGGGCTGCCCCTTGGGCGTCTTCTTCAGGATCGGAAGGCCGAGGCGCTCGAACAGCACTTCGCGCAGTTGCAGGGTGGAGTTGACGTTGAATGGCTCTCCCGCGAATCCATAGATCTTCTTCTCCAGGGTCGCCAGACGATCCCGCAGGCTCTCCCCCAGCTCCTCGAGGTACTCGCGGTCCACTCCGATACCTGCCTCCTCCATTCGGGCAAGCACCCGGACCAGCGGCAACTCCACCTCGCGGAACAAGGTCAGCCCCCCACGAGCGTCGAGTTGGCCGGTCAATGGCTCGACGAGCCGCGCCACGGCAGCGGCCCGCCGGCCTGCCGATCCCACGTCGGGTCCCGATGCCTCGAACTCGAGCGTCCCCTGGGGTCCGTCGTCTCCCGTCTCCCCCTCGGGCTCGATCTCGAGCCCGAGCACGCGCCCGGCCAGGTCACTCAGCGGTTGGGTGCCCCCAGCGGGATTGATCAGATACGCGGCGAGCGCCGTGTCGAATGCCAGGCCCCTGAAGTCGAGATCGGCCTCGAGCAGGGCCCGGACCAGTGGCTTGGCGTCGTGAAGAGCCTTCGGAGTGCCTGGATCCGCAAGCGCATCGCCGAGGTCGCCGAAGCGATCGAACGGGACGAAGGTCGCCTCGTCGCCGTCGCCCGCGACGGCGACGCCCACCAGGTCCCCCGACTCCCAGACCGGTTCGATCGCCAGGACGGATCCCGCCGAACCCGCGATCGCGTCGGCCCCCGACCCCGTGCTGACCTCGACCTGCAGCGTCTCGTCCTGCTCGGGTGCGCCACCTCCCCCGACCTCCTGGAGGCGCTGCCACAGCGACCGGAATGCGAGCCCGTCGAACACCCGGCGCACCTCCTGCGGATCCCACGGGGCGAGCCGCATGCTCTCGATGTCGACGTCGACCGGGACGTCGGAGACGAGGCGGATCAGATCCCGATTGAGGTACACCTGCTCTCGCGAGGCGTCGAGGTTCTCCTTGAGCCTGGGGGTCTGCTCATCGAGGTGCTCATAGATCCCCTCGATGTCCCCGTACCCGGACACGAGCCTGGACGCCGTCTTCTCCCCGACCCCCGGAACTCCCGGAAGATTGTCGGAGGTGTCTCCGCGCAGCGCCGCGTAGTCCGCGTATTGGTCGGGGCGAATCCCGTACCTCTCCTCCACGTAGGAGGCATCGGCGACGATCGTGTCGGAGATCCCGCGCCGGGTGTAGTAGACACGGATGGGGCCCTCGATCAACTGGAAGGCGTCACGGTCACCGGTCACGATCAAGACGTCCCACCCCTCGGACCCGGCCTTGCCCGCGATCGTGGCGATGATGTCGTCCGCCTCCCAGCCCGGTGCCTCGAACTGCGCGAGGTTCAAGACGTCGGCGACCTCGCGAATCAGCGGCAACTGGCTCCTGAAGAGGTCGGGGGCCGCATCGCGCTGCGCCTTGTACTCCTGGTACCTCTCGCTGCGGAACGTGGCGACGGGCGTGTCCCACGCCACCGCGAGCGCGTCGGGGTGCTCGTCGTCGAGGAGCTTGATGAGCATCGACGTGAAGCCGTACACCGCGTTGGTGACCTGACCGGTCGGGGTCGCCAGGTCCGACGGCAGTGCGAAGAAGGCGCGATATGCGAGCGAATGTCCGTCGATCAGGGCGAGGGTCGGCACGAGGTCGATGGTAGGGGGAACCGGTTACCCGTTCCCCGTTACCCGTTGCCCGCCACCCGCGCGCCTAGAGCTTCTCGAGCAACCGGGCGCGGCGCTGCTCGAGGTGTTCGATGCGATCCCGCAGCCTGGCGACCACCTTGCCGGCGCGATCGACGTCAGACGACGTGATCCGAGCATCCTCACGCTCGATGGGGCCGCCGACGGCGGCATCCCGGCGAGCGTCGTCGTCGAGGTGTCGATGGATGCGCAACTCCTCCTCGGCGAGGCGGAGTTCCTCGCGGAGACGCGCGATCTCATCGTTGATCCCGAACAGGCGGCGCTCGATTCGGCTCATCGCCGCGGAAGGTATCAGCCCTTGGGAGAGGGCCGAAGGCCGAAGGCAGAGATCAGAGAGGAGATCAGCTCGACCGCGCTCCCCACGGCGAAGACGCCCGGCCCCCGTCGAGGGCACAGTGGCCGGGCATCCTCATCGCTCGCCGGGCGGTCAGGTCGGGCTCGCCTTCGGTGAGGGCGCCCCACCGGGAGCACCCAGGCGAAACCATGCCCGGACCGCGTCTCCGTTCGACTGATCGGTGATCGATCGCACGGCATCGGCGAACCGCCGTGTGACCTTCTTTGGGAACATGGAGGGCGCGGCTGCTCCTTATCATTCCGTGACTTCGCCGGGATGGCGGAATGGCAGACGCGGCGGACTCAAAATCCGCTGGGCGCAAGCCCGTGGGGGTTCGAATCCCCCTCCCGGTACCGACGGGAAGGATCAGGAATCCTGGTCCTGGCCGTACCGGTTCGTGATCGGCAGCCGTCGGTCCCGACCCAGTGCCTTCGTCGTGATCTTCACGCCAGGAGCAGCCTGGCGACGCTTGTATTCGTTACGGTCGACCAGTCGCGTGATCCGCTCGACCAGGGCGCGCTCGAATCCCGATGCGACGATCTCGTCTGCAGTCTGATCCCCCTCTATGTAGCGCATGAGGATCGGGTCGAGCACCTCGTAGGGGGGGAGGCTGTCTGTGTCGAGCTGGCCGAGCCTGAGTTCCGCCGACGGCGGCTTGTCGATCACGGCCCGGGGGATCACGTCCCCGGCGCGGTTGCGCCACTCGGCGATCCGGAATATGAGCGTCTTGTAGACGTCCTTCAGCACCGCATACCCACCGACCATGTCGCCGTACAGCGTGGCGTAGCCCACCGACATCTCGGACTTGTTCCCGGTGGCGACGACCATCCCGCCGAACTTGTTCGACAACGCCATCAGAATCGCCCCCCGGACACGGGCCTGCAGGTTCTCCTCGGTCACGTCCTCTTCGGTCTCCTGGAACACCCCGGACAGGGCCTCGAGGAAACCCTCGAACGGGGGCTCGATCGAGATCTCGTCGAATCGGATCCCCAGGTTCTCGGCGAGGGCACGGGAGTCGGACACCGAGCCGTCGGACGAGTAGCGCGACGGCATCGTCACCCCCCAGACGGACTCGGGTCCCAGCGCATCCGCCGCGATCGCCGCCGTGAGCGACGAGTCGATCCCGCCGGAGAGCCCGACCACGACGTTCTCGAATCTGTTCTTGCGGGTGTAGTCACGCAGCCCCGTGACGAGCGCGCGATACACCTCTTCCTCCTCCCCCATCGGTTCGTACGACTCCGGCGGGGTCTCGGGTTCGCCTTCCAGGAGATCTCCCGAGACGATCGTCAGCGCATCCACGTCGGCCCTGCCGCTCTCCGGAAGGGGCACGTCCACCCAGAACAGATCCTCTTCGAACTGCGGGGCCCGGTACAGCAACTCACCGCCGGCGGCGAACACCATGCTCTGGCCGTCGAAGACCAGTTCGTCCTGCCCTCCGACCGCATTCAGGTAGACGACGGGGAGCCCGTACGCGCGGGAGCGGTCGGCGATCATCTTCTCCCTCTCCGCCCCCTTGCCCCGGTGGTAGGGCGACCCATTGATGTTGAGGAGGATGTCCGCTCCACCCTTTGCCTGAGCAGCCGGAGGACCGTCGGGAACCCAGATGTCCTCACAGACCGACACGCCGACGATCGCTCCGTTGATCTCCCAGAGGGCGTCCGGTCGCTGGCCTGCTGCGAAGTAGCGGTCCTCGTCGAACACCCCGTAGTTCGGGAGCAGACATTTGTGGTAGATCCCTCGCACCTTCCCCTCGGCGAGCAGGGCGGCGGCGTTGTGGACCCGGTTGTGGCCCGCATCGTCGCGCCTCGAATTCCGGGATCGATCGACGAACCCCACGACCGACGCGGTGGATCCGGCCCCGGAGGCCAGGAAACGAAGCTCCGCGATGTTGGCGCTCACAAAGCCTTCCCGGAGCACGAGGTCCTCCGGCGGGTACCCGGTGACCGCGAGTTCGGGGAACAGCAGAACATCGGCCTGGATGTCCTCGGCCCATCGCATCGCCTCGGCGATACGGGCGACGTTGCCGTCTATGTCGCCGACGACGAGGTCGATCTGGGCGCCCGCGACACGGAGGAAGTCGGTCATTGGCGCGCGAGGCTAACTGCGCAGGCTTCGACTCATGCGTTCGGAGCCGCGTCGCCCTGCCGTTGGCTGCTCTCCGCGCGTTGCCCGCTCCCAAGCACCACACGGATCAGCGTTCCGCCCTCCGGCTTCGCTTCGACCTCGGTCCGGCCCCCCATGGCGTCCACCAGCTCACGGACAATCGCCAGGCCGAGACCGCTCCCCTCCGGACGAAGCGGTCGATACCGGGTGGTCACATAGAGGCGTTCGAAGATGTGCGGAATGTCGGCCGCGTCGATGCCGGGGCCGGTGTCTGAGACCTCGACGGCGAGGCCTGCCGGATGATGTCTCAGGACCAGGCGGACGCGACCGGTCTCCGGCGTATAGCGGAGTGCGTTCTCCAGCAGGTTCCCGGCGATCTGGGCGACCCGATCAGGGTCGATGTCGACCACGCCGACATCGGCAAGATCCGTCTCGAGCCGCACCCGCGCAGCGTCGGCACGCGGCCGAAAACCCTGGACCACGCCCGCCAGATGCTTCGCGAGATCCACCTGCTCTGGTCGCAGGCTGAACTCTCGGGCCTCGAGCCTGGCGAGAAGCATCAGGTCTTCGACCAGCCTGCCAAGCCGCGAGGCCTCGGTCCCGAGGACAGCCGCCACGCGATCCATGTCGTCGGGCGACACCCGATCCTCCTGAATCGCCTCGGCGTAGCCCGCAATGGTGGTGAGCGGGGTGCGCAGATCGTGCCCCACGGAGACCAGGAACTCGCGCTCTCGGCGCCGTGCCTCCTCGAGTTGAATCGCCATCTGGTTGAACGCCTGGGCCACGGCGGCCACTTCGTCGCTGCCTTCCAGTTGCACCCGCGCGGAGAAGTCGCCCCGCGCGATCCCATCCGAGGCCATCCGCAGGGCGTCGAGCCGCCGGCCTGCGACCGATGCGAACCATCCGGCGAGAAGTGCTGCGAGAAGCACCGCCAGGACGAGAGCCCACGCGAATCTGCCCAGTACATCTCGCCACGGAACGAGGTCGAGCGTCGTCCCGATCACGACCACCACCGTCCCCCGCTCACCAACCCGGAACGGCTGTGCCACCACCAGGACATCGGTTCCCTCGACCGTCGCATCGAAGTGGATGGGGCCGGTCAGGTCGGCGAGGTCCGGAACGAGGTCGATGAGGACCGCGCCGTCACTCAGGACGGTGACGGTCCCGCGGGGCCCGACGATCGCCGCCTCCACGTAGTCGTGACCACCGATCGAAGCCACGGTGGCGAGCACCACCGCGAGGCTGCGGCCGGGCGAATCCGATGTTCGGGCCAGGTCGGCCTCCACTATCCGCGCCGTGGCGTTCGCCTGACGAAGGAACTCCTGTCGCTCGGAGTTCTCCAGGGATCTGTTGATCAACACTGCGGCGGCAAGCCCGCCGACGGCGAGCGTGACCACCGCCACCGCGACCATTCCCCAGAAGAACCGCCTTCTCACGCTATCTCCTCCCGGGCCGACTTCGGCGGCTCCGCCGCCGAACAGACGCCGGAAGCGGGCGGTTTGATGGGCGATGGCCACCGATCAGTCTGTAGCTTGTCACAAGCCACAGACTGATCTCCCGTAGAGCCGATCAAACCGCCCACTTAGGCCCTCCTCCGCCACGTGGGGCCCCAACCCCACGGCGGCCGTCACGATCCCGGCCATCAGCCTCCTCACGACGGGTGAAAGGCGTCGAGACTCGGGCGACGGGCGACCCTCACGATTCCGCAATCCGGTATCCGACACCCCATACCGTCTCGATGGGGATGCCTTCGAGCTTCTTGCGGAGTTGGCGGATGTGAACGTCGACGGTTCGAGTCTCGCCGACATAGTCGTATCCCCAGACCCCCTCGAGGATCTGGGCACGGGACAGCGCCAGCCCGGCGTTCTCGGCGAGATACCACAGCAGGTCGAATTCTCTCGCGGTGGGGCGAACGACCTCCCCGGAGGGGACCCGCACCTCGCGGCGCCCCGAATCGACCTCGAAACCGGAGACCTCGATCGTCGAAGGGGCTCGCGGCGGCTCCTCGGCCCGGCGCAACACCGCCCGCACCCGGGCCACCAGTTCACGGGGTGAGAAGGGCTTCGTCAGGTAGTCGTCCGCGCCGATCTCGAGGCCGACCACCTTGTCCACCTCGGTGTCCCGGGCGGTGAGCATGATCACCGGGACGTCGGACCACGATCGGATTCGCCGGCAGACCTCGATCCCGTCCATTCCCGGGAGCCCCAGGTCCAGAAGCACCACGCGAGGATCGCGATCGCGCGCTGCGTCGAGGCCCCGCTCCCCATCGGACGCGTGGATGAGCCGAAAGCCCTCCTGCTCGAAGTACATCCGAACGAGATCGGCGATGGCCTCCTCGTCCTCGATGAGGAGGATGGTCCCTCGCGTCATCGCATCGTCATCGGTCGCTGCATACGTCGACTTTCGGACGGGATTGTTCGAAAACTGTGATCAGGGGGTGTCGGAACCGCCGAAGGCGGCGAGAGGAAGGTTCCGCACCTCCGCACTCGCCGAACCTCCGGCCCAGCGTATCTCCACACCGCTTCCTGGTTCCACTTCGCGGCGCACCATCGCCAGCGCCACGGGGGCCCGCAGCTCCATGGACTCGCCCACCGACGTGATAGTGCCGACGGGGTCTCCACCACTGACCACCTCCGCGCCGGGCGGTGGCAGCACTGTGTCACGCAGCACGATGCCCCTCAGGTGGCGATTGACACGGCCCCTGGAGTCGATCCTCGCCACCAGCTCCTGGCCCAGATAACACCCCTTCGTGAAGGAGACGGCCTCGGGGACGAGCCCGGTCTCCTGCGGGATGGTCGACTCGTCCACGTCGATGCCCATGACGGGCTCCCCTGCCTCGATGCGAACCGCGGTCTCGGCGATCGTTCCGATCGGCGTGGCCCCTGCCGCGTCCAGCCCGGCGTCGCCTGCCGTGAGATATCGGGGCACTCCGACGGGCAACGCGGCGACGAGGACCTGATCTTCATCACGCCACCCGACGGGCGGAACGTGCCCTGCCGCCCGGAGGACGTCGGCCGACCCCGGTCCCCACAACACGGCCACCGGACGCCCATCCAGGCTGATCGTCGCATCGACCCGGAAGCGGAATCGCTCCAACTGCTCGACCACGACTGCTCCTTGCCCCCGGTCCGAGACGAGGCCGACACGATCCTCGCCCCGGAGCACCCAGAGCAGCGCCTTCAGCTTGCCCCTGGGCTCCAGAAGCAATGAACGGGCGATCGAACCGGGCTCCATCGCGGCGATGTCCTGGCTCAGCTGCCCGTCGAGGAAGGACACTGCGTCGTCGCCGGTGACCCACGTGAGGTCGTGCGAGCCGGCTGCCAGGCCCGCGCCCCCACGGGCGGCGAGGTACTCGCCCGTCACGTCCCCGTACGAAGGCTGCCTCACCGCGCTCACACGCCCTCCAGCCACTCTGGCAGGATCCTCTGGAACCAGATGTTGAGCTCGATCAGGGTATTGGTGATCATCAATGCTCCGAAGCCCACGAGGAGCAGTCCGGACGTCACGGTTATCGCCCTGAAGTGCCGTTTGAACCAGTCGAGGGCACCGTAGGCCTTGCCGATCCCGATGCCTGCCGCAACGAAGGGGACGCCGAGGCCCATCGAGTAGACGAACAGGAGGAACATGCCCTGGGGCACCGAGCCCTCCGTGGCGGCGATCGTGAAGATCGATCCGAGTATCGGGCCGATGCACGGCGTCCACCCGAAGCCAAAGGCGGCCCCCATGACGGGCGCCGCCCATCGCCCGAGGCGAGAGGGCCGCACCTCGACCCGCCGCTCACGCATGAACGGCATGAGGAGCCGGGGGTTCCACAGCGCCGAGACCGTGATGAGCGCCCCCATTCCTATGACCACCCATCCGGCAACGGCGAGCAGCGTGCGCTGGTTGCGGATGAGCAGCGATCCCAACGCCGTGGCGGTGGCCCCCAACGCAACGAAGACCGCGGTGAACCCGCCGACAAAGAGCATGGTCGTGCGGAACATCCGGCGTGTGGAGACCCTCCCCTCTGACAGGTCCGTCGCCGAGTAGCCCGACATCATCGAGAGATAGCCGGGAAGCAGCGGGAGAACGCACGGAGACAGGAACGACAGGGCCCCGGCGAAGAACGCGACGATGATGTTGACGTTTCCGATCTCCACCTGCGCCTCCCGGCCGGTCAGCCCGGAAACGGTAACGGTCCGGCACGGGTTCCCCGACCCGGGGGCGAGCACTAGCCTCGGCGGGTGCCCGCCATCAGTGATTGGCACGATCTCGCGGTCCGCTCCGGGACGATCGTGCGCGCCGAACGGAATGAAGGGGCCCGCGACCCTTCCTACCGCTTGTGGATCGACTTCGGCGAGCTCGGCGAGAAGCAGTCGTCGGCCAAGATCACCGATCTCTACCAGGCATCAGACCTTCCCGGGACGCAGGTGATCGCGGTGACGGGGTTCGACCCGATCCGTGTCGGCGGGTTCCGCTCCGACGTCCTGGTGCTCGGCGTTCTGACCGGGGACGGTGTGGTGCTGCTCCGTCCCGACCGTCCGGTGCCACCGGGCAGCGAGATCGCCTGACGTGCGTCTCCTCGGGGCGCTGCGCCCGCCAGACCGCATCGAGCGACGAGAACTGGGCGTCCTGGGGCTCTTCGCCATCGTGGCCTTCGCCCAGGGATGGTCCGGGACCGTCGTCACCCATGCCCTGCCCTTCGTCCAGAAGGACCTCGGCCTCTCGGACGCCGAGGTCTTCGATCTGATGGCCGCCATCCGCGCCACGTCGCTCCTGGCGCTGGGCCTTTCGTGGTGGGGCGACCACCGTGGCAGGCGCCGGCCACTGCTCCTCGCCTTCGCACTCCTCACCTCGGCGAACCTGGCCACTGCTCTTCTGCCGGGGGCCGCCGCATTCACCTCGACCCAGGCGCTGGCGCGCATCGGCACCGTGGCGATCGGATCGCTCGCCCTTGTGGTCCTCGCCGAGGAGGTCGGCCCTCGAATTCGCGGCTATGCCCTCGCCCTGTACGCCCTGTTCGGATCGCTGGGAACGGGATGGGGCTTGATCGTGCGACCGATGGGCGCTGGAGGCGACGACTGGCGGATCCTCTTCGGGCTCAGCGCCATCCCGATCCTTGCGCTCCCTTTCCTGATGGCCCGGGTCGCCGAGTCACGCGCCTTCGTCGCGACGCCTACCCGGCCACCGCTGGCGGCCGTGTTCCGGCGCGGGCATGCCGGCCGCTTCTGGCCCATGGCGTTGCTTGCCTTCGCCATCTCCGCGTTCACCTCCCCTGCGGCCAACCTCGCGCTGGTGCGCCTCGAGAACGCCCTCGGATGGTCGGCGGGCGGGGCCTCGCTGCTCCTCGCCCTCACCAGCGCGCCCGGTGTCGCCATCGGATTGCTGGCTGGAGGGCGGCTTGCCGACGTCGCCGGACGCCGCCCCACGCAGGCAGTGGCGATCGTGATCGGTGTCACCGGCGGAATCGGCTTCTACTTCGTCGAGACCGCGCCACTCCTCGGTCTCGGGATCTTCCTGTCGACCATGGGCGGGTCGGCATTCGGGCCCGCGTTCGCCTCCCACCGGTCCGAGCTGTTCCCAACCGACCTGCGCGCCACCGCCGGCGCCTGGATCGTCAACGCCAGCGTCCTCGGAGGGCTGACCGGATTCGCCGCGGGACGCTTCGTGGTCGATGCGTGGGGCATCCCGGTGACGATCGCCCTCATCGGAGGCTTCCTCCTGGTCTCGGCGTCTGCCCTGCTGTTCCTGCCCGAGACCAGGGGGCTCAGCCTGCTGCCGGACGAGAGAACGGACCCGCCCGAGCCACCCGTCTCCATCCCAACGTGACGGCCCGCGCTGCGAGGAGCGCCGCCAGCGACCACCAGACCCCGACGAGCCCCCAGCCCAGCGGGAGCACGAGGACGAGCAGACCGATGGCGACCGCCGACGCCACCACCATTGCGACGGCCAGGAACCCGAAGTCCCCGGCCCCTATGAACACCCCGTCCCAGACGAATACGAGGGCGGCGACCGGTTGAACGAGGACGAGGATCGGATACGCGTCGGCGATCGCCCTTCGGGCATCCGGCTCGGGGGTGAACCAACCCGGAACGAACGGCGCGAGCGCCGCGAGAGTCAGAAGGAGGATGACGCCCAGGGCGACGCCCAGCGCCGCCAGCCGGTCGGCCAACTCGCGGGCCGAACGGCCGTCTCCAGATCCACGCACCTTGGCCACGAGCGCCTGCGCGGCGATCGCCAGGGCGTCGAGTGCGAGAGCCAGGAAGAGGAACACCTGTGAGAGCACCTGGTGCGCTGCCACCGCGGCATCCGACACCCGGGTGGCCACCGCCGTCGCCACTGTGAAGGTGGACAAGAGGGCGCCGGTGCGAATTGCGAGATCCCGCCCGACCCGGAGGAAGGCCCTCACCTCTCCGGCGACCGGGCGCGCTCCGACCAGCCCGAAACCAGCCGCTCCCCGCCGGAGCAGGACGAGGAACCACAAGGCGCCGACCCACTGCGCGGTGACCGTGGCCCAGGCCGCGCCGGAGATCCCCCAGTCGAGGGCAAAGATCAGGATCGGGTCGAGCAGTAGGTTCACCGCGTTGAGTCCGAGAGCGACGACGAACGGTGTCCGGGTGTCCTGATAGCCGCGATAGGCACCATGCGCGGCTCGTACGACGAGGACGGCCGGTGCGGCGAGGGCCCGGATCCCGATGTAGGTGACCGCACCGGAGCGAACGCCGCCCGTCGCGCCGAGAGCACCGGCGATGGGGCCCCGAAACGCGACCAGCAACCCGGCGACGGCGACGCCACAGACGGCTCCGAGCGCGAGTGAGGTTGCCGTTGCTCGCCCGGCGGCCTCGATGTCGCCGCGTCCGACGGCCCGCGCCACCTCGGTCGTCGTGCCGTACTCGAGGAAGTTGAACACGAAGAATGCAAGGGCGAAGACGGCCGAGGCCACGCCGAGCGCCCCCAACTCGTCGATTCCCAATCGGCCGACGAACGCGGTGTCGACCAGGCTGAGCACGGGTTCGGCGATCAACGACCCCAGTGCGGGAATCGCCAGGGCGGCGATTGCCCGGTCGTGGGGCGACCGCAGCCGGATCACGAATCCGTCGGGGGAGGGGTCTTGTCGGGATACGGGCAGATATCCATCACGATGCAGTCCCAGCACCGCGGATTCCGGGCGATGCACGTGTCACGCCCGAATTGGATGACCCTCATCGAGATGCCCGCCCACCTCTCCTCCGGGTAAAGGGCGCGCAGGTCCCGCTCCACCTTCACCGGATCTGTCTGGTCGGTGAGCCCGAGCCTTCGGGTCACCCGTTTCACGTGGGTGTCGACGGCGATCGCCGGCTTCCCCCACGCCTCGGCGAGGACGACGCTCGCGGTCTTGCGGCCCACTCCCTGGAGCGTCACCAGGCGGTCCAGGTCGTCGGGCACCTCGCCGTCGAAACGCTCCACGAGGTCGCCGCTGAGGCCGATGATCGCCTTCGTCTTCTGGCGGTAGAAGCCGGTCGAGTAGACGACCTCCTCCACCTCTTCAGGGTCGGCGTCGGCCAGATCGGCCGCGGTCGGCCAGCGCTCGAAGACGATCGGCGTCACGCGGTTGACGTTCTCGTCGGTGGTCTGAGCGCTCAGCACGGTGGCCACCAGCAACTGCCACGGGTCGTCGTGGTCGAGGGCGGTGCCGATGGCCGGATGCTGCTTCTCCAGCCTTCCCAGGATCGTGCGCGCCCTGCGGCGCGTGGCGGGATCTGGGGTCGATGAGGGAGCACCGGCCGACATTCCCATCGATGCTACCGGTCGGTACTCTCCGCCCCGATGACCGGCACGATCGGCTCGGCGGTGCGCGAAGCGATCATCGCTCGCGGCCGCGTCGAGGGCCCTCTGGTGAAGGTCGATGACTTCCTGAACCACCGCGTCGAACCCGGCCTCATGAAATCGATCGGCTCCGACCTCGCCGGCCTGCTCGCCCCGTCTCGCCCGACCTTGATCCTCACCGCCGAGGCGAGTGGCATACCTCCCGCCCTGGCCGTCTCGATGGCCCTGGACGTCGACGTGATCTACGCGAAGAAATACCCGCGCACCCGGTCGACCAGACCGGCATACGTGCGCGAGGTCGCATCGCCCACGAAGGACGCCGAGTACCGGGTCGAAGTCGCCCATCGCGTCCTCGGCACCGGGGAACGAGTGGCGATCGTCGATGACTTCCTGTCCCGGGGTCGAACCGCGGAAGCGCTGGGGGAGATCGTTGAAGAGTCGGGATCGACCGTGGCCGGACTGGGGTTCGTGATCGAGAAGGCCTTCATGGAGGGAAGAGGTCGTCTCGAGGCTCACGGATGGGCCGTGGTGGCGCTCGCGACGATCCTTTCGCTGCAGGACGGGGTGGTGGAGATGGCGCCGAGCGGTGCAGACACCGGCAACCGCTAACCTCCGCACCCATCCCGCCGGTCTCCCGGAGGCCTCCGTGCAGTCGCAGCACCGTCCAGCACCCACGACCCTGGCGTTCCACGCCTCGAGGATCGTGATCGACGTCGGCGTGCTCCTGGCGATGGCATCGCTCAGCCTCGACTTCGTCGAAGGATCCAGGACATCCCAGTCGGCGCTCCAGGCCGATGCACTCCCGGCTGTCATCCTGCTACTGCCGATCTTTCTGATCACCCTCATCCCCGATCACACACGACCCCTTCCCCGACCGCTGGGGTGGGCGTCTCTGATCCTCGGACTCGCGGCCTTCCCGTACGCGATCGTCAAGCACCTCGACGCCTCGGTCATGGCAGAGACGCTGGACGGATCGGTGGCGATCGGCGCTCGCCTCCTGGTCTTTGGAACATTCGTGACGCTCGTCGGCATCACGATCGGCCTGACCCGGTCGTTCATGGGTCTGCCCACCGGCGGCAACCCGGCGCGGCGGAGCGTGACGAGCACCACACGAGCCGACAAGCCCACCGTCCGCGCCAAGGCCGCGGACACAGCTTCTGGGACCGACGTCGCGGCCGTGGGGGAGGCGCAGCCTTCCGTGCCCGACCAGGTCGAGGCCGAGGTCCGTCGTCCCGAACGAGGCCCCTCGCCCGCGGACGAGAACCCGTTCGAAGAGCCACTGTTCGACTCCCTGGAGATCCCTGCGTTCGTGGAGCCGACCCGGGAGTCGGGTCCTTCGACCCTCGTCTTCGACGCCGAAGCAGCGAGCGACCGCGTCGCCGAAGAGGACGAACCCGAGGACTGATCACCACCCCGCCCGTCCTATCCTCACCGCGCCGTGCGCCGTCCCGCTGTCGCCGTCGCAGCCCTCGCCCTGGCCTCGCTCCTGTTCGGAGTGACCTTCGTCGTCGTCAAGGATGCAGTCGTGGAGGTCCCCCCGATGCGGTTCGTGGGGTGGCGCTTTCTACTGGGTGCCGCGGTGCTGGTCGCGATCCGGATACCGAGGGGATCCCGGTTGTGGCGGGATGGGACCGTTGCGGGCCTCTTCCTGTTCGCCGGCTATGCCCTCCAGACCCAGGGACTCACGTCGACGTCGGCGTCGAACTCGGGGCTGATCACCGGCCTCTATGTCGTGCTGACGCCCCTGATGGCGTCGACGGTGGCGCGTCGCCTGCCTCGCCGCCTCGTCGTGTTCGGCGCACTGCTGGCCTTCTCTGGATTCGGTGTCCTCACGGTGGTCGACGACTTCAGGTTGTCTTCGGGCGACGCCTACACGGTCGGGTGCGCGGCCGCCTTCGCCGGACACATCGTCTATCTGGCCCGGACGGCCAACTGGCACAGAGTGGTCCCATTCACCGCCGTCCAACTCCTGGTCACCGCGGTCCTCGGACTGGGCCTCTCACTGGCGATCGACGGTGCCGCCGTCCCCGGGTCCGACGCCTGGCTCGCCATCTCGGTGACCGGCATCGTGGTGAGTGCCGGCGCCTTCTACCTCCAGGTCTGGAGCCAACGGGTGATCGGTCCGTCCCGCACCGCGATCGTGCTTGCACTCGAACCGGCGTTCGCAGCCCTCTCGGGTGCGGTCTTCCTGGGTGAGCGGATCGGGTGGCGTGGCGTCGTCGGAGCCGCCCTCATCCTGGCCGGCATATACGTGGTGCTCGCCGGGACCGGGCCCGACGACGACCTCCCGATCGAGGCGGCCGAGGCCATTTCACCCGCCCACTGACTCGTCCCGCCCGCGGCGCTGCTCGATGATCGAGCGCAGGTGGAATGCGGCTCGCAGCAGCATCAGGAGAAGGAGCAGCACGAGGACGAGAAGGCCGAGCAGTTCGGGGCCGTCGAAGTAGGAGGTCCGACATGAGGTGAGGCCCCCCTCGCACAGACCCAGGCCGTCCCCCCCGCCGGCGAGATCCACGAGTACGAACATCGGCACCAGCGCGACGAGGATGATCACGCCGATGACCCCCCCGATGACGATGCGGATCGCGGTCATGGCGCGACGGTATCAGGGAACCTCCACTCTCCTCGCGGAGTCTGGTGCTTCGCCCGACAGCAGCCGCCTGTCGCCAGGAGAGTGTGATCGGACGGGTGACGTGAACGGGCGACCGGTGACCTTCCTGCCCACTTGCCCACGCACCCGACACGGTGATACCGTCGCCACGCCGCCGAATTACACGGATGTGACATGACCACCACCGTCGGGGACCGATCCGGGCTGCTCCCCGCCGTGCGCTATCACACCGAGTCGTTCACCCCCGAGGAGACGGCGATCCTCGAGCGGTTCTTCACGAACACGACCGAGCCGGTCTTCGGCCTGGTCAACCTCCCCGAGGTCGTGAAGGGAGCCCTGTTCGCCCGGTACAGCCGGAGCCCGAAGTCGGTTCGCCGACTCTTCCTCGACGAGTTCTACGACGCTCCCGAGGTTGGCATCGCCTCGATCGCCGACCACCTCGCCGGTGACGACGATCGGGTCGACATGCAGCGCGCCGAGGACCTCTACAACCGGGTGTTCACCCAATACGGCGACGACTCCGTTGCTCAGCTGGGTGGCGTCCACCTCGCATGCGAGCAGGCGTCGAACATCCTCACCAAGGTCCTGGAGCGGGGCAGGCTCGCCGCCTACCTGGAGCAGAGCACCCGATACATGTTCTACGACCAGCGTCTCGGCGACCGGTACCGGTACGTGATACCACCCGAGGTGGCCGCATCCACTCTCGCCCGAGAGTACGAGGCGACGATGGAGCACCTCTTCGACCTCTATGCAGGCCTCACGGCACGCCTGACGGCGTACTACGAGTCGCTTCACCCCCAGTCGGCCGATGACTCCAACTTCGTCTATCGATCCACGATCCGGGCCCGGGTGTGCGACGACCTCCGCGGCCTTCTCCCGGCGGCAACGCTCTCGAATGTCGGCATCTACGCGACGGGCCAGGCGTACGAGATGCTCCTACTCCGGATGCGCGCCAGCGCACTGGCCGAGGTCCGCGACGTCGCCGACCGAATGCTCGTCGAGTTGCGCAAGCTGATCCCTGCATTTCTCGTGAGGGTGGACATGGCCGAACGAGGCGAGGCGTGGAGCAGATATCTCGCCGATACCGCGGCGGCGATGCGCAGCGAGGCCGCCGGGCACGACGAGCCCGTGCCTGCCCGGCCCGAAGTCACGCTCGTCGAGTGGGATCCCGACGCCGATGCCAAGGTCGCTGCAGCGGCCCTGTACGCCTACACGGACCTCCCCGACGACCACCTGCTCGAGAAGGCGCGCAGCATGACCCCCGAAGAGCGAGCGCGGATCCTTTCCACCTACGTCGGGGAGCGCGGCAACCGGCGCCACAAGCCAGGCCGGGCGATGGAGCGGGCCTCCTACCGGTTCGACATCCTCTGCGACTACGGAATCTTCCGGGATCTCCAGCGCCACCGCATGATGACGCTCGAGTGGCAGCGACTCGGCACCAAGCACGGCTATGTGCTTCCGGAGTCGGTCGCCGACATCGGCGCCGAGGAACAGTGGCGCGACGCCATGGACCGTGCCGCTGCTGTACACGGCGACATCGATCGGGTCCTGGGGCCGGATGCCGCCCAGTACGCGGTGCCCTTCGGCTACCGGATCCGCTTCTACATGGACATGAATGCCCGCGAGGCATTCCACATGCTCGAATTGCGCACCGCTCAGGGGGGCCACCCCGACTACCGACGGGTCTGCCAGGAGATGCATCGCCTCATCCGTGATGTGGCCGGGCACGCCGGGATCGCCGCAGCCATGCGCTTCGTCGATCACGACGACTACGGCCTGGGAAGACTGGCGACCGAGCGCCGTGCTGCCGCAAAACGCGCCGCCGCGGGCGTCGCCGACCCGGAGGATTGACCGCTGGGTGCCACCGACGTCCCACCTAGTCTGAAGGCATCCGATCCGGAGATCAGCATGGCCTCATTCGATGTCGATGCCTTCCAGGAGCGGTTCCGCAACCGGGCCGCCGCCGTCAAGGAACGTGGCATCCCGCCGCTCGAAGGCGAGGCACGACGAAAGTTCCTCGCCGGCGCCCAGCAGGACTTCGTGGACTACTCCCTCGTCGCGGACGCCGAGATCTCGGTCGAGGACGGGTCCCTGGTCCTGAGATTCCCCCTCGAGGGAGAATGATCGGGCGCACCGGACAGACCGCCTCGTGATGCTCGAGCGCCGCCTTCTCATCGTCACCGGGAAGGGTGGTGTCGGCAAGAGCGCCATCGCCGTCGCAGCGGCCCTCCATGCGGCAAAGCATGGTCAACGGGTGCTCGTCGTGGGTATGGCCGACGGGGTCGGCCTCGCGGCCCATCTCCGGGTCGGTCGTCTCGGCTCCGAGCCGACCCGTATTCGTCCCGGCCTCCATGCGCTGGCCATCGACCCTGCTGCCGCACTCGACGAGTATCTCCGCCTGCGAATCAAGGTCCCTCGCCTCGGGATGATGACCCGGGCGTTCGGTGTCCTCGCCGACACGGTCCCCGGGATCCGCGACACCGTCGTCATCGGCAAGGTGCTCTACGAGGCAACCCGACTGGAGTGGGACATCGTCGTTGCCGACGCCCCGGCGACAGGGCAGATCCTCTCCTACTTGAGGGCTCCGGCGACGATCGAGACCCTGGTGCCGGGAGGGCGGGTCAGGGAACAGGCGGCGTGGATGCGGGAGGTCCTTGGCGATCCGACCTCCACCGGGATCCTGATCGCGGCCACCCCCGAGGAGTTGCCGGTCGCCGAGACCCGGGAGACACTCGATGCGATCGCCTCCGAGGGCCTCGCAGATGTGGCCGGGGTCGTCGCCAACCGCGTCGTCCCCCCGCTTGCCATATCCGCCGATCGCATCACCAGGGAACCCCCGGGACCCAGGCGCGATGCCGCCATGCTCCACCGGGACGTGAGGAGCGCACAGGAGACCCATCTCGCCGCTCTCCAGCCTGCTGTGACGTTTCCGCTCCTGTTCGGGCTGCGCACTCCGGGCGAGGTCGCCAGCCGGCTCTCCGAGATGTGGGACGGCGAATGAGCACTGCGGTCGTCCTGGTGGTCGGTGCCGGAGGGGTCGGCAAGACGACCATCTCCGCTGCAATCGGCGCGGATGCCGCCCGCGCCGGGGCCCGGACCCTGGTCCTGACCGTCGACCCTGCCCGTCGTCTCGCCGATGCACTCGGCATCGATGTCGGCAACCACCCCGTCGAGGTGCCTGGCATGGCCGGACTCTCGGCGGCGATGCTCGACGCAGCGGCGTCGTGGGAGGCCATCGTCCGAACTCACGCGGCGCCCGATGTCGCCGTCCGTCTCGTGGCGAACCCCCTCTTCCGCGCCGTGGCCGACCGGTTCCCCTCCGGTCAGGCCTACGCCGCGGCCGAAGAGATGGCAACCCACGCCGACTCCGGCGAGTGGGACGTCCTGGTCGTCGACACGCCACCGGCCGCGGGCGGCGTCGACTTCCTGTCGGCGCCGCGGCGAATGAGGGCCCTCGTCGCCGGCCGGGCTCTGCGTTGGCTGACAGGCCCCAGGATCCCGGGTCGGCGCGCCCTGTACGCGGTGACGGCACGCCCTGCGCTTCGCATCGCCGACGCGGTGCTCGGCGGACCCCTCCTGGAGGACGTGGCCGAATTCCTGCTCGACCTGCGCGAGACCTACGACGGGATCTCGCGGAGGTCGAAGCAGGTGGAACGGGTATTGCGGGAGGCAGCCGGCGTGGTGGTCACCACCGCCGATCCCGCGCCGCTTCTCGAGGCCGTCCGCTTGTTCGACGAGGTGCCCGAATGGGCCAGCCCACCCCGCGTGGTCGTGTTCAACAGGTCACTCCCGGCGGAGTGGGCGCACGCGGTCGGCGACCCGGGTGATCCGCTCGACGCGAACCTGGCGCGGTGGGGCCTGGAGGCCGAGCGGCAGGCCGATGTCCGTGCCGAGCTGGCCGCCCGGCACGGCGTCGACCCCGTGGTGATTCCCTGGATGGCCGAGATGCCCACGGACCCCGAGGCGCTGGCGGACCTCGCCGAGCGGATCGTCGTGTTCGAGGAATAGACGAGACGAAACGAGAGGGGCCGGAGCGAGGGCGAGCCGGTCGGCGTCGCCTGCCGCCATCTGCGGTCTGCCGTCGACCTCTAATTCAGCACCGAATCGGGGCCCAACAGCGCCCGCAACTCCGCGTACAGCGCCGTCCTCGCCTCGACGGTGTGATCGGGGCCGAGGCGAACGACCTTCTCGTCCGGCATCCCCTGGAGATGCAGGTACACCGGTGTCGGGCCGGGGTGGTTCGAGAGCACCTCCTTGAGCTGATTCACGAGTCCGACCGACATGCGCTGGGAGACGACCCGCAGGCGGACCACCTGCTCGCTCTCGATGTCCGGTTCGTGGATGCGGTGCGCGATGAACTTCAGGCTGTCGCCCCGCTGGTCGACCCGCCCGGCGCAGACGAGCATGGCGTCCTCTCGCACGAGCGGCCCGGTCTCGGCGACGGTCCTCGGGAACGCCACCACCTCGACACTGCCCTCGAGGTCCTCGAGGGTGAAGTAGAGCATCAGCTCCCCCGCCCTCGTGTAGCGTCGGGTGACCGAGGCGACGATCCCTGCGATGCTCGCCGAGGTCCCGTCCCCGTGCTCGTCCAGACCGGGTATCGAGGTCGTGGCCAGGGCCCTGAGCGTCGACTCCAGTCCGAACAGAGGATGGTCCGACACGTACAGACCGAGCATCTCCTTCTCGAATTGAAGCTTGATCTTCTTGTCCCACTCCATGTCGGGGATCTCCACCGCCCCCGGATGGGTCGACGGCTCGTCGGACCCGAACAGTGAGAACTGCCCCATGTCCTCGGCCCGGCGTCGCGCCACCACGCCGTCGATCATCTGCTCATACACCGCCATGAGGCCCTTCCGGGGCGCTCCGGTTGCATCGAAGGCCCCCGCCTTGATCAAGGACTCCACGGTTCGCTTGTTGAGCACCGCCAGGTCGACTCGCTCGATGAAATCCTGGAACGACTCGAAGCGCCCGTTCTTCTTGCGCTCTTCGGTGATCAGCTCCACGACGCCTTCGCCGACATTGCGGATGGCCGACAACCCGAACGGGACGGCGCCTTCGCGGGCCACGAAATCCGATTCGGAGGAGTTGACGTCTGGGACTATGACGCGCACACCCATCGCCCGGCACTCGTTCAGGTAGATGGCCGTGCGGTCCTTGTCCCGCTTGGATGAGGTCAGCAGGGCTGCCATGTATTCGGCCGGGTAGTGAGCCTTGAGCCATGCCGTCTGATAGGCGACGAGGCCGTAGCCGACGGCATGCGGCTTGTTGAAGCCGTACCCGGCGAAGTGGGCGATGAGGTCGAAGAGCTCCTTGCCGAGCTCGCGGGGATGCCCCTGAGCCACGCACCCCTCGATGAACTTCTGCTCCTCCCCCGCCATCACCGAGGCGATCTTCTTGCCTATCGCCTTGCGCAGGCTGTCCGCCTCCTCCATCGAGTATCCGGCCATGACGGCCGCCACCCGCATCACCTGCTCCTGGTAGACGATGATCCCGTAGGTCTCGCTGAGCACCTCCTCGAGCGCCGGGTGGAGATGCCCGATCGGGACCCTCCCGTTCTTACGATCCGCATACAGGTTGTGCGTCCCGGCCCCCATCGGCCCCGGGCGATACAGGGACAGCAGGGCGACGATGTCCTCGAACCGGTCGGGCTGGAGGTTGCGCATCAGGGCCCGCATCCCGGCGCCCTCCAGTTGGAAGACGCCCATGGAGTCTCCCCGCGAGAGCATCTCGTAGACCGCCGGATCGTCGAGAGGGACGTCGTCGATGGCGGGGCGGACCCCATGATTCTCCTCGACGAGTTCCAGGCAACGCTCGATGGTCGACAGGTTGCGCAGGCCGAGGAAGTCCATCTTGAGGAGCCCGAGACGCTCGATGGCGTGCATCTCGAACTGGGTCACCACCTCGGCGTCTTCCCCCTTCTGCTGGATGGGGACGATCTCGGTGAGCGGCTCCGGAGAGATCACCACGGCGGCGGCGTGGATCGAGTCCTGGCGGCGCAGACCCTCCAGGCCGCGAGCCGTGTCGATCACCTTCCGAGCATCGGGATCGGAGGCATACATGTCGCGGAGGCCGGAGGCATTGGCGTGGAAGTCGCGCAGTGACGAATCGGCATCGTCGGGGAGGGGGTCGAGGCATTGGTCCAGCGTCGCCTCCCGGCCCAGGATGGGTGGTGGCATCGCCTTCGCGGTCCGGTCCCCCACGGCATAGGGATATCCGAGGACCCGGGCGGCATCGCGAAGCGCCTGGCGGCCCTTGATCGTCGAGAAGGTGATGATCTGGGCCACGTGGTCGCTGCCGTAGCGCTCTGCCGCATAGCGGATCATCTCGGAGCGGTAGCGCTCGTCGAAGTCCATGTCGATGTCCGGCATCTCCCGACGACCCGGGTTGAGGAACCGCTCGAAGATGAGCCCGTGGTGGATCGGATCGAGGTCGGTGATCCGGAGGCAATAGGAGACGATCGAACCACCTGCCGAGCCCCGACCGGGCCCGACCCTGATCCCCTGCTCGCGGGCGTGTCGGATCAGATCCCAGACGATGAGGAAGTAGGCCGGGAATCCCATCTCCTCGATGACGCGCAACTCGTACTCGATTCGGTCCCGAATCTCGTCGTCGAGCCCATCCCCATAGCGCTCGCGGGCGCCTTCGGCCACGAGCGAGCGGAGGTACGACTCCTCGGTCTCGCCCTCCGGCACCGGAAAGTGGGGCAGGAGGATGTTGCCGAACTCCATCTTCACGTCGGCGCGCTCGGCGATCAGCAGGGTGTTGTCGCATGCGCCCGGGTAGTCGGACTCGGGGAACAGCGCCCGCATCTCGGCAGCCGACTTGATGTAGTAGCCCTCCCCCTGGAAGGCGAAGCGGTCGTCGTCGCTCATCTGGGCCCCGGTCTGGATGCAGAGCAGTGCGTCGTGGGCCTCCGCCTCGCCCGCCCTGGTGTAGTGGCAGTCGTTGGTGGCCAGGAGCGGAGCGCCGATCTCAGAGGCGATCGACACGAGATCCGGGAGCACCTTGCGCTGGGCGGCGACACCGTGGTCCATCACCTCTACGAAGAAATTGTCCCGCCCGAAGATGTCCTGGTACATCGCGGCGGCTTCCACGGCCGCCTCATAGTCGCGCTCGACCCCGACGTTTCCCTCCTCACCCGACGCATCGGGGGCAAGCAGCTGTGGGACGTGGCCGCCGAGGCATCCGGATGTCGCAACCAGGCCGGCGGCGTGCTCGGCGAGCAGCTCGGCGTCCATCCGCGGCTTGTAGTAGAAGCCCTCGAGATAGGCGCGGCTCGCCAGCTTCACCAGATTCCGATATCCCCGCTGGTCGATCGCCAGAAGAGTCATGTGGTATCGGATGTCGTCGCGGCGGGGTGGCCGGTCGAACCGCGATCCTGGCGTGAGGTATGCCTCCATTCCGATGACGGGATTGACGCCTGCATCGCGGGCCTGCTGATAGAACTCGACCGCTCCGTAGAGGACGCCGTGGTCGGTGAGCCCCACTCCGGGTTGTCCGTCCGCCGCCGCCGCCGCGATCACATCCTGGACCCGGGCCGCCCCGTCGAGCATCGAGTATTCGGTGTGCAGATGGAGATGAGCAAAGCTGCGGTCCGACACCGAGTCTCCGTTTTCGCGAGGAATTACAGCCGTGTAGTCACGTTAGCCCGGTCGCCAGTCGCCCGTCACCCGGGCACCCGTCACAGCCCCGCGGGGCATCTGGTCTCTCGCTCTCAGGCCGTAGGTGGCGTCGGAAGTCGAGCGACCGGGCATCCTTACAATGTCGCACCACGCAACAACGGAGCCTTCTCCCCACCATGACTCTCGGATACGACGGCAGCCTGTTCCTCCTCGCGTTCGATCACCGCGGAAGCTTCAAGTCGAAGATGTTCGGCCTCACCGATCCCTCATCCGATGACAGGCAGCGCCTCGAGGCGGCGAAGCGCGTGGTCTGGGCCGGCTTCGAGTCCGCCCGTGCCGATGGTCTCCCGGAGGGTGCCGGGATCCTCGTCGACGAGGAGATGGGGGCAGAGGTCGCCCGGGCTGCGCGAGCGGCGGGAATCCCTTTCGCCATGCCCGTCGAGAAGTCGGGCCAGGACGTGTTCGACTTCGAATACGGCGACGAATTCGGGGCCCACATCGAAGAGTTCGACCCCACGTTCAGCAAGGTGCTGGTGCGGTGGAATCCCGATGACGACCCGGACACAAAGGCCCTCCAGGGTGAGCGGCTCGCCCGGCTCGGCTCGTGGCTCCACGAGCGGGACCGTCTGTTCCTGTTCGAGTTGCTCGTGCCGGCCAGCGATCGACAGAAGGAAATGGTGGGCGGCGACATCGATGCCTACGACCGCCACATCCGTCCCGTGCTGATGCTCGAAGTGATCGACGAGTTGCGGCAAGCGGGGGTCGAGCCGGACATCTGGAAGATCGAGGGGATCGACTCAGCCGACCACTGCCGTCTCATTTCGGGTCTGGTTCGGGCCGGAGACAGGAGCCGGGTGACATGCGTGGTATTGGGTCGCGGCGCCGATGACACCCGGGTCGACCACTGGCTGGCGACCGCAGCACCCGTGGCGGGGTACAGCGGCTTCGCCATCGGGCGGTCGATCTGGTGGGACGCAGTGGCCGCCTGGAAGGACGGCGAGGCCTCGGAGGCCGACGCGGCCAAGCAGATCTCGGGCAACTACCTGCGCTTCATCGACGTCTATCAGAACGCCGGCTGATGGCGACGATCGGCCTGCTCACGGCCGGGGGCGATTGCCCCGGCCTTAACGCGGTGATCCGCGCCGTCACGGCGACGGCCGTCGCCGGCGGCCATTCGGTCGTTGGTTTTCGGAACGGCTGGGCGGGCCTCATGGACGACGACCCGATGCCCCTCGACCGCAATGCCGTCAGGGGCATCCTGGGCCGGGGTGGCACGATCTTGGGAACCTCGCGGCGCGATCCGTATGTCCACGGTGAAGGGGCGAAATCGATCGCGGGGACGACCGAGCGGCATGGACTGCAGGCGATCGTCGTCGTAGGAGGTGACGGCACTCTACGAACCGCCGCCCGGATCGACGCCGAGGGCATTCCGATCGTCGGGATTCCCAAGACGATCGACAACGACGTTCCGGGCACAGATGTCTCGTTCGGGTTCGACACCGCCGTCGAGATCGCCACCGACGCCATCGACCGGCTCACCACCACGGCCGAGGCCCACAATCGAGTCCAACTGGTCGAGGTGATGGGTCGCTCCAAGGGCTGGATCGCCATCCACGCCGGGATTGCCGCCGGGGCCGACGTGATCCTCATACCCGAGTTCCCGATGCCCCTCGACGAAGCCGCCGGGATCATCACCCGGCGTCACGACCAGGGGCACAACTACTCGGTGGTGGTGGTGGCAGAGGGAATCGACCATCCCCGCGAGGACGACCTGCCATCGGACACCTACGGGTTCACGCGTCTCGGCGGCGTCGCCTACTGGGTGGCCCCGGTTCTCGAGGAACTGACTGGATTCGAGACCCGGGTGACGGTGCTCGGCCACCTGCAACGCGGCGGCACGCCGTCGGCCCGCGACCGGATCCTCGCCACCCGCCTCGGCGCTGCTGCGATCGCATCGGTCGAGCGAGGCGAACACGGCGTGATGATGGCCGTCAGGGGAACCACGATCGAACCGATCCCGATATCGAACATCGGAGACGACCCACGGGGGGTCCCCCGGGAGCTGTGGGACGTCGCTCGCGCCTTCTTCGGCTAGGTGCGCGTCCGGGCCGCGGACCGAAGACCGGCGGCGTCAGGTGGGTGACGGCGCTGCGCCCGCCAGGCATCCGCTCAGGTGGCGGTCAGCGCCTCCAGCACACCGGCGAGATCCTCGGGCAACTCGCTCTCCGCGTCAATGCGGTCGCCGCTCACGGGGTGATCGAAGGCGACCGCCGACGCGTGCAGGAAGACCCGCGGCGACCCGGTGGAGATGCCATAGATCCTGTCGCCCATGACGGGAAGGCCGATCGAAGCGAGATGCACCCGGATCTGGTGCGTACGCCCCGTCTCGAGCCGCAGCTCCAGCAGAGAGGCACGGTCGAACTCGGCCGAGAGTCGGTAGTGGGTCCGCGCCGGGCGGCCTCCGGAATCGATCCGCATCTGGGTCGGCCTCCCCGGATCGCGCCCGATCGGGGCGTCGATCGTCCCGGTCGGCATCGCCGGAACCCCTGCGACGAGCGCGAGGTATGTCCGATCGATCTCGCGACGGCGCATCGCCTCCCGAAGCCCCTGGTACGCCTCCGCGTCCAGCGCCACGACCAGGAGCCCCGACGTGTCACGATCGAGCCGATGGACGATTCCCCACCGGTCCTCGGCGCCCACACCTCTCACCCGCGGCCAGCGGTTGAGGATTCCGGCCGCCAGGGTGCCGCGCAGGTTCCCCGCTCCGGGATGGGTCACGATCCCCGGGGGCTTGTCGACCACCGCGACATGCTCGTCCTCGTACCTCACCCCGAAATCGACCTCCTCGGCGACCAGCCCGGGATCGGGTGGGGGAAGGTCGAATTGGACCACCGACCCCGCCGCGAGTCGGGCCTTGGCCTCGACGACGGCGCCGTCCACGACGACGCCTCCCTCGTCGGCGATCCGACGAGCCTGGGCCCTGCTGAGATCTCCGAGCCTTGCCACGATCAGATCGGCACGCTCCCCGTCCAGGTCTGCCGGGACCTTCGCCCTCATTCCCGCGCAAGGGCGAGGATGAGCGCGAGGATCGCCCCGATCGTGATCGCGGAGTCGGCGGCATTGAACGCCGGGAAGAACGAGAAGTCGACGAAGTCGATCACCTCGCCGTCGAGCAGCCCGTCGCCGCGGAACACCCGGTCGATCAGGTTCCCGATCGCCCCGCCCAACACGAGTCCGAGCGCAACCGCCTCCGGTCGATGTGGAACGGATCGTACGACGATCACGATGAAGACGGCTACGGCGATGGCGAGCAGGGCGATGATCGAGCCCCAGCCCTCGAGCATGCTGAAGGCTGCTCCCGAGTTCGTCAGATAACGCAGCTGAAGGAAGTCCTCTATCAGGACGATCGGATCGCCAGGGAGGACTGTGGCGGCCCACCACTTCGTGAGCTGGTCCACGACGACCACCGCCGACCCGGCGACCAGGGCCGCCGCCCGGGGGCCGGAGATGCGCGTCAAGGCTTCAGCGCCGGCTGGCCGAGCAGTCCACGCACAGCTTCGTGTACGGGAGCGCGTCCAGCCGCGCAACGGGGATGGCCGTTCCGCACCCGTCACATGTGCCGTAGGTGCCGTCCTCGATCCGTCCCACGGCTTCTTCGATCTTGGCGAGGATGTCCTGGGCGTTCTGCCACAGCGACAGCTCCTTCTCCATCTCGAAAGCGAGCGAACCGCCCTCGGCGGTGTTGGGATCGGGGCTGCGGTCCGAGGAGGTCTCGGTGAGCCTGACCTCCTCACGGTCCGCCTCGATGTCGCGAACCAACCCCTCGAGACGCTCACGCTCCTCTTCGAGGCGCTTCTTGAAGCGGTCCAATGTGGATTGGGCGAGATCGCGTGCCATTGGGCCCTCCCTGGAGCGAGCGACGATACCACGGGCGGGTTTCGGAACACAGTGGGCCAGATGCCTATTCCCTGGAGCATCGACGCCCTTGCCCCCGACCCCCTGTCTGGTGGCTGCGCCGATCTTGCGTTGCGGTTCCCTGCCCGTCCACGCAAGACTCGGGATCATGTTTCACCCGCATCCTGCAGGGACTCTCGTCGATGTCTGGGTGGTGCCCGGGGCCAGCCGGGACGAGATCGTCGGGGAGCACGATGGCGCAATCAAGATCCGGGTGACGGCACCGCCTGAGAGGGGCAAGGCGAACAAGGCGGTGGCACGACTGCTGGCCGAGCGCATGCCCGGCCGCCGTGTCACCGTCGTATCGGGGAAGACCGCGCGCGGGAAGCAGGTCCTCGTCGAGGGTGTGACCCCCGAGGCGGTGGCGGCCGCGCTCCCCCACTGACCCCGCGGGGTCGAGCCCTGTCGACTGCCCTCTGCCCTGCCATCTGATATCTTCATGCCAGGCGCCGAAGAGGGCGCCGACGGATCAGCAAGGGCTCAGCGAGCCGGCGAATGGTGCGAGGCCGGCGCCCCGGATCCGTCGGTCATCGCCTCTGAGCCGTGGGAAGAGCGGGCCACGCCCGGGTAGAACCCACCGGAGTCCTCCACGACACGGAGGCCACGAGAGGCCGCCTCCGGGTGGCAAGTCGGGTGGTACCGCGGGCCTCGAGCTCGTCCCGGCGGCAGCGACCGCCGAGGAGCGAGATGTCAAGACCGTTCGACAGGGTGAGCCCGGAAGTGTCCTTCCCCGCACTCGAGGAGGAGATCCTCGACCTGTGGGATCGGGTCGATGCCTTCCACGAGTCGGTCCGGATGCGGCCTGACGACAACGAATTCACCTTCTACGACGGCCCGCCATTCCCCACCGGCAGCCCGCACTTCGGGAACCTCCTCGCCGGCGTCCTCAAGGACATCGTTCCCCGCTACTGGACCATGCGCGGGCACCGTGTGGAGCGTCGTTTCGGCTGGGACACCCACGGCCTGCCCATCGAGCTGGAGGTCCAGGAAGAGCTCGACCTCTCGGGCCCCTCGAACATCCTCGACTACGGAGTCGCTCGCTTCAACGAGGCATGCCGCGTGCGGGTGATGGAGAACACCGAGGTCTGGGAGCACATCACCCGAAGGATCGGGCGCTGGGTCGACTTCGAGGACGACTACAAGACGATGGACGTCGACTTCATGGAGTCGGTGTGGTGGGTGTTCCGCAGGCTGTGGGACGAGGGCCTGGTGTACAAGGCGTTCAAGGTGCTCCCCTATTCGTGGGGGGCCGCCACTCCGCTCTCGAACTTCGAGGTGAACCTCGGCGAGTACCGGGACGTCGAGGACCCGTCGATCACGGTGCGCCTGGAGGTGACCGAAGGCGCCGGCCCCGTGGCGCCGGGCGACACGCTCCTCGTGTGGACGACCACACCGTGGACGATGCCGTCAAACCTCGGCGTGGCGGTGGGGCCCGACATGACCTATGTCCGGATCGACGACCCCCTCGACGGCGCACCGGGCCGGTACTGGGTCGCCGCGGATCGCGTGGCCGCGTACTGGCCCGGGGACACCGTCGCGTCGGCGACGGCCCGGGGGTCGGAGGTTCTCGGCACCAGATATCGGCCGGCGTTCCAGCACTACGACTTCCTCGCCGACGACGGAGCATTCGTCGTGATCCCCAGCGACGAGGTCTCGGTCGACGAGGGCACCGGTCTGGTGCACATGGCACCCGCCTTCGGCGAGGCCGATCTGGCTGCATTCGCCGATGCCGGCCTCGAGCGACTCCTCGTCGACCCCGTCGATGCCGAGGGTCGCTTCACCGATGAGATCCCAGAGGTGGCCGGCATGCGAGTCAAGGACGCCGACCCCGTGCTGATTCGGCTGCTCGAGGAATCCGGGGCGCTCGCTCGCAGCGAGCGGATCGTTCACTCCTATCCGTTCTGCTGGCGTACCCATACCCCGCTGATCTACAAGGCGATCCCCACCTGGTTCGTGGCGGTCGAGAGGATCCGCGATCGCATGGTCGAGTTGAACGAGACCATCCACTGGGTCCCCGACCACGTCGGTTCGAAGCGTTTCGGCAACTGGCTGGAGCAGGCGCGGGACTGGGCCGTATCGCGCAACCGGTTCTGGGGCTCGTGCATCCCGGTGTGGGAGTGCGACGCCTGTGATCACGTGGTCTGCGTGGGGAGCATCGACGAGCTTCAGGAGCTGAGCGGGACCCGCGTGACCGACCTTCACAAGCACGTTGTCGACGAGGTCACGTTCCCGTGCTCGGAGTGCGACGGGACCATGCGACGCGTGCCCGAGGTTCTGGACGTCTGGTTCGAATCCGGCGCGATGCCCTATGGCCAGAGCCACTACCCCTTCGAGAACAAGGAGCGGTTCGAGCGAGGCTTCCCGGCGCACTACATCGCCGAGGGCCTCGACCAGACCCGAGGCTGGTTCTACACCCTGGTCGTCCATGCCACGGCTCTGTTCGACTCGATTCCCTTCCGCAATTGCGTCGTGAACGGCCTGATCCTCGCCGAGGACGGGCGGAAGATGTCGAAGAGTCTCAAGAACTACGCCGACCCCATCTCGTTGGTCGAGGCGGTCGGAGCAGACGCCCTACGGGCCTATCTCATCAACTCGCCCGTGGTCCGGGCCGAGCCCCTCCGGTTCTCCGAGCGAGGGGTGCGCGAGGTGGTTCGGACCGTGATGCTCCCCTATTGGAACGCCTATTCGTTCTTCACCACCTACGCAGCCGCCGAGGGCCTGACCGTGGAGGCGCTGGCGGATGCGCCGTCACCGGAGGCGCGCCCAGAGATCGATCGGTGGATCCTCTCTGTCCTCCAGAGTCTGGTCAAGCGGGTCAACACCGAGATGGAGGGTTACTACCTCTACAACGTGATACCCCCGCTGATCGAGTTCGTCGACGACCTGACCAACTGGTACATCCGCCGTTCGCGCCGCCGCTTCTGGACCGTGCGCGGCACCGACCCGGCGGACAGCCTGTCCGCATTCGCCACTCTTTACGAGGTGCTCGTGGCGTTCGCAAAGCTCATGGCTCCAGTGCTGCCCTTCATCACCGAGACCATGTACCAGGACCTCGTGGTGGCCCGCCGCGATCAGCCCGACCAGGGCCTGCTGAGTGTCCACCATGAGGACTACCCGGAGGCGGACTCACGCCTGATCGACACCCGTCTCGAGACCGACATGGACGCGGTTCGTTCGGCCGTCGGCCTTGGCAGGGGGCTGAGGGTGACCGAAGGGGTGCGGATCCGCCAGCCGCTCTCCACCCTGACCGTCGTCAGCCATGACGATGCGGTCCGGCGCGCCATCGAGGCCCACCGTGATCTGATCTCGGAGGAGCTCAACGTGAAGCGGGTGGTCACCTCAGGCGACGAGGAGAGCCTTGCCAGCCTGTCGGCCAAGCCGAACTACCGCTCCCTCGGGCCGAGATTCGGGGCTCGCATGAAGGACGCTGCGGCCGTGATCGAGGCGCTCTCGCCCGACCAGATCCAGTCGGTTCTCGATGGCGGTCAGCCGGAGGTGCTCGGTGAGATCATCCGGGCCGATGACCTCGTCGTCGTGAGGGATCCCCTCCCCGGCCTCGCGGTTGCCACCGGTGAGCGTCTCTCGGTGGCCATCGACACCACCGTCACCCCCGAACTCGAGAGAGAAGCGCTGGCCCGCGAACTCGTGAAGCTGATCCAGGGCCTGCGAAAGGACGCCGGCCTCGAGGTCTCCGACCGGATCGCCCTCACCTGGGACTCCGCGTCGTCGGCGGTGGAGGCGGCGGTCGGCGAGCACTCCGACTGGATCGCCGGAGAGGTCCTCGCCGAGTCGATGTCGCGGGGCGAGGGCGGGGCGGAGCTCGACGCGGCGGGAGAGCCGGTGAGCCTTCGGGTGGAGCGGGTCTAGCCCGTCGCCCGTCGCCGGTCGCCCGTCGCCCGTCGGTCAGCCCCCTGAGGTGCTGTTCGCCCGCCGCCAGGCGGGCGAAGTCGCCCGGGTCAACAGCACGGCCCCGCTGGGGTTGGGGCCCCAGCCTGGGGAGGAGGGCGACCAGCGTCTGTTCGCCCGCCGTCAGGCGGGCGAAGTCGCCCGGGTCAACAAATCGCCGCTGCCAGTATCCCCAGCGCGATCAGCAGGACCAGCGGCGACAGGTCGAGGGCCATCGCTCCCATCCGCACCGGGGGAAGGATGGCGCGCAACGGCCGGAGCACAGGCTCGGTGAACGTGCGGAATGCTGCTCGCACCCGGGCGAGCGGATGGTCGTACGAGACGGGAATCCATTCGAGAACGATTCGGGCGAAGACGACGAGGCTGTATGCCTGGACGATGAAGCAGAGGATCCCCACGGGTTCTTACTCTTCCGGCGCCTGGTAGTAACCGAGCTCCTTCAGCCGGCGCTTCTCCTCACGGCTGATGTTGACATTGGCCGGGTTGACCAGCACGACACCCTGCCCGATCTTTCGCATCGATCCGCCGAGTGCGTAGGTCAATCCACTCGAGAAGTCGACGAGCCGACGGACCATCGCGGGCTCCACCTTGCGCAGGTCGAGCACGACCGGGATGTTGGCCCGGATGTGGTCGGCGAGCACCTGGGCGTCGGTGTATGAGCGAGCGACGATAACTTCGCACTCGAGATCGGCATCAGAAACCGTGCGCACGAGCGGCCGGTCGGCGGGTGTGATGGTGACCCCCGACTCTGAGAGGGCGGGATCGCCGACGGGGCGCCGCCGTCCGGTCATCGGAGGCTCGACCCGGCGCCCCTGGACGCCGCTCGGACCCGGAACACGCGGCTGCGCGCCACGCCTGCTGGCTGCGATGCGCTCGCCGGTGGTCAGTGTCGGGTCGAGCTCGAGCTCGTTGGATTCCTGGCGACCCATCGACATGCGTGGCCGTTGCGGCTGGCGCGCCTGCGGCTGACTCGCACCAGGAGGCCGGCCACCGGTCTCGGCCGACTGGCGACGCTGGGGAGTCGGCCGCTCCTGCTCCCAATCCCTCGATCCGCCGTAGTCGGACTCGTCGACGGCGTCTTCGTCGACGAGTCCGAGATAGAACAGTGTCTTCTGCCAGAGACCCACGGGTATCAGCCCTCGTGCTGGAACGGCCCAAAGATAGCCCGTCCCACCCGCAACACAGTGGCACCTTCCTCTACGGCCACCTCGAAATCGTTCGTCATCCCCATCGAGAGGTGGGCCACATCGGGATGGCCCTCACGGATGCGATCGCGCAGTTCCCGCAGCCGACGGAACCAGACCCGCGATGCCTCCGCCCCCTCGGCGAGCGGCGGAATGGCCATCAGGCCGACGACCCGGATCCCCAGGCCCTCGGCCATGGCGATCAGCCCTTCGGCGTCTCCAGGTGCCACGCCCCCCTTCTGAGGCTCTCCGGCGAGGTCGACCTGGACGAGTGCCGGCGGCGGAATCCCCTGTCCCTTCACCCAGTACTCGGCGAGCTCGCGGCGATCCAGCGAATGCAGCATGTGAGCGATCGGACGCACCAACCGCACCTTGTTGCCCTGCAGGCGTCCCACGAAGTGCCAGCGGGTCGACAGGAGTCTGGAACGCTCCACCAGCTCGGACGCGCGATTCTCTCCAAAGTCTTCGAGGCCCTCGTCGTGCGCTGCGAGGACAGCGTCGTCAGAGGCGTACTTGCTGACGCCCACCAGCGTGATGTCGCGTGGATCACGCCCGGCTCGGTCGGCCGCAGCCGCGATCCGAAGGCGGACCTCGCTCAGGCCGGTAGCCATGCGATTGCCACCTGGCGCGCGGAGGTTCCGTCGCGCCGGTACGAATGGAATCGGTCATCGCCTCTTGTGCAATCCCGCGACATCCAGATACGGAGTCCTTCGAGATCGGCGGCCACCGCCGCCGGGAGATCGACCGAGAGGGTGCCCCAGCCCGTCTCTGATGCGTGCCCGGGAAACCTGTCTGCCACCTCGGAACCGACCTCGAAGCAGCACGGCCCGATGCCGGGGCCGATGGCGGCCCGGGATGGGGGCACCCCGGCGTTCTCCATCGCCCGTCGCACCGCCCGCACCACTCCCGCCGCCGCGCCCCGCCACCCCGCATGTGCCACCCCCACGGCGCCATCACCCTCGAGCATGACCGGAAGACAGTCGGCGGTCGACACTGCAATCGGGAGCCCGGGGACGACGGTGAAGGCGGCGTCGGCCTCCCCCCCGTCTCCTGGCCCTGTCACCGCTGCGACCCCGGCGCCGTGCACCTGGCGGAGCCACGCCCAGCGATCAGAGATGCCAAGCGACGCGGAGATCCGGGAGCGGGCGCCGGGATCCTGTCTCGCATCTCCGTCGGAGGCGTCGCCGAACGCGACGCCGCGGAAGCCCTCGGGCCGGATCATCCCTTCAGGAAGTCGGGGATCTCCAGGTCGTCGAATGGACCCGGCCCGTCGTCGGCATCGGGTTCATCCCTTTCCTCCCGGGACGGCTTGGGTATCGACGGTGTGCGCACCGAGGGAGCCTGGATCTGCGGCCGCTCCTGCGGCCCGCCGCCGAATCCGGCAGCGATGACCGTCACCCGCATCTCATCGCCCATGGAGTCGTCGATCGTGGCCCCGAAGATGACGTTGGCGTCCGGTGTGCAGTGCTCGGCGATGGTGGTCGCCGCCTGGTTGACCTCATGGAGGCTCATCGAGTTGGAGCCGGCCACCGAGAGAAGCACCCCGCTGGCGCCTTCCACCGACGACTCCAGCATCGGGCTGGCGATCGCCTTGGCGGCCGCCTGCGACGCCCGGTTCTCGCCGCTGGCGCGCCCGATCCCCATCGCCGCGGTCCCCGCCCCGTACATGACGGACTTCACGTCGGCGAAGTCGACGTTGATGAGGCCGGGGGTGGTGATGAGATCGGTGATGCCCCCGACGCCGTGGAGGAGCACCTCGTCGGCGAGACGGAATGCGTCCACGATCGGAAGGCTCTGGTCCGCGTGCTCGAGGAGCCGCTGGTTGGGGATGACGATGAGCGTGTCCACCGCACTGCGAAGCGCGGCGATTCCCTGTTCTGCCTGGACCGAGCGCCTCCGGCCCTCGAATCCGAACGGGCGGGTGACCACGGCGACGGTCAATGCCCCCAGACTTCGGGCGATCTCCGCGACCACCGGAGCGGCGCCGGTCCCGGTGCCGCCTCCTTCGCCGGCCGTGATGAACACCATGTCGGCGCCCCGTAGGGAGTCCTCGATGTCGTCGCGATGGCCCTCGGCGGCCGTCCGGCCCACCTCGGGGTCGGCGCCCGCACCCAGGCCACGTGTCAGATCGCGGCCGATGTCGAGTTTCACGTCGGCATCGGACATCAGCAGCGCCTGAGCGTCCGTGTTGATCGCCACGAACTCGACGCCCCGGAGGCCGGCTTCGATCATCCGGTTGACGGCGTTGACGCCACCGCCGCCGACACCGATCACCTTGATGACGGCCAGGTAGCTCTGGAGACCGTCGTTGGTCACCATGGGTACTCCTCGGTCTGCGCCTCGCGCCCGCGCCGCGGCGCGGGTCGGGGTCTGGAGGAAGGATACCCCACCCTCGACTCGAGGATCATGATTCGTCACCAGCACCCTCGACTTCGACTTGAGAGTCGTCGAGGTCGAGAGCCGGTCGCGCCGGGGATGTCAGATCTATCGTCGCCCCGGAGGGCAGTTCCTGCCCGATCATCGCCAGCAACGTACGCGCCTTGTCCGCCAGGTCGATCGGATGCCCGAGCCGAACGGGATGGCCGAGCACCTCGGTCCACATCTCCGCCCCCCGCATCTCGAGCACCATCGTGCCTCCGAGAGCGTCTTCGACGACCAATGCCATCTCGACGATCTCGTGCCATCCCGGGTCGAAGGGCCGGATCCCGGGCTGCACATCGGGGAGGGCGACCGAGGCACGAAGCAGCCCCGCCTGGGGTTCGGCGGCTCTGTCGACCACCGTCCCGTCCGACGCCACGAGCATCCATCCGAGAACACCCTCGATCCACACCACAGGGCGCCGTTCGGCGATCTCTACGACGAGCCGGTCGGGCCACACCTTGTCCACCCGCACGTCGCGCACCCATGGATCGCCGCGCACGGCGCGTTCCACTGCTCCGGTGTCGACCCAGAGAAGCAAGGCGCCCTCCCCGACTCCCGACTCGGCGATCCGGGCATCGGCGTCCGACCGAACCGACCCGAGGATCTCGATCTCCGACACCGAGAGCCACGGGCTGTGAGCGAGCAGCCCGGCGCCCGACAGGATGATCACGATCGCCACCAGCGGCCACCACCGACGGCCCGTGGTGGCCGCGGCCTCGGTGGCGACGCGGTCACGCAGTGCGGTCATGGAACTCCCCCAGGAATCGGATCTCGGGCACCAATTCGACACCGACCTCATCCAGGATCCGGCGTTGCACCTCGATCACCAGTCGATGGAGGTCCGAGGCGGTGGCCCCGTCGTGCGCAATGAAGAAGTTGGCGTGCCGCTCGCTGACCTGGGCTCCACCGATCCTCAATCCCTTGAGCCCCGCCGCGTCGATGACCCGGCCCGCCGAGTCCCCGGGCGGGTTCTTGAAGACGCTGCCGGCATTGAGCGTTCCCCCAGGCTGATGCTCGCGCCGCCAGCGGGTGATCTCCCGGATTGCCTCCTCGGCGTCTGAGGGGTCGCGGGCGATGGTACGGAATCGCGCCGAGACCACGAAGTGGTCGTCCGTCAGACTGCTGTGCCGATACGACATCTCCAGGTCGGTCGGAGTCCGCTCCGAGACCTCGCCCGTGCCCAGGTCCATCACCCGCGCCTCGACGAGCCAATCGGCGACCTCACTGCCATGGCATCCCGCGTTCATCCTCACGGCGCCCCCGACGCTCCCCGGGATGCCGGTGAAGAACTCGAGCCCACCGAGCCCGGCACGGCCCGTCTCGCGAGCCAGCAGCGGGAGCGGCATCCCCGAGCCGGCACGGATCGCGTCGTCACCGGCGGCCTCCCACCAGGAGAGCCCAGGCCCGGGTCGGACGACCACACCGGGGAATCCGACGTCGGCGACGACCATGTTGCTTCCCCGGCCGAGCGTCACCAGTGGCAGGCCCTCCTCGGAGGCCAGGCCAGAGGCAAGACGCAGGTCGTCCTCATCGTCCACCACCACCAGATAGCGGGCCGGGCCTCCGAGTTTGTACGTGGTGAGAGGGGCGAGCGAAGCGTCGACCGTCACCTTCCCTCGTTCGACGAGAGCAGCTCGCGAGGTCACCCGTCACCGGCCAGTAGGGGGGGCAACTCATCGGCCACAAGGGTGATGTCCCCGGCACCCATCAAGAGGATCAGGTCGCCCGCACGCGCCTCGGCGGCGACAGCCGCCGCGAGATCGGCGCGTCGGGGGACGTACGTGACCTCGGCGCCGGCGGCATCGGCCGCGGCGGCGACCACTCTGCCCGTCACGCCCGGAATCGGAGCCTCGCTGGCCGCGTAGACGTCGGTGACGAAGACGCGCTTCGCCCCGGCGAGTGCCTCTCCCAGCTCGGCTCCCATCTCGGCAGTGCGTGTAAAGCGATGTGGCTGGAAGACGGCCACGGTGCGTGCAGCACCCCCGAGGCGAGCGGCCTCGATCGTCGCCCTGATCTCGGTCGGATGGATCGCGTAGTCGTCGATCACGACGACTCCATCGATTCGGGCCCTCGTCTCGAAGCGTCGCCGGACGCCGGCGAACCTGGAGAGGCCGGCGGCGGCGCCGGCCACGTCGAAACCCATCTCACCGAGAAGGGCGAGCACCCCCGAGGCGTTCCGAGCCACATGGACGCCCGGCTTGGGCACGTCCACATCCACCTCGCCGTGGGGCCAGGTCAGCCGGAACGACACCCCGCCGGGACGGTGCCCGATGCCTGTGATCCGCCAGGGCGAGTCTCGCGACGTCCCGTACCCGGTGACGTTCTCGGCCCGACGTGCAACGCCCGCCGCGCCCGGGTCGTCGAGGCAGGCCACGACAGGGCCGTCGACCGAACCCACGACTTCGACGAACGCCGACTCCAGGTCTTCGAGGGAGCCGTAGTGATCGAGATGATCGGGCTCCACATTGGTGACGACCAGGCCGGTGAGATCGAGCGAGAGGAAGGTGCCGAAAGCCTCGTCCGCCTCGAGGGCGAAGAGCCCGGTCTCGCCGAGATGCGCGTTCGTCCCCACTCCGACCAACTCTCCACCGACCATGAAGGATGGATCCCGGCCGAGCGAGCGCAGCGCCGTGACGAGCATCGCGGTGCCCGAAGTCTTTCCGTGGGTGCCTGTCACACCGATGGTCCCCATCTTCTTCGTGAGGGCCTCGAGCAGCCGGGGGCGACCCCACACTGCGACGCCGGCCTCTCGAGCCGCCTGCACCTCGGGATCTCGATCGGGTACGGCACTCGACGCGACGACGAGATCCCACGAGCTCGCAGCCGCCGGACGGTGCCCGACCCATGTCTCCACTCCGGCCGCCGCCAGGGAACTCAGCGACGCAGCAGGTTTGAGATCCGAGCCCGTCACGGTGTGACCCGCCTGGGCGAGGATCTTCGCGAGGCCCGACATGCCGGCGCCACCGGCGCCCACCACGTGGATCCGTCGATGCGGCACCAACTCAGGCACGAACCGCCTCCAGCAGGCGCCGGGCGATGACCATCGCCCCGCCTGGCCGACCCGCCCGGCGGGCGTCGGCACCCATTCGCTCCAGGCCGGCGGCGTCGCCCAGGATGCCGGCGACGGTCTCGGGGAGTTCGCCGACGTCGGACTCGCTCACGACGACGGCCCCACCCGTGGCGGCGAGGGATCGGGCATTCGAGCCCTGGCCGACGCGTTCCAGCGGCACCAGGACCGAGGGCGTACCAGTCGCCGCGAGCTCGCTGACGGTCATGGCTCCTGCCCGGCACACGACGAGATCTGTTGCGGCGTAGAAGTACTGCATGTCGGCCTCGAACGGTCGGCACGCCCACGCTACTGCTGAGGCGTCCGCCATCCGCGTCATGTCTTCGAATGCATCGGGACCGGTGAGATGCACGACCGCATCGGCACCCGTGCCCTCCGCCAGGGCGGACGCGGACTCGTTGAGCACCCGAGCCCCCAGGGATCCCCCGAGGATTCCCAGAACCGTGGATCCTGAGATGCCATATCGGCGCTGTGCCTCCTCTCTGAGCCCGGCTCGATCGAGGGTCGCGATCTCGCGTCGCAGCGGATTCCCCACCACTTTGCTCCGCGGCAATCGCTCTGCCTTGCCGGGAAGGCCGAGGAAGGTCGCAACGGCTCGCCGCGCCGCATACCGGGAGGCCAGGCCGGGTACGGCGTTCTGCTCCTGGAGGAAGAAGGGGACCCCGGCACGCTGCGCGGCCGAGGCGGCCGGCACCGTGACATAGCCCCCCATGCCGACCACGACCCGGGTGCCCGACTCGATCATGCGCGCGTGCATTGCCCGGGCGGTGCGCCGGACCACCCACGGGATCTTGAGGTTGTCGACGGTCGGGGTGCGGCGCAGTCGGGCGAGCTCGAAGCCCTGGAACGGATAGCCTGCCTCGGGGACGACCCGTGCCTCCAGGCGGTTCCCTCCAAGGAAGAGGATCTCGCTGCGGGCCACTCCCAGATCCTCCAGCGCGCCGGCGAGAGCGAGAGCGGGGTACACATGACCTCCGGTCCCGGCCGCGGCGACGGCGTACGTCACTTCGCCTCGATGTGCGGCCCATGCCGGGCGACCGACACCAGGATTCCGACCCCGACGAGCGACACGACGAGAGCGCTTCCGCCGGCTGATACGAACGGCAGCGGAACGCCGGTGATCGGAAGGATTCCGGTGACCCCGCCGATGTTGACCAGGGCCTGGGTCGACAGCCAGGTGGTGATGCCGATGGCGACCAGTCGGCCGAACCGGTCGGGGCACCTCAGGGCGATGGAGATCCCCGCCACCGTCAGCGCCGCGAAGAGGCCAACGATCGCCAGCGACCCGACGAGGCCGGTCTCCTCGCCGAGGATCGCGAATACGAAGTCGGTGTGGGCGTTCGGAAGAAAGGACCACCTGGCCCGGCTGGCACCGAGGCCGACGCCCCACATGCCCCCGGTCCCCAGCGCCACCAGCCCCTGGACGGCCTGATACGAGGATCCCAGCGGGTCGCTCTGCAAGTCGAGGAATGCAGTGACCCGGGCCCAGCGATAGGGCGACGAGAAGGCGAGGGCGAACGCCGCCCCTCCGGCGACGATCCCGCTGCCGAGCACGTGATGCAGCGGCATGGCGCTGGCAGCGAGCACGGCGAACCCGGCCGCCGCGACGAGGAGCGTCGTCCCCAGATCCGGTTGCAGCATGATCAGCGCGGAGACCGCGCCCATCGTGACCGCCACGGGGACGAAGAAGTCCCTGTAGAGCACCACGGCGTGTTCACGGCGGCTCACCACCGTCGCCAGCATCAGAACGGTCGCCAGCTTGGCGATCTCCGAGGGCTGGATCGAGATCGGCCCGGCGACCAGCCAGCGCGTCGCGCCGTTCACCCGCACGCCCACGAAGAGCACGGCGACGAGCAGCACGAGGGTCAGCAGGAAGAGCGGCACCCCGAGCTTCTTCCACCACGGGAGCGGGACGAACGCGGCCATGACCATGGCGACGACACCGAGCACGAGCCATGCGATCTGCTTCTTGAAGTAGTAGAGCCCGTCCCCCGTCTCGCGGAGGCCGACCACCGACGATGCCGAGAGGAGTGCACCGAGGCCGATGACCACCAGGAGAGCGACAGGGATCAGCAGGAAGAGGATCATCCGGGACACCCCTCGCTCCCTGGCCTGGAGGGAGCGGAGTGCGGACCGGGACGTCGGAATCGCGACCACGTTCGCCACCTCACGGCTCCTTTCGTGAGCGGACCAGTGCGGAGAACTCGTTCCCGCGTTCTGCGTACGAGCGAAACATGTCGAACGAGGCGCACCCCGGGGCGAGCAGCACCGTGTCGCCGGCGACGGAGGCCTCATCGGCGACGGCCACGGCCTCCTCGAGGCTCTCCGCCACCTTCACCGATCCTCCCGAGGCCGCGAGTTCTGCTGCGGCCTCCCCTACGGCGACCACCAGCCGGAGGTTGGGTTCGAGGGGGATGGCGCTCACATCCAGGCCCTTGTTCCGGCCACCGGCGATGAGCACCACGGAGTCGTGGTCACGGATGGCCGCGACTGCGGCGTGCGGGTTGGTCGCCTTGGAGTCGTCGATCCAGGTGACTCCGTCCCAGACCCCGACGACCTGCCGTCGATGCGGCCCGGCGACGAACCCACGAGCCGCCTCGAGGATCCCTTCGGGTGTCGCCCCGAGATGAGCGGCTGCCACGGCGGCCGCCGCGATGTCGACGAGCATCACCGAGTCGCGACGCGGCAGGTCGGCGAGCGGGATCGAGACGTCTCCCAGCCGGAGGCGATCACCGTCGCGTCCCCATCCATCTCGGGGGAGCCTGGTCCCGCTGACCGGCACACGCCGTGCGGTCGCGGCAGCCACGAGCTTCGAAGCCCCTGGATCGTCGGCGTCGTAGGTGACCACATCGTCGGGGGTCTGGCGCTCCAGGATGCGGGCCTTTGCCGCCGCGTACTTCGAATATGAGGTGTGCCAATCGAGATGGTCGGGCGCCACGTTGAGAAGCACTGCGGCGTTCGCTCGGAATGTTTCGACGAATCGAAGCTGGAACGACGACGCCTCGATCACCAGGGCGTCCCATGTCCCGCCCACGGCGGCGCTGACCGGTTCGCCGATGTTGCCGATTGCGGCGGCCCTGAGGCCCGATGCCTGCAGCATGCGGGCCGCCAGGCCGGTCACCGTGGTCTTGCCGTTGGTCCCCGTGACCGCAGCCACCGGGGCGTCGAGGTGCCGGTAGCCCAGTTCGAGCTCGCTCCACACCGGCAGGCCGGCGGCAAGCGCGTCCCTCAGCGGCGGAGCATGCTCGGGGACCCCGGGACTGGTGACGACCAGGGCGATCCCGTCGAGGAGCGCCGGGTCCCACGCTCCGCCGTGGGCGCGATCGGCATCTGCGCCGTCCAGTGCGGAGGGGTCGGCGTCATAGAGCACGACCTCCTCGCCGTTGGCGCGAAGCAGCGCCGACGCTGCCCGGCCGCTGACGGCGGCTCCGATGACGAGGGTCGTCATCCGATGCCTCCCGATGTGATGAAGTCGCCGTAGAAGAGGCCGAGGCCGAGGGCCACGAAGAGGGCGGCGAGGATCCAGAACCGGACGATGATCATCGTCTCCGGCCAGCCCTTGAGCTCGAAGTGGTGGTGGACCGGGGCCATCCGGAAGATTCGCTTGCCAAACACGCGAAACGAGAACACCTGAAGGATCACCGACATCGTCTCCATGACATAGAGGCCGCCGAGAACCACCAGGAGGAGGTGGGTGTTGGTCAGGAGGGCCATGGCCGCCATCGCGCCACCCAGTGCCTGCGACCCGGTGTCCCCCATGATCACCTTGGCCGGCGCGGCGTTCCACCACAGGAATCCGAGAGCGGCTCCGGTGAGACCGGCTGCGAGCATGGCGAGTTCGAGCGTCCCGACTATCTCGTAGAACTCCGGGTGCCGGAACTGCCAGAACGAGATGATCACGAATGCGCCGAACACCAGGGCGCTCGAACCGGATGCCAGCCCGTCGAGGCCGTCGGTGAAGTTCACCGCATTCGCCGCGGCAGTCAGCATCAGCAGCACCCAGATCACGTAGAGCCAGCCCAGGTCCACCCCGAACGGGCGGGTGAACGCCAGCTGAGTGGCCACCCCGTAGTTGATCGCCCCCCAGGCGAAGAGCCCGGCGATGGAGACCTGACCGAGGAACTTCCACCGCTTGTTGAGTCCGAGATTGCGGGCGCGGGTGACCTTGGAGAGATCGTCGAGGAACCCGATCAGGCCCATGCCGAGGAACGCCACGAGGACCAGGAGCCCGGGGATCTGGAACTCTCGCCAGGACAGACTCCACTCCCCCTCCGGCGTGCGCGCGTCGACATGAGCGACCAGCCAGCCCGCTACGACGGCGAGGATCATGACGAGGCCGCCCATCGTCGGCGTCCCCTTCTTGTGATCGTGGGCGACCTCGTCCTGGATGAACTGCCCGATCTCCCTGGCCCTGAAGAACTTGATGGCCACCGGCGTGAGGAGGATCGTGACGATGAACGCCACCGCTGCCGAGGCGAGCATGACGATCATGCCGCTGCACCTCCCCCGATCTGCTGGGCGACCTGCTCGAGACCGGCGGCACGAGAGGCCTTGACCAGCACCACATCCCCGGGCCTGAGGATGGCCGCCAGTCGCCGCCCAGCCGCGGCGGCATCGGGAAGCGACTCGGCGGCTGCTCCCACACCTTCCGCCAGGCCCGGGTCGTCGCCGACGACCAGGACCCTGTCGAAACCGGCAACGGCCGCCCGGCTTCCAACAGCGCGATGCAGATCGGCCTCGGATGGGCCAAGCTCGTGCATCTTCCCGAGCACGGCGATGCGCCGCCCGGGCATGGCGGCGACCGTCTCGAACGCCGCCTCCATCGAGTCGGGATTGGCGTTGTACGCGTCGTTTACGACCACGACGGTTCCCCCGTCGATCGAGACCTCATAGACCTCCATGCGCCAGGGCGAGACCTCGGCAGCGGCCACCCGGTCGGAGGCGTCTGTGAAATCCCTCCCCAATGCGAGGGCGGCCGCCACCGCCGCGGCGGCGTTGAAGGGCTGATGGAGTCCCGCCTGTCGGAGCGTCATGGACCGCGCGGTTCCTCGATGCTCGAGCCGGAACGACGCACGCCCGCGGTTGTCGATCGAGACGTCCGACACCATGACGTCTGCTCCGGACTCCTCGTCGCCGAAGGTCGACATCGGGCCGCGGCGTCGGGAGGTCAGACGTTCGTCGGCTGCGGGGAGCACCGCGACGCCGGACTCGGAAAGGCTCTCGATCAACTCCCACTTGGCTTCGAGCACGGCGGCGACGTCCCCGAACATCTCGAGGTGCGCCGGGCCGATGTTCGTGATCACCGCGACGTCGGGCCGGATGACGTCGGCGAGTGCGGCTATGTGACCCGCGCCGCGGCTCCCCACCTCGACGACCAGCCCCGTTGCGTCGTCGGGCGTTCCGAGAACCGTCAGGGGCACTCCCACCTCGTTGTTGAACGATCGAGGTGCGGCGTGCGTGCCCGGACCGAGCGCGGCCGCCGTCATGTCCTTGGTCGTCGTCTTTCCGGAACTCCCGGTGATGGCGACCACCGGAACCGAGAGCTCGTCGCGACGCTTGGCGCCGAGCCGGGCCAGGGCATCGAGCGTGTCCTCGACTTCCACCCCCGCGGCGCCCTCCGGGAGGCGTCCCCGCTCCACCAGTGGCGAACCACCGGATTCGACCGCCTCGGCGGCGAAATCATGGCCGTCGAGGCGGTCGCCGCGAACCGCGACGAACAGCGCACCCGGGCCGGCATCGCGAGAGTCGGTCACGACGCGGTCGACGACGGCCGTTCCGCGTGCCGCTCCCCCGGTGGCCGCGGCAACGGAGTTCAGGTCCCACCTCACAACGCCGCAGCCTCCTCGCGCGCCACCACGCGATCGTCGAATGGAACCATCCTTGATCCCAGGTCCTGCCCGGGCTCGTGACCCTTGCCGAGAATCAGGACGGCATCGCCAGGACGGGCCTCCTCGAGTGCCTTGCGGATCGCGCGACGCCGGTCGATCTCCTCGAACACGACGGCCGATGAGCCCTGTGCGCCGGCGGCGACCGAGGCGAGGATCTCGGCCGGGTCTTCGCTTCGGGGATTGTCCGAGGTGAGAACGGCCACATCGGCAGCTGCGGCGGCGGCACCCATGAGCGGGCGCTTGTCGCGATCCCGGTCGCCGCCCGCCCCCACGACCGTGATCACCCGTCCGTTGCCGCCGAGGATGTCGCGCGCCGCGGCGACGGCGGCGACGATCCCGTTCGGGGTGTGGGCATAGTCGACCACCACGGTGAACTCGGCGGGCGTGGGAACGAGTTCGAATCTCCCCGGTACCGGAGGGACGGAGGCGATGCCCGCGGCGATCTCCGCCCAGCGCACACCGAGGACCTCGGCGCATGCGGCCGCCACCAGGGCGTTGGCGACGTTGAAGCGGCCGGCCAGTGGCAGATCGATGTCGGCCGAGCCGGTGCGCCCGCGAGCGGTGAAGCGAGACCCGCCGAAGCCGACCTCGATGTCGGAGGCCGCAACGTGGACCTCTTGTTCCTCGCCCCCGACGCTCGTGACCGGGATCGTCAGCCGATCGGCGATGGTGGCCCCCGCAGGATCGTCGACCCAGACGACGGCCTCATCGGCGTGGTCGAAGAGAGATGCCTTTGCCGCCAGATACGAGGCCATGTCTCCGTGGAAGTCGAGGTGGTCTCGAGAGAGATTTGTGAACGCGGCCACCGTGAAACGGGTTGCGGCCACCCGGCCGAGGGCGAGCGCATGCGAGGACACCTCGACGGCGGCCACATCCACGCCGGCCGCGACCATCCGTGCCAGGAGGCGCTGGAAGTCGGTGGCTTCCGGGGTCGTCCGCGCCACCGGGACGGGTTCGCCCCCTATCCGGGCGCCGACGGTGCCCACGATCGCATGGGGAAGCCCAGCGGCATCGGCGATGGATTCGATCAGGTGGGTCACGGTCGTCTTTCCATTGGTGCCGGTCACACCGACGAGGCGGAGGAACTCCGACGGATTGCCGTGGACCGCCGAGGCGAGGGCTCCGAGAGCCGCCCGCGTGTCGTCCACGACGATCGCCGGGAGGCCGTGGCGAGCGTCCTCGTCCTCGACACACACAGCAGGCGCACCGGCCGCGGCCGCGGCGGTGACGAAGTCGTGCCCGTCCACGGTGAACCCGCGCACGGCGACGAAGAGCACGCCCGGGCCGGCGGCGCGAGAGTCGTGCGTGACGTCGCTGACTGCAACGGCCGCCTCGCCGACGACCCGCCCGGAGACGGAGCCGGCGAGTTCCCGCAGGGTGACGGCGTCACGCATCCGGCGGCACCCCGAGCTGGTTCAACGCGGCAAGCATGATCTCGGCGAAGATCGGCGCGGCCCCCTTGCCGCCGCTGGCGTCCTCGACCGGGCCGTCGAGCACGACTGCGACCACGACCCGGGGCGCGTCGATGGGTGCCATCCCGATGAAGCTCGCCACGACATCTTCCTCGCTGTATGCCTGTGTCTCCGAGAGATACTTCTTCGTCGTGCCGGTCTTCCCGCCGACACGGTATCCGGCAACCGAGGCGAGGGAACCGGTCCCGCTGTCGACGACCGCTTCGAGCATCGTCCGCATGTAGCGGGCGGTGCGGGTCGAGACCACCTGACGCTGCTCGGGGACGACGACGATTCGCTCACCGGTCCCACCCACGACCTCGCGCACCAGGTGCGGTTGAACCCACACGCCGTCGTTGGCGATCGTGGCGTAGACCATCGCCATCTGCAGCGGCGTCACGGACACGTGGTAGCCGATCGAGGTGCCGGCGAGGCATGTGGCGAGGCACCAATCCTCCGCCGGTCGCAGCACACCCGACGCCTCCCCGGGGAAGTCGATGCCGGTCGGAGAGCCCTGGCCGAACGAGTCCATCACATCGTGGAGACGGTCGATCCCGAGAAGGTCGCCGAGCAGGATCGTCCCCAGGTTGGAGGAGTAGGTGACGATCTCGGTGACCGTGAGGCGATCGGGGTGCTCGGTGAAGTCTTCGAATGTGGTGTCGAGGATCTCGATCTTCTCAGGGATGTCGAACGGAGTCGCGGGAGTGACGACCCCAGACTCGAGGGCTCCAGAGACCGTCACCGCCTTCTGCGTCGATCCCGGTTCGAAGACATCGGTGACCGCTCTGTTGCGGATCGCCTCCGAGCTCACCTCGTCGCGGCCGTTGGGGTCGTACGACGGGAGGTTGACCATCGCCAGGATCTCGCCGTTGGTCGGGTCGATCACAACCACCGAGCCCGCGGTGGCACCCGTTCGCTCGAGGTGTCGGGCCAGTGCCTGTTCGGCGGCGTACTGGATCTCGACCTTGATCGTGGTGACGAGGTCGCTCCCCTGCTCCGCGGGGACCACCTGGTACTCGCCCTGCGGGATCACCAGCCCGGCAGGGTCGCGCTCGACGAGCAGGGTGCCCGGCGTCCCGGCGAGCGCGCGGTCGTACTGGAGCTCCAGGCCTTCGAGGCCGACGTTGTCGCTCGACCTGACGATGCCCACGACATGCGCGGCCAGGGACCCTGACGGGTAGACCCGCTTGGGCTCATGGAGGAAGTAGACACCGGGAATGTCGGCCTCCTCGATGGGAGCCGCCTCCTCCGGGGGCAGTTGACGCGCCACGTAGACGAAGGCGGCTCCGGACGCCAGATCACGCATCAGATCGCCGGCGTTGACATCGAGCAGTCGGGCGAGCTCCATCGCCGCCGCCTCGGGATCGGACATCTCACGGGGATTGGCATAGACGCTGATCGAGTCGACCGTCACCGCGAGCTCGCGACCCTCACGGTCGAAGATCGTCCCGCGGTCAGCCGGGAGGCTGCGTCGGTCGAGGCGCTGATCGAGTCCCCGGGCCGCGAATTCCTCGGCCCGCGCCCCCTGAACGATCGTCAGCCGATACCCGACCATCGTCCATGCGAGCACGAGCAGCACCCCGACGACCATCAGTCGTCGGTTGCCCGCGGCGCGCCGCGCTCGCTCCGCCATGCTGTCCTCTCCTCGCTCGTCCTCTCCCGGGCCGGTTCCCCGGGCGGGGCGCCTACCCCGCCGGGTCCGCAGCTGCCCGGGCCCTGCCAGCCAGACCCGATCGGGGCCCCAACCCCGATCTCCTCCAGAGCATGGGGCCCCAACCCCATGCCTGGCCGTACTCGCCAGACCCGATCGAGGCCCGGGACCGTCACCCGCGGGGCACACAACGCCGCCCGCGGCTCCGTGCTCTGCCGTCGGCTATCTGCCCTCTGCCGTCGCGCTCAACAAGGCCTTCAGGTCGATCCAGCGGTCCTCGACGCCGGGGGCGGGGCCGCCGAGGCCAGGCACCTCGACCGTGAAGATCTCCTCGGGATAGACCATCCCCATCTCCTCGGCGAGCCGGGTGATCCTCTCCGGCGCCTGGAGGTCCGTCAGCTGCATGCGGAGCTCCCAGTAGCGAGCCTCCTCGGCCGTGATCCGGGTCTGCAGGTCTTCGATCACGAAGGCCGTTCGGTCGAGGGCGATCCGCGACGACACAAGGAGGAAAAATGCAGCCGACAGGACGATGGCCAGGCTCACCCAACCCCCGACGCGGCGTCGCCGGGCGGCCGGACCGATGACGACGTGGAACTCGCGCGGACGCGGGAGGGGGAAGCCGGGAGATGCCGTGCGGGAGACCATCAGACTCGCTCCGCCGCTCGCAGGCGAGCGCTGCGCGACCGCGGGTTCTCTGCCATCTCGTCGGGCGTGGGTACCTCGGGCCGACGGGTCAGGATCCTCAGCTCGGCGACCCGGTCACAGGCGCAGACCGGCAGATCGGGCGGGCAGACGCAGCCCCTGGATCCCGCGGCAAACCGACGCTTGACGATCCGGTCTTCGAGAGAGTGATACGAGATCACGACGATCCGTCCTCCAGGTCGCAGCACCCGCAGGGCGACATCGAGACCATCGGCAAGCGCCGCCAGCTCGTCGTTGACGGCGATGCGGACCGCCTGGAATGTCCGGCGGGCAGGATGGGGCCGTTTCCGGGGCCCAGGCGGCACGGCCCCGGCGACCACGTCCGCGAGATGCGCCGTGTCGCGGATCGGCCGGGACGCGACGATGGCACGGGCGATCCGGCCCGAGAAGCGCTCCTCTCCGTACTCGCGGAGGATCCGGGAGATGTCCACCTCGTCCCAGTGATTGACCACGTCGGCTGCGGTGTGGGGCGCGTCCGGTCCCATGCGCATGTCGAGAGGGCCTGGGATGCGGTACGAGAACCCTCGCTCCCCCACGTCGAGCTGATGGGACGAGACGCCGAGATCGAATACGGCTCCGGCGAGATCATCGACATCCTCCTCTTCGAGTGCCCGGTCCAGTGCTCGGAAGTCCGCGAGCCGGAACGACACCCGCGGATCGGGGTCCTCCGGGCGAGCGTCGGGGTCTCTGTCCAGTGCCACCAGCCGCGAACGCGGCAGGGCGGAGAGGAGTGCTGCGGTGTGGCCTCCTCCGCCGTAGGTTGCGTCGAGGATCACTCCCCCATCGAGGGGCTGCATCCAGAAGATCACCCGATCGGTCAGCACGGGTCGGTGATACGACTGCGGCCGGCCCACGGTCAGCCCTCCAGAGCGCTGGCGTCAGTATGGACGCGGGCGGAGTAAGGGGCTTTCCACGTGACATCCGGAGGGCTGACCTTGGGTCGGCCGGCATTGGTAGGTGCTGCACTCAGGTTCCTTCCTCGCTCA
>DATHSA010000047.1:0-8637 GCA_035464675.1 Acidimicrobiia bacterium
GTCGGTGGGGGCGAACACCGTGAAGGGGCCCTCACCCGACAGGGTCTCACCGAGGCCGGCGGCGTCCACGGCTGCGAGCAGCGTGGTGAACATCCCAGCCTCAGCCGCCACCTCAGGGATCGTGCCCATGGCCCCCATGTCGCCCATCTCGTCGTCGGTGGGCGGGAGGAGGACGGCGTCGATGACGTGGATCACGCCATTCGAAGCCTCGATGTCGGTGGCGACGACCATCACGGAACCGTTGAGGATGACGCTGCCGTCCTCGACGGCGATAGTGACGTCCTCACCCAACAGGGTGGTGGCGGCGTCGAGCCCGACGACGGTCTCGGCATAGACCGCCCCGTCCACCACGTGGTAGAGCAGGATGTCGGTCAGTGCCGGGATGTCGGCGAGAAGCGCCTCGAGGGTGCCCTCAGGCAGCGCGTCGAACGCGTCGTCGGTGGGGGCGAACACCGTGAAGGGGCCCTCACCCGACAGGGTCTCACCGAGGCCGGCGGCGTCCACGGCTGCGAGCAGCGTGGTGAACATCCCAGCCTCAGCCGCCACCTCAGGGATCGTGCCCGGCTCGGGTACGGTGGTGGTCGGCGCCACCGTGGTCGTTGGCGCCTGGGTCGTGGTCGTGGCATCGTCGTCTCCACAGGCGGCCGCCACCAGGGCGATCGCCACGAGTGCGACGAGCATCGATCGGATCTTCATGTCTTTCCTCTCGTTTTCGCAGACCCTTCCCGGGTCCTCACATTTAGTACGAAGCAAAGTGAGAGTGCGGATGATCTCATCCACGTCGGCCACCGCTGCCGTACTCCTGTGATGAAGAGCCAGATGACGGTCCTGGTGACCGGGGCCACCGGATACATCGGCGGACGCCTCGTCCCGCGCCTCGTCTCGCGCGGCCACGATGTCGTGTGCCTCGCCCGGCGCCCGGAGGCCCTTTCGACACGACCATGGATCGATGACGTCACCGTCGTTCGCGGCGATCTCCTCGACCCCGGGTCCCTTCAGGGGGCATTCGTGGGCGTCGACGTCGCCTACTACCTCGTCCACTCGATGGGCGAGACGGGTGACTTCCGCGAAGCCGAGGAGACTGCCGCCCACAACTTCCGGGTTGCTGCCGAACGCGCCGGGATCGGAAGGATCGTGTATCTCGGGGGCCTGGGGGACGGGGAGTTGTCGAAGCACCTCGCCAGCCGCCAGGCCGTGGGCGAGATTCTTGCCGCCGGTTCGATCCCAGTCACCGAGTTGCGAGCCGCCGTCATCGTGGGGTCGGGTTCGCTCTCGTTCGAGATGTTGCGGTGCCTCACCGAGGTGCTCCCCGTCATGACGACTCCGCGCTGGGTTCGCACGCGGTGCCAGCCCATCGCCATCGAGGACGTCCTCGACATCCTGGAGAAGTCCGCCGACTCGGAGGTTCCGGGTGTCGTCGAGATCGGCGGTCCCGATGTGCTCACGTACGAGCAGATGATGCGCATCTACGCCCGTGAAGCAGGGCTGCGACCCCGACTGATCATCCCGGTGCCCGTGCTCAGCCCCGGCCTCTCATCGCTGTGGATCGGGCTCGTGACACCGCTGCCAGCCGCCAAGGCGAGACCGCTCGTCTCGAGTCTCCGCAACGAGGTGACCGTCGAAGGCGACAGGCACCTCGAACTCCTCGGGCGTGCCCCGATCCCATTCGCCGAGGCGGTGCGTCGCTCCCTCGCCTCACCGGTCATGAGGCCGGACGACCCGTCCGTCACGCAGCCGGAGGATCCCGAGTGGTCGGGGGGCAGGGTCTTCCAGGACGTGAGGAGTGTCGACTCGACGGCCGCGCCGTCTTCTCTCGCCGACGAGTTCATGTCGATCGGCGGGGATCGCGGCTACTACGGGTTCCGCTGGGCGTGGGGGCTGAGGGCTGTGCTCGACCGGATCGCGGGTGGACCCGGGATGAGAAGGGGGCGGCCGTCCAGAGACCATCTCGAGGTGGGCGATACCGTCGATTTCTGGCGAGTCGCCGACGTCGAGCCGGGCAGGAGGCTCTTGCTCCGCGCCGAGATGCGGCTGCCCGGTGAGGGCAGTCTCGAGTTCGTCGCACAGGCCGCCGGGGACGGTTCCCGGCTGGTCCAGTCGGCCGTGTTTCGTCCCAGAGGGCTCCTCGGACGCCTCTACTGGATCGTCGTCTTTCCCTTCCACCGGCTGATCTTTGGAACGATGGCCCGCCGGATAGTCCTGGCCGCCGAGACCAGATCTGCGCCTACACCGTGAACGCCACATCCCTCGCTCACGCTCAACTCCGGCGCATGCGCGGCATGACCGCGCTCTACCACCGGTTCTTCTTCCGCGATGTGTGGTTGACCGGCCTCACCTACCTGGTGCTGCTGCTGGCCGCCGATCTCGGAGCGAAGAGAGCAGCAGCTGCCCTTCCATTCGTGGCGCTTCTCGGTGCGGTGATGACCGCCTTCGACGCGTCGTACCTCGTGTTCGCCCGCCAGTACTCGATCAGGCTGGAGAGGCTGCTCAACGAAACCGTGGGCCAACAGATCCTCGTGGGCGGGGAGCTGGAGGACGTCTACCTGTTCAGGCTGGATGGGACCAAGGTCGTGACCATCGGCCTTCCCTTCACCTGGTTCGGCTTCGTGACGGTGTTCCTCACCGCACTAGGCGCCGTGGCCTACGCCGCGGGCGTTGCCCTGGCCATCGACGCCGTGGCCGGGAGCGCGCGCCTGCTTCTCGTGGGGAGCCTTGGAGCGTTGACCGCAGCGGCTCTCGCGGTGGGCATCTGGTGGTTCGTGGCCGGGGTTGGTGAGCGTCGCCTGCGCGAGGTGCTCGACCGCCACTTCGGCTGATCGGCTCGCTCAGGCATGGTTGCGGAGCATCAATTCCTTCGGATGGGGATCGAGGTAGGTCTGGCCCTGGAGGACTGCGACGTCGTGTTTGCGGACCAGGTGCCGGATCATCGTGATCGGCACCACCAGCGGGACGAGCCCGCTGCGGTAGTCGGCGATCAACTCGCTCAGCTCTCGGCGTGTCGCCTGATCTTCGACTCGCTTGAAATGCCCCGCCACGTGTTGGAGCACGTTCGCATTCCGGCGACGTGTCGCCTTGCCCTTCATGGCCTGCATGAAGAGTTCGGCGTATCGAGCGGCGAATGCCGGACGGGGCATCCGGCGGCCCTCGGCCACCAGACGCCCGAGCTCCCGGTACCTCGTCTCGTCGTGAGAGCGGAGGAGAAGCTTCTCCCTCGTATGGAAGGCGACGACGTCGCCATGGCGCCACGGACCGGTGAACAGATCCTCGACCCGTCGATAGGCGAAGACTCTCTCGATGAAGTTCTCGCGCAGTCCCGGATCGTTGAGCCGTCCCTCGTCTTCCACCGGGAGAAGGGGAAATCGTTCCATGAGCGCGGCCGCGAAGACCCCCGTCGCCTGGCGAGTGCTCCCACCCCCGTCGTAGAGCTTGACCTTGAAGGGGCCACACGTGGGTGAGTCCTTCTTCAGGATGAACCCAGACAGGCCTCTCTCGTCGACCATCTCGACCCTCTTCTTCGACAGGCGCGTCATCGCCGGAGTCCAATCGATCGAGTTCTTCCCATCGACCATGCGGGGGCCATCCTCACCGCGCTCCAGGCGGACGGTGGGCCGAGGAACCCCCATGCCGACCTCCACCTCGGGACAGACGGTCACGTATTCGACGAATCTGCCGAGGGTCTCGACGAGAAAGGGCTGACGGGTGTGGCCGCCGTTCCAGCGGACGGGTTCACCCAACAGGCAACTGGAGATGCCGATGATGATCGGGCTCGAACCGTGATCCGAGGCGCTCACGGTTCTTGGTCCCGATAGAGCTGGCCGAACCGGAGGTAGCCGAAGAGGAGCGTCGCAGTCGTGGTCGTCAAGAAGACCACGACGCCCGTCACGAAGATGACGGTGTCGGTCATCAGAGGTCTCGTTCCCCCACGAGCACCAGCGTGCCGAGGGAATGGATGGCGGGTACCCAGAGCCCGACGAACAGGCCGAGTTCCCTGTCTTCGAAGAACCAGAGGTACACAGAGAAGAGGAACGAGGCGAAGGCGGCGGCCATGAAGGCCAGCTTGACCCTGTGGAATGTGGACACTCGTGGTCGAGTCGATGGCATCGATGTCTCCTTGTGGTCGCCTTGAGTACGGTGGATGGGGCCCGGGCGGATGATCTGCGGCCGGTCGGCCCCGCGAATTGAAGCCACTCGCACCCGACCGGGACGCCCTTCGATGTGCCGGGATCGGCCAATAGGCTGACGTCATGGACTTGTTGGCGGCTGTCGAGGTGCCACTCGTCGGGGACGCCCGTCTGAAGAACTGGGCGAAGATCGTCACCCATGTGGATCCCACGGGCAGCGACGGCTGGGCTTACGACGGCGACTTCATTGCGGCAGGGGGGATCCAGGACGTGCCGATCCCTTCGGTCCTGCTCGTGTACGGCGAGAGGGGGTCGCGTGACAGTCCCAGGGCCGAGGCACGTGTCTACCTCGTGAATCCCGATGCCACCCTGAGCCTGCACGCCACGGCGTCGGGCAGGGCCTGGGCCCGAACCCTGCGTGATCCCGTGATCGAGCTGCTCGAGCGGGATCGACCGTTCACTCCGGATCGTCCGTGGGACGAAGCCCTGATCGGATACTCCGAGGATGCCCTGCGCGAGGAGCTGGCACGCCGGACGAAGCGTGACGGATAGGTCGGAGTCGACGATGACGTACTCCGATGTCGGGGCCGACGCTCGTGTGATGCCCGCAATCGGCGCGGCCCCGTGCTACTCCCGTTAGCCTCGGGTCATGGCATTCATCATCAGGATCGCCGTCAGCACCTTCGCGGTCTGGATCGCCGTAGGGGTGCTCGGCGGCCTGGAATTCGACGGGTCGTTCTGGAACCTGGCTCTCATAGGGCTGATCCTCGGGGTGATCAACGCGTCGATCAAGCCGGTGCTGAAGATCCTGAGCATCCCGGTGATCGTCATCACTCTCGGGCTCTTCCTCCTGATCATCAACTGGGCGCTGTTCGCCTTCGTGATCTGGCTCTCGGGTCCCGATCAGCTCGATCTCGGGCTCACCTCGGCCGGCTTCTGGTCGACCTTCTTCGGCGCCTTGCTCGTCTCCCTCGTCAGTTGGGCGGCATCGACCGCATTGAGCCCCGTCAGTCGCTAGGAGGGACCTTCAGTCGTCGTACTGGGGTTGGGCGGGGCTTAGGCGACCATCTATCCGGGGCCTGCCGGATCTGATGCCGGCCGCGGTCGGCCCACACCCGGTGCCGAACATGTCGTCACGGGCATCGCCGAGACGCCGATCACCGTTTGCTCGCCATCGGAGAACCGACGCGATCTCACCGCAGGGATGCGGGGACTCCGATCCGGAGCCCCCGCATCACCGTGAGGACTGTTCAGGCGTTGCCCGGCGAGCAGAATCCGCCGTAGCCCTGGTGTCCGCCGATGCTGTGGCCGGAGTTGCCGACACCGGGGCCGTGAGCCGGGTCGGTCAGCCCGTGCTGAGCGGTCGGCACCACGTGGCCGTGGGCGAAGTCACCCGGGCTGGCACACGGGTCGCCTTCGATCACCGGGTGGGCGATGGCGGGTGCCGCCCCCATGACCAGGGCGAAGACCGCCGCCGCGATGAGTGTGATGAGTCGTCGCAAGGTATACCTCCCTGCTTGGTTGCCCGTGGCGTGTACCCGATGAGTGGAATTCGAAACATCCGGGTTTCGACCGTCGAGCGTCGTTAGCCTCGCTCCATGACCGATCCCCCGATGGCTCCATCGAGCCACGCCGGCGCGCCCCCGCCGATCCGTCGACGTCTCACGGGCGTTCTCTTTGCCGGGGTCGGCGTCAGCAGGACCGGGTACATCGCGGCGGTCACTGTCACGGTGCTGGTCGCGGAGGACATGCTCGGCTCGGCGACCTTTGCCGGTTTCCCCGGCGCGGTCGCGGTCCTCGGATCGGCCCTGGGCGGTTCACGGCTGGCGGTGCTCATGGACCGGCACGGGCGTCGCCAGGGCATGGTCGCCGGCTACTCGCTGATGGTCGCCGGAGCGATCGCCGCTGCGATCGCAACCGCACTCGGCGCGTTTGTCCTCCTGGTCCTGGCCCTGGCCGTGTTCGGCTTCGGGTCGAGCGTCGACAACCTCGCCAGGTATGCCGCGGCTGACGCTCACCCGGCCGAGCGTCGTGGGTCCGCGATCGCACTGATCGTGTGGGCCGGGACCATTGGCTCGGTGCTCGGACCGGCCCTGCTGGCACCGTCCGAGGGGCTGGGCAGACTGCTCGGCATCGAGGAGCTCGCCGGGGGGTATCTGCTGGCCGCGCTCGGGGGCGCGGCCGGATTGATGATCGTCGCCTCTCTGCTTCGCCCCGACCCGCTGCAGTTCGCCGAGAGGGGTGACCCGGCACGACCTGCGGTGAAGCGCGTGCCCTGGTCGCCCACGGTTCGCATCGCCATCTCGGCTCTGGCGATCGCCCAGCTCGTGATGGTGCTCATCATGGTGATGACGCCGGTCCATGTGCGTGATCATGGACACGGCCTGGCGACGGTGGGAGTCATCATCTCGGCCCACACGCTGGGGATGTTCGCCATCTCGCCGCTGACCGGGATGCTCGCCGACAAGGTGGGGAGGCTCCCGGTGATCCTGGTCGGGCAGGGGGTGCTCGCGGCCTCGGCGATCCTGGCGTCCGTCGCCGACGAGCAGGAGACCGCGGTGCTCGCGGTGGCCCTGTTTCTTCTCGGCCTCGGCTGGAACTTCGCCTTCGTCGCCGGTAGCGCTCTGTTGACCGAGGGCGCCGAACCCTCCCGCAGGGTCCGCCTCCAGGGTCTGGGGGATGCGGTCGTGTGGTCTTCGGGGGCCGTGGCCAGCCTGTCGTCGGGCCTCCTTCTGGCGGCGAGCAACTACGCGGTGCTGTGCCTGGTGGGGGCGGTCCTGACCGTGGTGCCGGTGATGGTGATGGTGAGGAATCGGATGGTCCCGGAGCCGATCGGCTGACTCCGGCTGCCATGTCGGTGGCCTCGAGTAGCAGTTGTCTTGCAGTCTCCTGGCGCCGGCGCTGGTCGCCCGGAAGCGAAGTACGAGCTACGCCGGCTCCTCACCGTGTACGTGGGGGACCAGGGTGGTCGACGGCGACGGAAGACGTCGCACCGGACCACGGACGTGCCGGCGGTCGGCCAGACTCCCCCGAGACCGACGAGAGAGGAACCGACATGCCGATCACGGTCGATACGCCCGCAGAACTCCTGTCGATGGCCGGCACGGACCTGGGACACAGCTCGTGGATCGAAGTCACTCAGGACGACATCGACATGTTCGCCGACGCCACGAAGGATCATCAGTGGATCCATGTCGACCCCGAGCGAGCCAGCAGTGGGCCCTTCGGGACGACGATCGCCCACGGGTACCTCACGCTGGCACTGATCATTCCCCTCTGGTCCGAGCTCCTCACCGTGGAGAAGGCGTCGATGGGGATCAATTACGGGCTCAACAAGGTGCGCTTTCCCGCGCCTGTGCCGGTCGGGTCACGTCTGCGCCTGTCGGGCTCACTCGCCTCGATCGAGGCGATCGACGGCGGGGTGCAGTTGACCGCCGATCTCGTCATGGAGATCGAAGGAGGGTCGAAGCCCGTGTGCGCCGCTCAGGCGGTTTATCGGATCTACGAGTGATCGGTCGGGGCCGCCGGTCCTGACCAGGGCGCAACGGTCAGCGGAGCCGGACCCGACACGTCTCGACGACACCCAGGCCCCTCAGCTCGAGGGCATCGTGACCCTCGACGATGAAGGCGGCGGGATCGAGTCGCTCTGCCACCGCTCTCGTGAGGTGCACCGTTCCCGGAGGCGCCGTCGTCTGGAGGCGGCTGGCGGTGTTGACCGTGTCGCCCCAGACGTCATACACATACTTCCGGGTGCCGATGATCCCGGCCATGACCGGGCCGGCGTGGATGCCGACCCGCATCGACCAGGTGCTGCCCCTAACCGTGTTCACGTCCTCGAGTGCGGCGAGCATCCCGATGCCCATCCGGACCGCGGCGTCGATGTGATCGTCACGGTGCTCGAGCAGTCCGGCGGCTGCCATGTAGGCGTCGCCGATGGTCTTGATCTTCTCGACACCGAGATCGACGCTCAGCTGGTCGAAGCGGCTGAACAGTGCATTGAGCGTGCCGACGACAACAGCCGGGTCGCTGATCGCCGACATCTCGGTGAACGACACCAGGTCGGTGAACAAGACGGCGACGTCGTCGAAGCGATCGGAGATCGAAGCCTCGCCGTTGTTGAGCCGTTCGATGATCCGCTCGGGTAGGACATTGCGCAGGAGCGCCTCGGACCGCGCCTTCTCCGCCTCGAGATCCGCCATCAGCCGGTCCACCATCCGGCTGTAGTGGGTCCGACCCCAGAGAGGAGGGTCGCTCCCCTCCGGGGTGGGTAGTCCGTCTTAGGGCCTAGGCGCCCGGGGTGCCGTTGCGATACTTCACCCTGACTCCGATCACAAGGTTGTCAGAGTCCGTATCGAAGGCACCAACGAGATAGGTACATGCCTCGTTGTCCACAACCTCGACGTCTGGCTCGTCGTAGCTGGTGCTGGACATGTCGAAGAAACCGGCATTGCCCGAAGACATGACAGTCAGAATCCCGTCGGGTGTATCTGCGCCGCACTGACGTCCGAGCGAGACC
>DATHSA010000048.1:0-9510 GCA_035464675.1 Acidimicrobiia bacterium
GGTACTCGCGCAGGGCGGTGTCCATGTCGCAGAAGAGGACACCCAGGCCCTCGAGGTCCTCGCGATTGCGGTGGTAGACGACCTCGGACTCGTACTGGGCGGTGACCCCGGCGAGGTACTTGCGCTCCGCCTCGGGAATGCCCAGCTTCTCGTAGGTGTCCTTGATCGACTCCGGGACCATGTCCCAGTCCTTGGCCTGGCCCTCCATCGGCTTGATGTAGTAGTAGATGTCGTCGAAGTCGATGGTGTCGAGGAGCCCTCCGCCACCCCACTTGGGCACGGGCTTGCGGAGGAAGCGCTGGTAGGCCTTGAGGCGGAACTCGAGCATCCACTCGGGCTCCTTCTTCATGGCCGACATGGCGCGGATCACCTCTTCGTTCAGCCCCTTCTGGGGCTTGAAGACGTAGTCGGCCTCGGTGTCCGCCCAGCCCAGCTGGTACTTGCCGAGATCGATGTCGACTTTTGCCATGAACGAACCCCCTCCAGGGTGTCTCGCGCCGCGATCGGGATGGTACCCAGCGGGTGGGACCGCCCCGAATCCCGCTCTGTGTGCCCGGACCGGCCCCCGGATGGGGCCGACCCGGGACTTCAAAAGGAGCGGTGCGCCGGATACGGAGTGGGGAGTGGGGGGAAGACCGACCCGTGCCCGGCGCCCCGCTACGACCATTACAACACGATCGGGGCGCTAATCGTTCCCGGATGGGGACCAATCGAACCGGTGTTCGGTGACAGGACTGGGCCCTATCCTCGTGGCATGCCCGTCATAGTCATCGGTGCCGATTCGCCGCTGGGGACGGCGATCGCCGACACCCTGAGCGGGCGGGGGGGCGAGCGACGGGCGTTCGTCACCTCCCTCGAGGCTGCCGACCGCCTCCGCGACGCCGGATTCAAGGTCGCTGTCGGCGATGTCAGCGACTGGACACACGTCGAGGGGGCGTCCATGGGGGCATTCACGGCCGTGCTGGTAGCCGAGGCGGCAGCCGACGGGCGGGAACTGGCGTTCGCCGCGACCCCGGAGAAGGCGGTCGACTCCTGGCTGCAGGCCGTGCAGGATGCCGAGGTGAATCGGGTGGTCCTGGTCGGGCCGGGACGCGAGTCACCGGGTGGCTCCGAGTGGGCCGTGGTCGATCCCACCGGGCGATCACCCGCCGATGTGGCCGCCGAGGTCGCGCGCCTGGACGAGGCGGCGAGGATTTAGCGCTCGATAACCGGGGAATAAGACCCGCAGGAGGGGGCGTTCGAGGGACTACTCTGTGGTGACACGCCGGCGTTGCCGCGTGTTCGAAACGGAGAAGCATGGCGAAACAGGACGACGTCGTCCGCGTGCAAGGGACGGTCATAGAGACCCTCCCCAACGCGATGTTCAAGGTCGAGACCGAGCACGGTCTCGAGATCCTGGCGCGTGCCTCCGGCAAGATGCGCCGCGGCCGATACATTCGCATCCTCCCGGGCGACAAGGTCGACATCGACCTCTCCGTCTACGACCCGAGCCGGGGCCGCATCGTCTGGCGCTACAAGAACTGACGCCGGCCGGCCCCCGCAGTTCCTGCTTCGCCCAAGCCCTCTCCCGACGACCGACGAGACCCGACATGGACCGGTTTCATGTTCTCACCGGTGCCCCGGGCACCGGGAAGACCACCATCCTCGAGAACCTGGGGAGCGACATCTCCGTGGTCCCGGAGCCGGCGCGGCGTGTGCTGGAGACGTGGCGAGCCGAGGGGAATCCCCTGCCGGCTCGGATGGATCCCGACATGATGATCGAACGGATGATCGACCTCGCCACCCGGGACCTGGAGATGGCGAGACGGCGAGGCCCGGTCGTCTTCGATCGGGGGCTCATCGACTGTGTGGCCTACGCCCGTCACCTCGACCGTGACGACACCCGGGCGGTGGCGGCTGTCGGCGATCATCGCTACAGCGAGCGCGTGCTGTTGACCGCCCCCTGGCGCGAGATCTACGCGACCGACGACGAACGGACGATGGACTTCGAGGACGTCGAACGGTTCCATGCGACCGTCGTGCGCACCTACCTCGACGCAGGATACGAGCTGATCGTCGTGCCCAACGCCTCCCTCGCCGAGCGCGTCGCGTTCGTCAGACGGCACCTCGGGAGCGGGGATTAGCCGCCGACCCACCCCGGTGCGCCCGCAGATGCCGGGCTATGGCGTCCCCGAGGACCCAGACGGGCTCCTCCCCTGGACCTGGGCCGAAGAGCGCCTGGCAGGATGCCGGAACTACTGGGTGGTGACGGCAGACGCATCGGGCCGGCCGCACGCGATGCCCGTGTGGGGCGTGTGGTCCACCGAAGACTCGGTGTTCTGGTTCAGCGCCTCGCACGGTTCCCGCAAGATCCGGAACCTCTCGGAGAACCCGCAGATGGTCGTGACCACCGACGACTCCAGGGAGGTCGTGTCGGTCGAAGGCCGCGCCCACCCACTCGAAGCCGGCACGCGCGCGCGAATGGCCTGGGCGTGGGCCATGAAGTACGCCGATGATCCCGAGGCGTACGAGAGCGACCCCGGGGCACAAAAGGAGATGGCCGATTTCGTCCTGGCCAACGCGATCTACGAGATGGTCCCGGAGCGGGCCTTTGGAATGATCGAGACTCCCGAGGACTTCTCCCGACGCGCCACCAAGTGGGTGTGGTGAGGCGGACCGCGCCGCACCCGCCGGGCGATCCCTAGACCTCCTGGAACAGGTACCGCCGGAGGACCTCCAGGCGGTCGCCGGCGCCGTCGGGGTGGAGGTACCAGAGGGTGGCGGCAATCGACGAGAGCAGTGCATTGCCGTCCTGCGGCGTGAAGCAGAACCCGACCAGCTCGTTGCCGTTGCGCACCGCGAGCGTCTCCACAGGAACCACGGTCTGGCTGAGGATCCGACCGTAGTAGCCGTGGTCGCGGCCAAACGAGAAGATCTGATTCGCCGAACGCTTGTGAGTGAGAGCCACCCGCGGGTTCTCCGCCAGCCGGTCGATGGCCTCGGGAACGGTGATCTCCCGATCCAGGGCGAGGCTGAAGTGGAGGGCGTGCATGTACTGGGTGTTCAGCTTCACAGCCGACGAGTACACCGGCAGGTCGTGCCCGAGGGTCTCGAACAGCTGATGGGCGTCCCTGGCATGGTGCGTCCCGAATCGATCGTCGTCGTGCCTGCCCACCGAAGGGCTCGGTATGAACGAGCTGTCCTGGCTGATGTCGTTGGCGCGCCGCATGCAGAGGAAGCGACCGTTCTCGAGATGGGACTCCTTGCCTTCCGCATCCATGGCGAGGGTCTTGATGAGCACCGAGATGTTGTGGGTGTTGCAGGACACGATGTGGATGAATCGGTCGTCGCCCTTGACGAGCGCCTCGTCATTGATGCCGCGGGCGTACATCTTCCCGAAGCCGAACTCCGACCCCTGGGCGAGGAACCCGAGGGGGCCACGCGCCGCCTCGTAGTGGTCGACCTTGTTGGCGTTCCCCGCCGGCGTGCAGTCGATGACCACGGAGGCGCGTTCGATGGCCTCGAGCGTCTCGAGTTTGGGCGTGTGGCCGATCTCCTCGAAGGATGCCCGCCGGTCGCCGTCGACGGCGAGCACGGCGCCCCGACCGACGAGGTCCCTGACTTTTGCTCTCTCTTCGACCATCGGGGTGCGCTTGTGGAAGGTCACCTCGTCGATGCCGAAGGCCTCCCGGTAGTCGGCCAGAAGCCCGATGAGGGGTTCTCCGATCGTCCCCGTTCCGACGACGTGCACGATGTGTGACATGGATCTCCCCGTTGAAGAGGGCCGGTGTCATCCATCGTATCGACACCGCAGCCCTGCCTGAATCGCGATCCGGCAAGGCCTTCGGGCCCCTCGAGAGAAATCCCCATCGTCGCTCCCTCTGACAGTCCACCGATTTCGATCCCGGCCCTCGACCTGAAGACCACCCTACGCCACTGAGAGTGTCCTTGTGGCCACATTGTGTGACCGGGGAGGACCATTTCCGATCAGCGGACTGGCTAGTCACCGCGAAGACGAGCGATCGGAGCCGGGTCGCCTCCCCTAGCCTCACCGCCGTGCGCGCTCTCCGGTTCCACGGACCTTCAGACCTGCGCCTCGAGCAGGTCCCAGACCCGGTTGCGGACGTCGTGGTCCGGGTCTCGGCTTGCGGCGTCTGCGGGTCCGATGTTCATTTCCTCGATGGGTCGGCGCGCACGGCGTACACGCCCATCACGCTCGGTCACGAGATCGCCGGAGTCGTCGCGCGATCGCAGAGCGAGGAGTGGCCGGAAGGAACCGAGGTCCTCGTGCTTGCAGGCGGGCATTGCGGCGTGTGCCCGCGCTGCCGGGAAGGGCGGCCCAACCTCTGCGAGCGATCGGAGGTCATGGGCATCGATATCGATGGCGGCCTCGCCGATCTGGTGGCGGTTCGGCCGGACATGCTGATCCACCGCCCGGAGGGCGTCTCCGCCACCGACGCCGCCACTGCGGTCGACGCCGGTGCCACGGCCTGGCACGCGGTCACGCGCCGGGCGGGCGTCGCGCCGGGCGACGCCGTCGCGATCATCGGTGTCGGCGGCCTCGGCGGCTACGCGGTGCAGATCGCCCGCGGCGCCGGCGCGAGCCCCGTCATCGCCGCGGACACCGATCCGAAGAGGCTGGAGGATGCTCGCCGATTCGGGGCGGACGAGGTGATCCTCGTGGAGGAGCGGAAGTCTCTGGGGCGTGCGGTCAAGCTGCTCACCGGAGGCGGAGCCGACAAGGCGCTGGAGTTCGTGGGCCAGGCGTCCACGGTCGACGCAGCCGTCAAGAGCCTCCGACCCGGCGGTGTCGCCGTCGCCGTCGGGGTGGGGATCGAGCCGATCACAACGCTGCCCCCCGTGCTGTGGTCGAACAACGAGTACACCCTCACCGGCTCCTACGGCAGCCTTCCCGGCGACGTCGACGCCATACTCGCCGGACTGGCGGACGGCCGGCTCCGGGCTCCAGCGATAGAGGAGACCCCGCTCGAGGAAGCCGCGGCATCGATCCTCTCGTTGGCGCAGGGCGAACGGCTCACCGCCGGACGGTTGATGGTGATCCCGTGACCTGAGAACGCCGTCACGGCGACTCCCGCCAGGTTGGGATCAGCGCAGGATCCCGCGCTCCCACACCCGGACGAGCTGTCCGTAGGCATCGCTGGCGCGAACCAGGTCGTCGTGGGACCCGACGGCGATGACCCGGCCGGCGTCCATCATCACCACACGGTCGGCGCGCTCGGCGCTCCTGAGCCGGTGGGCGATCACGATGGCAGTCCTCCCCTCCAACAGGGTCGACAGGGCCTGCTCGACCTTCGACTCGGTCTCGGGGTCGAGGTTCGCCGTCGCCTCGTCGAGGACGATCACCGCCGGATCGACCAGGAGTGCCCGGGCCAGGGCGACGAGCTGCCGCTCCCCAGCGGAGAAACGACTGCCGCGCTCGCGGACCAGCGTGTCGAACCGCTCGGGCAGTTCACGCACCCACTCCTCGATCCCGATCGCGCGGCACACCTCCCACAGCTCGTCGTCGGATGCCCCGGGACGCGCGTAGCCGAGGTTGTCCCGAAGCGTCCCGTTGAAGAGGAACCCCTCCTGAGGGATCAGCACCGCATGACGGGCGCGGGACTCGAGGGTCATCGTCCGCAGGTCGTGCCCGTCGAGCACCACCGTCCCCTCGACCGGGTCGTAGAACCGCAGCACCAGCCGGGCAAGGGTCGACTTCCCGGCACCCGTCTCCCCGACGATGGCGACGCGTTCACCTGGAGCGATCAGAAGATCGACATCCTCCACCACCAGCAGGTCTGGCTCGTACCCGAAGGAGACGCCATCGAGCCTCACCTCGCCATCGAGGGGCCCGGGGAGGTCGACGGCGTCGGGAGCGTCGTCGACGGCCGGCGGCGTGTCCAGGAGCCGGAACAGCTTGTTCAATGCCGCCGCCGCCGACTGCATCTGGTTGTAGACCTGGGAGAGGTTGATGATCGGCTGGAAGAACCAGTCGAGGTACAACAGCAGTGAGACGAGCGTCCCGAACGAGAGGTCCCCGGCGATCACCCGGCGGCCGCCGAAGTAGAGGACGATCCCGTACCCGGCGATGCGGAGGAACGCCACGGCCGGGAAGTACCACGCGACGGCGCGCGCCGTGTTCATGTTCGCCTCGAAGTAGTCCTCGTTGACACTCCCGAAAGCGCCCGCTTGCTCGCGCTCACGTGTGAAGGCCTGCACCACACGTACCCCGGTGATGCCCTCCTGCAGGGTGGCGAGCACCCGCCCGATCTGCTCGCGCACCTCTCGGTACGCCCTTCCTGCAAACCGCTGGAACATCCACGACAGACCGACGAGCACCACGATCAGAAGCAGCACCTGGCCGGCGACCGCGGGATCGACGAGCACCATCGCCACGGTCACCCCGATGAGGGTGAGCAGATTGGTGACAAGGGTCACCGCACCCTCCTCGGCGAAGTCCTGGACCGACTCGATGTCGTTGGTCATCCGGCTCACGAGGACCCCGGCCTTGGACCTGCCGTAGAAGGCCATGTCCAGCCGCATCAGGTGAGAGAACACCCGCGAACGGAGGATCTGAAGGTAACGCTCCCCCAGGAAGGCGACGGCGTACTGGGCGATCCGCTGCGACACGTACTGGGTGATCAGCAGGCCGGTGAAGACCGCGGTCGCAAGATAGATCGTGCTGCGGTCGCCGACGACGATCCCGTCGTCGATGCCCGTCTTGATGGCGATCGGTCCGAGCACCCGGGCCAGGGTGGCGATGACGGTGGCGATCGTCGATCCGAGCAGCGCGCGGCCGAGGCCCTTTCCGAGGCGCGCCGCCCGCCGCATCAGCTTTCCGCTGGGGGGCCCCGGCGCCGTCATGTCCTCGCCTCCTCCTGGGCGAGGACCTCGCCGTATCTAGGCACCGTCGCCAGCAGGTCCCGGTGGGGGCCGGTGGCCACGATCTTCCCCTCGTCCATGAAGACCACCTGGTCGACGATGGCGAGCGTGGAGGTCCGGTGGGCGATGATGATCGTGGTGCGGCCCTTCATCACCTGCTCGAGAGCGGCCAGCATCTCCGCCTCGACAATGGCGTCCACCGACGAGGTGGCGTCGTCGAGGATCAGCACCCTGGGGTCGCGCAGCACCGCCCGGGCGAGGGCCACCCGCTGGCGCTGACCGCCCGACAGCGAGTGGCCGCGCTCGCCCACCACCGTGTCGTAACCATCGGGCAGCGCCGAGATGAAGTCGTGCGCCTGGGCGAGACGTGCCGCCAGCCGGATCTGCTCGTCCGAGGCGCCGGGATCGCCGAAGGCGATGTTCTCCCGCACCGATGCCGAGAACAGGAAGGTCTCCTGGAAGACCACCGCAACCTCACGACGGAGCTCGTCCAGGTCGATCTGCCGCACATCGAGCCCATCGAGGGTGATCGCCCCGGCGTCGACGTCGCGGAAGCGAGGCACCAGGTGGGCGATGGTCGTCTTGCCCGAGCCGGTGGCGCCGACCAGCGCCACCGAGCTCCCCCCGGGGATGGTGAGGTCCACGCCGTCGAGCACGACCGACCCGCCCGGATAGGAGAACGAGACGTCGTGGAATCGAACCTCTCCCCTGCCGGGCGGAATCGCCGTCGCCGTCGTGGGTCCGGCGATCTCGGGGGCCTGGGAGAGCAGCGTCTGGATCCGTGTCGCCGCCGCAGTCGCCCGGGGCACCTGGGCGAAGAACCACCCCGTGATGCGGAGCGGGAAGTTCAACAACGCCAGGTACTGGGTGAACGCCACGAACTCGCCGAGTGTGATGTCGCCCGAGACCGCGCGAAGCCCGCCCAGCAGCAGCACCGCGACGTTGGCGAACGACGGAACCATCTCGAAGAGCGGCGCAAAGGCAGCCCTGATGCGCGCCAGACGCGTCGCCCGGTCGAAGATCCGCTCTGCCGCGTCGTCGAGCTTGCCGCGCTCCTGATCCTCCTGGCCATAGGACTTGATCACCTGGATGCCGCCGATCGAGTCCTCGACGACATGGCTCAGATCGGCGAGCCGCTGTTGGACGTCGAACGACAGCTTGATGACCCGGTGCGCGTACCGCCGGGCCAGGAACAACACCAACGGCACGGTCAAGGAGGTCACCAGGCCGAGGATCGGGTCGAGGACGATCAGCATCGTGGTGACGGCCAGGAACATCCCGATGTTGGCCAGCGTGATGGGCGTCATCGCGTAGACGAGGCGCACCTGGGAGAGGTCGCTCGACGCGCGGGCCATGAGCTCACCGGTGCTGGTGACGTCGTGGAAGGAGAAGGCCAGCCGCTGGATGTGCTCGAACATCCGGTTGCGGAGGTCGGTCTCGGCCCGGTACGAGACCTTGAACCCGTAGTAGCGGCGGACCCCTATGCCGATCCCCAGCAGGACGCCGGCGCCCAGAAGGAGCCCGACCAGCAGGCCCAGATCGTCGCCGCGATCGCCGAGGATCGCGTGGTCGACCACACGGCTCACCAGGTAGGGCACGGCAACCGTCATCGCCATCCACAGGAGCGCCCCCGAGATGGCCAGGGCGAGGTCGCGGCGGTATCGCTTGATCGTCCGGGTCAGGAGCTGGAATCCGGCGCGAGCCTCGGACTCCTGCATGCCTGAGGTCATGAGCCGTCGGCTTGGATCTCGAGCTGCGGGTGGGGGCTGGCCATCTCATCTCTGACGTATGTGGCCACCACCGCACCGAGGAGTATCGCCATCGCTCCCACATACATCCATACGAGGGCCACGGCCACCGCCCCGAGCGTTCCGAAGGTCGGCCCGAGGTCGGGAGACAGCGACAGGTACAGGCCAAACCCGACACTCCCGAGCACGGCCACGACGGTGGCGACCAGGGCGGCGATCCACGACCTGTCCAGCGGCCGGGGGGGCCCGAAGTGATAGAAGGCGATCAGGAACGCAAAGAGCCCGAGGGCCGAGACCGGCACGCGCAGCCACGCCCACAACTCGTCGAGGGGGCTGAATCCGGTCAGATGAGCGAGGAATGCGAAGGTCTCCCGTCCGGCGACCAGCAGCACCGAGGTGATCAGCAGGGCCAGGCCCCCCGCCACCGTCAGTGCCGCCGCGGTGAGCCGGATCGAGACGCCCTGGCGCGCCTCGGACTGGTGGTCCACCGAGGCCACGGCCCTTTGCAGCGCCACCACTGCTCGGGAGCCCAGGAACAGGGCGACCAGCGCCGACACCACGATCAGGACCGGCCCGCTCCCGCCGACCCGGTCGCCCGACTCACGCATGAGGTCGACGATGAATTGGACGACCGACCCGGGCACGACCGGTTCGAGCGCTCGCTCCACTCGAACCACGGCCGCCTCGGACTGGCCGATCATCGAGGCCACTCCGAGCAGGGCGAGCACGAGGGGCACGAGGGCGAGGAAGGCGTTGTAGGACACCGCCGCCGCCGGCAGCGACAATCCGGCCTCACGCGCCCGCCCGAAGAGGGCGACCGCATGCTCCTTGATCTTGGCCACGGATCAATGGTGGCAGGTCGGCGGCAACAGCCGGCTGGGGCTCGTGACCGGGGAGAGAT
>DATHSA010000049.1:0-17382 GCA_035464675.1 Acidimicrobiia bacterium
TGTCGACACGCCTCAGGATGCGCGACGTCAACCGCCGGACCGCTATTGCGAGCACGATGGTGACACCCACGATCACCGCGCCGGTGATCCAGTCCTGGACGGTCAGGCCCTCCAGGTCGATGTCGGTCTGGCCGAAACTCACACGCCCAACCTAGGCCCCCGAAGCAGGGTGGCGGGGTACTTCGGCGTGGTGGGCCTCCCGGAGGAAAAGGGAGATGCATGGGCAAAATGGGCGACGAGTAGTGCATCCATCGACGATGGGCGAAAAAGGAGAGTGACCCTGACGGGGTGAGCCGCCCGGAGGGAGGCTGGACGTGTGCTTGACACCTCCCATGGAACCGAGCATGCGCGACGGAGGGTTCGTCCGCTCTCTGCGGCGAGCTCGCTGAAGGCCAGTGCCGTCTCCACTATCACGATGGGGACGGCACTGGCGATCGCGCCCGGCTTCGCCGTGTGGGTCGTGGGTGCCGGCGGCGGCACCGCCGGCGGTCCCTGGACGCGCGCCACGGGAGGCGCCCTGATCGTGTTCGGTCTGCTGTTCGCCGCGGCATCCCGGTGGCCGGCGTCGATGATGCAACGACCGGTCATGTTGTCGGCAGCCCTGGTGGCGACTGTGGCGGCGACGGCCGGCTTCCTCGCCCTCGCCGGGGACGCCCACCAATGGCCCATCCCCCTCGTGATCGAGGCCCCGCTCGCCGCATGGCTCTGGTGGTTGCTGATCGCCGATCGGGTCTAGGAGCCTCGCCCCGCGCGGGGGTGATCGGCAATCACCAATTCGCGACTGGCCTGACGGCCATGTGGCAAGCGGCCATGGGCAAGGACCCGAGAATCCGCCGGTTGCATGGCCACTTGCGAGTCGCGATCGCGGTGGCCGCCGAAGGCGGACACCCCCTACCTGCAGATCTCGAGCAGCAGCGGGTACGCGTTCTGCAGGTTCTCGAGATCGACCCGCCCCGACCCCGGCATCCAGCCGAAGTGGAGATGTGGAGAGTCGGCGTTGCCCGACGATCCGAGCAGGCCGATGATGTCCCCCGCCTCGACCCGCGTGCCCGTCCAGATCCATTTGGCCCAGTAGTCCAGGTGTGCGTAGTAGTAGACGTCGCCGGTCGCGTCGGCCCGAATGTAGATCTGGCGTCCCCCGGCCCGGTGCCAGTTTGCCTGGACGACGACACCTGACTCGATCGCCTGCACGGGTGTCCGGCGCGGAGAATGGAGGTCGGTGCCCTTGTGGGTCCGCTCGCCGGGACGATCGTCCCCCCAATCGTCCTCGAAGTAGACCTGATCGCCGGTCACCGGGCACACGCGATCTGGCACCAACCCTTCGGTGATCGACCGGAGGCGGGCGATTGCGTGCCGCAGCGAAACCAGGGCCAGCCCGGCCTCCTGGCCGATCCACGTCGTCACTGGATCGGCACCAGCGGCATTGACGGCCGCGAACACATCGGTCACCCGGGCGGTCCGCTGCAGGTCGTTGATGACGGTTCTGACCGGTTCGGGCACCGACGTGTCGACGTACCTGATCGCTTCCGCCCGAATCGTCCCGATGAACAGATCGGCTTCGACGATCAGCCGCGATCGCTGCGCAGGTCGATCCCAGGGGGCAAAGGAGCGGACCTCGGTCAAGGCGTCGATGTAGTCCTCGACCAGGTTCGTCAACTCGGAGAGCGATCGTGGTGGCGGTGGTTCGGGCGCGTCGACCTCACCGGCCAGCGCCACGGCAGGCACCGCGACCGAAAGCGCGATCAGAATCACCACGAGCCGACGCATGGAACATCGGCAGGCTACCGGGTCCCCGGGTCGAGATGATGCGCCGGCCGGCACAAGACCGTCTCGCCGTACAATCGCACTCGTGGAGACCATCGACGCGGAAGAGATTCCTCCCTACAGACCGCATGTCGGGCCGACGCGCCAGTACATGCGCGACATCGTCCTCGGGGTGAACGACGGGCTGGTCTCCATCTTCCTCCTCGTGGTGGGCGTGGTGGGCGGTGGCCTCGGCACCCGTGAGGTCCTGCTCGCCGGGATCACCGGCGGTCTGGCCGGAGCGATCTCGATGGCCGCCGGCGAGTACATCGCCACCAAGTCCCAGGAGGAGGTCTTCGACCGCGAGGAGGAGCTCGAGCGCGAGCACCTCAAGTACCACCGGGAGACGGAGAAGGACGAGGTCCGGGAGATGTTCGGCGACATGGGCCTGCCGCCCCAGCAGGTCGAGGACGTCGTCGCCGCCCTCGATGCCGACGACGACACCTTCATCCGCGTGATGATGGCCCTCGAGTTCGCCGTCGTGGAGGAAGAGCGTCGCAGCCCGTATCGGGCTGCCTTCTTCTCCGGAGTGCTGTTCGTCGCCGGGGCCCTCCCCTCGGTGCTTCCCTTCGCCTTCGTCGACTCCACGGGTATGGGTGTGCTCATCGCCGGCATCGGATCCGGCATCGCCCTCTTCTTCGTGGGCGTGCTCAAGGCGATGACAACGCTCAAGAACCCGGTGACCAGCGGCCTGGAGAACATTGCGATCGCCGCCGTCGGCGCCGGGCTGGCCTACGCGGTGGGGTCGATCTACGACGCTGTGGCGTAGAGGAATCAGCCCACTGCACGGGCAACGGGAAACGGGAAACGGGCGACGATCATCTTCTCGGAACCACGACGACCTCTCCCCCGGGCCCGGTGACGATCGACACTCTCGCTCCTGAGAACCTCCGGATCGACTCCTCGGTCAGCACGGCCTGTGGTGACCCCTCGGCCACGATATGACCGCCGTCCATGAGGGCCAGGCGGTCGGCGTATTGGGCGGCAAGGGTCAGATCGTGGACCGCGGCGACCACGCTGATCCCGCGCTCCCGGCGCAACTCGTCGACGAGGTCGAGCACCTGCTGACCGTGGCCGACGTCCAGGGCGGCGGTGGGTTCGTCGAGGAGCAGCACCGACGACTCCTGGGCCAGGGCCCGAGCGAGGACCACCCGTTGACGCTCCCCGCCGGACAACTCCCCGAGTCGCCGTGCCTCCAGGTCGGCGGCATCCAGGCGGGCGAGTGCGTCCCGGGAAACATCGATGTCGGCATCGGTCTCGACGGCGAGATATCCCAGGTGAGGCGTCCTGCCCAGGAGCACGTAGTCGAGCACCGTCATACCATCGGGAAGGGTGGGCTGCTGGGGGACCAGGGCCACCATCCGGGCGGCACGGCGCCGCGGCAGCGAGGTCGCATCGACTCCGTCGATGGCGATGGTGCCCGAGTATTCGACGATCCCCGCCATGGCCCTCAGCAGCGATGTCTTCCCGGCGCCGTTCGGCCCGATGAGCGCCACCCACTCCCCCACGGCGACGGTCATTTCGACGCCGTCGACCGCGACCCTTCCGTTGTAGCGGACCGTGACCCCCGATGCCTCCAGCCGCGTCACGAGAGCGCCTTCCGCGACGTCCGCAGCACCAGCAGGAAGAACGGCCCGCCCACGAAGGCGGTGACGACGCCGATGGGGATCTCCGACGGGCCGAGCGCGGTCCGGGCGACGAGGTCGGCGAGCACCAGGAAGGCCGCGCCGCCGATCACCGAGATCGGAAGTATCGAGCGGTACGAGGCGCCGACCAGGAGGCGCACCGTGTGCGGCACCACTATCCCCACGAACCCGATCAGGCCGCTCACCGCCACCGCGCCGGCCGTGCCAAGGGTGGCGGCGATCACGACGGCGACACGGACCCGCTCGGGACGAACTCCGAGCGAGCGGGCCTCCTCTTCGCCCACGGCGAGGATGTCCAGCAGCCGCCGGTGGAACAGGATCACCACGATCGAGACGGCCGCATACGGAGCCATCAGCGCCACCTCCGACCAGCCGGCGGTTCCCAGGCGGCCCAGGATCCACGAATACACCTCGCGGATCGAGTCGGCGTGCTGCTGCTGCACGAAGGTCTGCGCCGCAGTAAGGAACGCCGCCACCGCCACCCCTGCGAGGATCAGGGTGACCCCGCTGCGCCTACCGCCCGAGGCCGCCCCCAACGCGTACGCCGCGGCCACGGCGGCGACCGCGCCGAGGAAGGCGGCCAGAGGTACCACCGCCGAGCCGGAGCCCACCGTCACGATGACCAGCGTCGCCCCAAGCCCGGCGCCGGCGGCGACGCCGAGGAGATACGGATCTGCCAACGGGTTGCGGAACACCCCCTGGTAGGCGCCGCCGGCGACCGAGAGCGTGGCGCCCACCAGCGCGCCCAGCATGGCCCGCGGCAGTCGCAGCTCCCACACGATCGCCGCCGAACGTGTGTCGAGACCGCTGTCGATCGAGACCAGCGGGAGTCGGTCGAGCAATTCGAGCAATACCCGACCCGGATCCAACGACGCCGGGCCGATCAGCACACCGGCGGCGAGGGCGACGAGCAGCAGCCCCCCCGAGCCGGCGAGGGCGCGCAGCGGTAGCCGACGCGACGTGGTGCTCAGGCGCCCACTCCGTGGACCTCGCGAGCGATCGACGCCACCAGGCCGACGATGCGCGGTCCCCACCGCGAGGCGAGGTCGAGATCCAGCTCGACGATCCGCCCGCTCTCGACCGCCGTCATCTCCGACCATCCGGGACGAGCCGCCACGTCATCGGCGGTCTCGCCGCCGGCGAGGAAGATGAAGTCGGGGTCGGCGTCGATGATGAACTCCGCCGAGAGTTGCGGGAACCCGCCACCGGCCTCGTCGGCGATGCTCACCATCGTCAGCATCCCGTAGATCGAGCCGAGGAAGGTGTCCGAGCCGATGCTGAAGTAGGTCGGGTCGAGCTCGTGGTAATAGGTGAACGGCCTGACATAGGTGGGCACCTGAGCCACGATGTCCGCTATCTCGTACCGGGCGTCCTCCACGAGGATCTCGGCCACATCCGTCATCCCCACGGCGGCGCCGACGTCACGCCACTCCTCATAGACGTCGTCGAGGTTCGCCGGGCCGGGCGGGGCGAACAGGATCACGGGAATGCCGAGGGCGGTGAGCCCGTCCACCACGTCACCTGGATCGAAGGAGAGGATCACCAGGTCAGGCTCGAACTCGGCGATGGCCTCGACACTGGCGTTGAACGAGTCGAATGCCGGCAGGGACGCAGCCGCCGCCGGGAAGTTGGAGAACATGTCCACGGCGACCACCCGGTCACCCGCACCGAGCGCGAACAGGATCTCGGTGTGGGTCGCGGACCCCGACACGATTCGCTCGGGGCGATCGTCGATCGTGACGCCGCGCACCACCACCGGGAACCCGGCGTCGGGTGGGGCGGTCGTCGTTGCGGCCGAATCGTCGCCGCATGCGCCCACGACCAGGGTGAGGGCGAGAAGAAGGCGGTAGAGCCCCTTCATGAAAGAACCTCCTCGAGTCCGAGAAGGAGGTGTGGAGAGCCGGTCGGCTGGCCACCCTTCCTCCGAAGGCGTCCAAATCCGACCCGATGCCAGGCGTCCCGACTCGTCCCTGCGGCCAGGGCTTCACGGTTGCGGGACAGTGCCGGATTCCAACCGGACTTCGCTGTCCACCGAGTCACCGGAGAATTCTCCGGTGAAGTGAAGAGTAGGGCCTGATGGGGTCGGGCGGCAATCGGCGATCTGCCCTCCATTGCCACGAAAAGCCCGATGAGCGCCCCGGCACGGCCAAGGCGGAGCCGCTCAAGTTCTCAGTGCCGGCGGCCGATGGTGTGCCATGGAGGAAGACATGCTGCAGCGTCTTCAGGATGAACGCGGAGCGACAATGGTCGAATACGGCCTGATGATCGCCCTCATCGCGATCGTCGCCTTCGCGGCGGTGACGGCCTTCGGCATCTCGGTCAACGGGCTCTTCACCCGCCTCACGATCCTGCTCTTCTGAGGTTCCGGACTCGGGCCCGTACACTCGGCCCATGCCTCGACGCGCAGTCCAGATCCTCGTCGCGACCCTCGCCGCCGCTGCGGCAGTGGCCCTGTTCCGGCGTCGCCCGGTGGAACCACCTCCGGACGAGGGAACGTGGGAGCCCGTCTGATGCCTCGTGCTCGATGGGCGTCCCATCCATGAGGATCGCCCTGCATTCGGTGGGAGAGGTAGGCCGGCGTGCCGGGCTGGTCCTCCTCGGCGAGCGCGACCTGATCGCTCTCGGTCTCTACGGGCATCAGGGTCGACGCCGTGAGGACCGCCGCACCATCGTGATCCGGGAGCTCGACGGCTTCGATCCGCTGGTGACCGACGACACCGATGCCGCCTCCGGTCTCGCAGGGATCGCCGCCGACGACGGGATTTCCTGCGTGGTCACCGCCGACGAGATCGATCCGGAAATCGCAGCCCGCTTCACCGACTCCGGTCTGACGCTCCTGACAGGGGCGAACGTCTCGGGGATCGCCGAATCGCTGGCCGCCCACGAAGTGGCGCGCACCGATCGGGTGACGGAGACCACCGCGGCCTGGACCGTCCCCGGCAAGCCTCTCCGGAAGGGGGAGGCGGTCGCCTTCCCGGACCCGGTTGGAGCACGGTGGGGCGAGGCAGCCGAGCGAACCAACGAGACGACACGGATCGAGGTGCCGATCGAGGGCGAATGGGCAGGCGCCTCCGCGACGGTCTCCGGCGCCGCGGACGGTGAGCCGGTCCAGAGGGTGGTCGGGATCGCCGATCTCCGCATGCACCTCGAAGGGTTGGCTCTGGCCGCCGGAGCCATCGTCGTGGCCGAAGGTTCCATCCCGCCCGGAGTTCACCGTCCCGGCGACCATCCCGAGATGTATCTCGACGCGGCGCTGCGCGTTGGTCTCGAGGTCGCGGCCTACTCGTCGGGCTGAGGCCGGACACGGACGGAGACCCGTCCCGCTCGGCCTTCGCCGGCGGTCTAGGTCCCGGTCCGCTCGACTTCGGGGACGTCCGGCTCCGTGGGTGGAGCGCTGCTGTCCGCCGTCGTCTTCTCGGAGGTCTTGTCGGCTTCGCCATCGGCTTTCGGCGACAGCGCCGAACGGACCGTGGGAAGGATCCCCCTCCGTCCGGGACCCCTCGCTGCCGGTGGCCGCGCCAGCCGGGGCACCGCCCGGGTCCCGAGCGTCTCTTCGAGCACGATCACTTCGACACCGCCGACAAGGTCGGAGATGAGGTTGTAGACCACGGCTCCGAGCGTGAAGAAGCCCGTCATCAGGATCGTGCCGATGATCGAGAGCAGCAGGACGATCCGGAAGTAGACCGCCCCTTCGAGGTTGATCCCGTTCTCGATGCCGATGAGGAGCGCGAGATCGTTGATTCGCTCGGGTATCCCGGCGTTCACGAAGATCGACCAGAAGATCACGGTTCCCAGCACGAAGACCAGCGCCATGATGGCGTTGAACACCAGTGTGACCTTGAGGACGGTCCACGGGTCGATCTTTCGAATGACTCGCCGCACTCGCTGGACGGCCATGCGGGGCTCCTGAGGAGACGCCGGTTACGTTACCGGGGAACGCCTGTTTCGGGGGTGATGGTCGATGGGTCGGCCGGCAGCGGCCGTCCTGCCGCAATACGCAAGTCCCGCGGCTCGCGCCAAAGCGCCCCTCAAGGCATCTCGACTCGCGCCCCACGCGTCCCTCGGCGCAATACGCAATACGACCGAGCGCGTCCTGACGTGTCGAACCCTCCGTCGTATTGCGTATTGCGAATTGCCAATTGCCAATTCGAGCGCAGCGAGGCCAGCTAGGCCTACTCGCCCTCCAACTCTTCTGCAGGCACCGGGGCGAACGCCGTGACCGCGCCGGTCTCGGACACGTTCATGACCTTCACGCCGGTCGAGTCGCGCTTCTGGCGGCTGATCTTGTCGGCGGCCGTGCGGATCACGATGCCGTCGGAGGACGTGACGAAGATCTCCGTGCCCGGGGTGACCGCCCGCGCCGCCACCAGCGTGCCGCGGACCCGGGTGAGCTTGATCGCCTTGACGCCCACTCCGCCGCGATTCTGGCGACGGAACTCTGACATCTTCACGCGCTTGCCGTACCCCCCGGTGGTGAGCAGGAGGACCTCGTCGCCCTCGTCGGTGCTCGCCGCCGACACCACCTGGTCGCCCTCGCGGAGCCGGATCCCACGCACACCCATCGTGTCGCGCCCCATGGCCCGGATATCGCTCTCCTTGAAGCGAATCCCCTGCCCCTGCTCGGTGAACATCAGGATGTCGTTCTTGCCCGAGGTGGTGCGCACCGCGACCACCTCGTCGCCATCGTTGAGCTTGATGGCGATCAGGGTGCTGTTGCGGCTGTCGTACTCGGAGAACTTGGTCTTCTTGACCTGCCCCTGCTTGGTGCCGATGACCAGGTATCGCGCGGTCTCGTAGTCCCGAGTGTCGACGACGGCCTCGATCGACTCCTCCGGGCCGAGCGGCATCACCGACTGGGCGAGCACCCCTTTGGCGGTCCGGTCCTTACGCGGGATCTCGTGCGCCTTGATCCGATAGACCTTGCCCTTGTTGGTGAAGAAGAGCAGGTAGGCGTGGGCGGTCGTGTGGACCACCTGCTCGATGACGTCGTCCTCGCGCAGGTTCTCGGCCTTGACCCCACGGCCGCCCCTCCCCTGCCGCTTGTACGCCGAGGCATTGACCGCCTTGACGTACCCGTTCGCCGTGACGGTGACAACGATCTCCTCGTCGGCGATGAGGTCCTCGAGGGTCATGTCGCCGTCGTCGGGAATGAACACACTGCGGCGTTCGTCGGCGAACTTCTCCCGAATCTCCTTCAGCTCTGTTCCGATCAGCTTGCGCCGCTTCGCGGGGCTCTTGAGGAGGCCCTGAAGGTACTTGATCAGCTTCTGGAGCTCTTCGTGCTCCTCACGCAGCTTGCCGGTCTCCAACGCCGTGAGGCGCCGCAGAGGCATGTCCAGGATGTGGGTCGCCTGGATCTCGCTGAGCTTGAACTTCTTCATCAAGGCGGTCCGAGCAGCATCGGTGTCTTCCGACCCCCGGATGATCTTTACGACCTCGTCGATGTTGTCGAGCGCGATGAGGAGGCCCTCGACGATGTGAGCCCGGGCTTCGGCCTTGTCGAGCCGGTACCGGGTACGCCGCTCGATCACATCCATCTGGTGGTCGACGTAGTAGCCGACCATCTCGGCGATGTTCAGCGTTCGAGGCACCCCATCGACAAGGGCCACCATGTTGACCCCGAAGTTGTCCTGCAGTTGGGTGTTCTTGAACAGTTGGTTCAGCACCACCTGGGGCACCGCGTCGCGCTTCAACTCGATGACCAGGCGGGTACCGCCCCGGTCGGTCTCGTCGCGGAGATCGGCGATGCCGGTGATCCTCTTGTCGCGCACGAGGTCGGCGATCTTCTCCATGATCCGGTCGCGCGACACCTGGTACGGGATCTCGGTCACCACGATGCCGGTACGTCCCTTGCGGAGCTCGACGACCTCGGTGACGGCGCGCATCTTGACCGAACCCTTGCCGGTGAGGAGGGCCTCCCGGGCCCCCTTCTGGCCCACGATGTACGCGCCGGTCGGGAAGTCGGGCCCCTTGACGAACTCGAGGAGCTCCTCGGCCGTGGCATCCGGGTTGTCGATGAGGTGGAGCGTGGCGTCGATGACCTCACCGAGGTTGTGTGGGGGGATGTTGGTCGCCATGCCGACGGCGATGCCTGTCGAACCGTTGGCGAGCAGGTTGGGGAACCGTCCGGGAAGGACGGTCGGCTCGGTGCGCTCGCCGGAGTAGTTGTCCTCGAAGTCGACGGTGTCCTCGTCGATCCCGTCGAGCATGTGCATCGCCAGGGCCTCGAGGCGGGCCTCGGTGTACCGCATGGCAGCCGGCGGGTCGTCGACGGTACCGAAGTTCCCCTGTGGCTGGATGAGTGGATAACGGCTGGCGAAGTCCTGGCCCAGGCGCACCATCGCGTCGTAGATGGCATCACCCGAGTGCGGGTGGAACCAACCCATGACGTCGCCGACCACGCGAGCGCTCTTCCGGAAGGGCTGGTTCGGCCGGCTGCCGGAGTCGTACATCGAGAAGAGGATCCGCCGGTGCACGGGCTTGAGGCCGTCGCGCACGTCGGGGAGGGCGCGGGCCACGATCACCGACATTGCGTATTCGAGGAAGGAGGCCTTCACCTCCTGCTCGATGTCGATCAGTTCGATCCGTGCTGACTGGTCGTCCGTCACGAACTCACCACCTAGAAGTCGAGGAAGCGGACATCCTTGGCGTTCCGCTGGATGAAGGTGCGCCTCGCCTCCACGTCGTCACCCATCAAGGTCTGGAAGATGTCGTCGGCGAGGCTGGCGCTCTCGACGCCGACCGACAGCAGCACCCGCTGCTCGGGGTCCATCGTCGTGTCCCACAACTGTCCGGCGTTCATCTCGCCGAGCCCCTTGTAGCGCTGGATCGAGGGCTTCTTGCCGTTGAGCCCCTTCTTGACCTCCTCCAGTTCGGCGTCCGAGTACACCCACGCCTCCTCCTTGCCGGCCTTCACCTGATACAGCGGCGGTTGGGCGATGTACACGTAACCGTTCTCGATCAGATGGGGCATGTGCCGGAAGAAGAATGTGAGGAGCAGCGTCCGAATGTGAGCGCCGTCCACGTCTGCGTCGGTGAGGATCACGATGCGGTGATAGCGGGCTCTCTCCAGGTCGAACTCCTCACCGATCCCGGTGCCGATCGCGGTGATCAGCGCCTGGATCTCATTGTTCTGAAGGACCTTGGTGAGGCGGGCCTTCTCGACATTGATGATCTTTCCCCGGATGGGGAGGATCGCCTGGAACTCGCTGTTCCGGGCCTGCTTGGCCGAGCCGCCGGCCGAGTCACCCTCGACGATGAACAACTCGCTCTCCTTGGGATCGCGCGACGAGCAGTCTGCGAGCTTCCCGGGCAGGCCGGACGACTCGAGGAGGCTCTTGCGACGGGTGAGGTCGCGTGCGGCCCGGGCCGCCATTCGCGCCCGAGACGCAGTGATGCATTTGTCGACGATCTGACGCGCCTCACCCGGGTACCGGTTGAGCCACTCGGGGAGCAGCTTGTTCATCGCCACCTCGACGAACGACCGGACCTCCGTGTTCCCCAGCTTCGTCTTCGTCTGACCCTCGAACTGGGGTTGACGGACCTTGACGGAGACGATCGCAGTGAGGCCCTCGCGGATGTCTTCACCGATCAGGTTCTCGTCCTTCTCCTTGAGGACTCCGCGGTCACGGGCGAAGTCGTTGATCGCCCGGGTGAGGGCCCTGCGGAAACCCTCCTCGTGGGTGCCGCCCTCGTGGGTGTTGATGTTGTTGGCGAACGTCAGGACGTTCTCGGTGTACCCGTCGGTCCACTGCATGGCCAGGTCGAGCTCGGCGTCGTCGCCAACGTCCTCGAACGAGATCACATGGGCGTGGAGCGGCTCTCGCTTGGCGTTCAGGTGCTTCACGAAGTCGACCAACCCGCCGGTGTACTTGAAGCTGTCCTTGGTTGCCGGGTCGGTGCGCTCGTCGGTCAGCCTGATCTCGAGGCCCTTGTTGAGAAACGCCATCTCGCGGAGACGGGCGGCAACGATGTCGTAGTCGAAGTCGACGGTCTCCTTGAATATCTCCGGCGATGGTTGAAAGTGGATCGTCGTGCCGGTGCGCCTGGCGGCCTTGCCCTTCTTGAGGGCCGCCTTGGGCTTGCCGAGCTCGAACGACTGGGTCCAGGTGAATCCGTCCCGAACCACCTCGGCGTCGAGGTGGGCGGACAGGGCGTTCACCACCGAGACCCCGACGCCGTGGAGGCCCCCGGACACTGTGTAGGCGCCCTGCTCGAACTTCCCACCGGCATGGAGCGTGGTCAGAACCGTGGTGAGCGCCGGCAGCTTGGTCTTGGCGTGCTTGTCGACGGGGATGCCTCGGCCGTTGTCCTTGACGGTCACCGCGCCGTCCGAGTGGAGGGTGACATCGATTCGTGTGCAGTGACCGGCCATCGCCTCGTCGACGGCGTTGTCCACGACCTCCCAGATGAGGTGGTGGAGGCCGCGCGGCCCCGTCGACCCGATATACATGGCGGGGCGCTTTCGCACCGCCTCCAGGCCCTCGAGGACGGTGATGTCCTTTGCCTCGTACGACGATGCGTTCTTGACGGCCACGGGTCTCCTTCAGTCGTCCTATCGCGCGGAGCCGGGCCGATGGCTCGGGGCCGGGCTCTTCGACGGGTCGCGCGGGCTCCACCGGAGACCGCACTGACAATGATGTAAGTATAGCCGGGATGCCCCTCAATCCCAGGTCATCGAAGGGGTAAAACCCCAGGTCAGAGGGCCTTTTTGTGTCCCCGCACCCGAATCCGCACCGAGGTCACGACCCCGCCCCCAAAACGTGACGCGAGCCTCCCGATCAGGTCGCCCACGCGATACTTCAGGAGCGAGGCGGCCACTCCGTCGTCGGCGATCAGGGTGAGCACCCCATCGCCGAACGAGCCCGGTGTCGACATCGAGCCGAAGGGCTCACCGGCGATCGCCGGCCAGTCGTCGACCAGGGCGGCGACGTCGATCGTCTCGGGCATTCCGAGGTCGCGCAACATCTTCTCGAGACCGGAGCCGATCGGTCGCAGGCCGTCGTCGGTCATGTGCCCGTCGCCCGCCGCCCGTCGCCCGCCGCCCGCTCAGCCACGCTCAGGGAGATCACGGTCGTCCTCACGCCCGCTCCACCTTCCCCTCCCCGACGGTCCACCTGGTCCCCACCAACGGGACCTCCTCGGCGCGCGCCGACGTGACGAACACCTGTGCCTCGGGCAGGTGGCCGACGAGCCGCTTTCCACGATCGGCGTCCAGCTCCGAGAACACGTCATCGAGGAGTAGCACCGGTCGGAATCCCCGGCGATCCGTGAGCACCCGGAAGGCTGCTATCCGCATCCCGAGGGAGATCGACCGCTGCTCGCCCTGGGAAGCCCTGGTGCGGGCATCCCTGTCGTCGATCTGCACGACCAGTTCGTCGCGATGCGGGCCGACTGTCGTCGTGCGACGGTCCAGGTCGTCCTGGCGGGCCGCGGTCATCGCGTGTCGGAGGGGTTCTGCCAACGCATCGGCGCTCGCCAGCCCCTCGAGTTCGCCGAGACCGCTCGATTGATAGGTCCACGAGAACCGGCCCGAGCCCTCCCCCATCTCGTCGTAGAGGCCCGCCACCTCGGGCTCCAGGAGTGCGGCAACCGTGAGCCGGCGCTCCAACACCTTCGCCCCCAGGCGGCTGACCCGGTCGTCCCACACGTCGAGCGTGGCCTCGTCGGCCCGCCTCCCCTCCTTGCGTAGAAGGGCATTTCGCTGTCGAAGCGCCCGCTCGTGATCGGACTGGTCGGCGGCGGCGCCTGGCCACGCCTGGGCGGCGACGTCATCCAGGTATTCACGTCGATAGGAGGGGCCTCGCTTCACGAGGTCGAGATCGTCGGGCAGGAACGCCACGACTGCCGTAACGGTTGCCACGTCGCCGCGGCTGGCCGCCCCCTTGCCGTTGAGAAGCACCCGCCGGCGACCCGACTCGGGTGTCTCTATCTCGACGGTGGCACCGCCGGTTCCGGTTGAGAACTCGCCACGAACGATGGCCGCTCCGGCGCCCTCGCGGACGAGGGATCCCTCCGGCGACCGGCGAAAGGACCTCAGGGTGGCGAGGTATCCGATCCCTTCGAGCACCGAGGTCTTGCCGGCACCGTTGGGGCCGACGAGGACATTGATCCCCGTATCGGGGCGGAACATCAGTTGCCGGTAGGACCGGAAGTCGCGCAACTCGATCCATGCGAGATGCATGAGGCTCCGATGTCCTACAACCGGACGGGCATCAGGAGGTAGAGGAAGTCCTCATCGTCGCCGGTGCGGAGGAGCCCGGGCTTGAGTGGATCCATGACGTCGAGCGTCACCTCCTCGCCCTCGGCGGCGGTGACCCCGTCGTTGAGGTAGCGGCTGTTGAAGGCGATCGTCATCTCCTCACCCGAGTACTCGGCCTCGACATGCTCGGTCTCGCCGCCGACATCCTGCCTGGTCACACTCAACTCGACCCCGCCCGTCTGGAGTGTGAGCCGGATCGGGATGTGATCCTCCGCGACCAGTGAGGCCCGGTCGATCGCATCGAGAAGGGCGTCCCGAGCGATCCTCAACCGATTGGGGTACGACTCCGGGATCAGCTGCCGGTAGTTGGGGAACGTTCCCTCGATGAGCCGCGCCGTGAGCGTTCCGCGGTCTGTGGCGAACGCCGCCTCGCGGTCGCCGATGGCTATCTGTAGATCGGGGCCGGCGACGGTGCGACCCAGTTCGCGGAGGGCCCGCACCGGCACCAGACCGGAGAGATGGGCCTCCACGGAAGGCAGATCGCGGACCGCGAGCCGATACGAATCCGTGGAGACGAGCCGGAGCTTGCCCTCTTCGCCCTCGAAGTACACCCCGGTCAGGATGGGCCGGGCATCGTCGGTGGAGGCGGCCACACCGACCTGATTGACCGCGTCGACAAAGGAGTCCCCGTCGACCTTGATCGCTCCGGTCAGATCGGGTTCGCCGAGCCGTGGGAAGTCATCCACGGCCGACTCCCTGAATCGGAATTTGGGACCGTTGCCCGTGATCTCGACCTCGCCCCCCTCGGCGTGGAGGACGACGGCCCCTGAGGGCATCTTGCGGACCGCTTCGGTGGCCAGCCGTGCAGGGATGACCGTGGACCCCTCTTCGAGCACCTCGACGTCGAGGTGGGTGCGGACGGTCACGTTCTCGTCGGTGCCCGTCAGATGCATCGTCTTGCCGCGCACGTCGACGAGCACACCCTGAAGGATCGGGCGGGGTGAGCGAACCCCCACAGCCCTGCCGGCGCGGCCGAGCACATCGACCAGGTCGTCTCGCTCAGCTCTGATACGCACAGGGTGTCCCTTTCTCTTCTTCGACTGTCTCTTTCATTTGAATCAGGAGTAGGAGTAGTAGGGGTTGTGGATTGTGGAGAACGGCGCGTCCTCCCAGGTCATCGCCTCATTGCGGGATGCACAAGGTGTGGACGGCGGGACCGTGTCGTCCCCAGGGCCGAGCCGGACCGCAGCAGGCTGTGGATGGATCGTCATGATTTCCTCAGACTTTGCAACAGGGCTGTGACACGATCGAAGAGCTGTTGATCCTCCTTGATGAGCTTGGCGACGTTGTTCACGCCATGGAGGACGGTCGTGTGATCACGGCCACCGAAGAGCTGGCCGATCTTGGGCAGGGAGAGGTCGGTGAGCTCGCGACAGATGTACATGGCGACCTGACGTCCTCGGGCGAGGGGCTGCTTTCGACTTGGGCCTTCGAGATCCGTGATCGACACACCAAAGGACTCTGCAGCCGCGGCGAGGATGCGCCCCGGGCTGATGGGGACGTTGGCATGAGCCGGCCCGAGATCCTGGAGGACGTCCTCGGCCATCTCGAGATCGATGGGCTGATGGGTCAACGCGGCATAGGCGGTCACGCGGGTCAGGGCGCCCTCGAGCTCGCGGATGTTGTCGACGACACGGTTCGCCATGAAGTCGAGCACCGGCTCGGGTACTTCGACCGGAGCGAAAGCGGCGTTCTTGCGCAGGATCGCGAGGCGGGTCTCGACGTCGGGTGGCTGGATGTCGGTCGTGAGCCCCCACTCGAAGCGGCTCCTGATGCGGTCCTCCAGACTGGACAGGCTCTTCGGTGGCCGATCCGACGAGAACACGAGCTGCTTGCCCGCCTCGTAGAGAGAGTTGAACGTGTGGAAGAACTCCTCGAGGATCTGCTCTTTGCCCTCCAGGAATTGGACGTCGTCGAGCAGGAACATGTCGACGCCTCGGTACCGGGCCTTGAACTCGTCCATTCGCTTGCGACGGATGCCGTCGATGAACCCGTTGAAGAACTCCTCAGATGTCAGGTAACAGATCTCGAGGCGGGGATGCAGTTCGGCACAGTGTTGGGCGATGGCCTGGAGGAGGTGGGTCTTGCCCAGGCCGGCTCCCCCGTACACGAAGAGGGGGTTGTAGTGACCGCCGGGCTGCTCGGCTATCGCCAGTGCGGCGGCGTGGGCGAAACGGTTCGACGGCCCGACCACGAAGTTCTCGAACGAGTACTTGGGTACGAGTTGGTCGTCTTCGGCCTCGGCCGGAACGGCGGCCGAGGGAAGCGGCTCGGGCTCCGGCTCGTCTTCGACCGTGGGGCTGTCGAAGAGCGGGGTGTCGCTCGCCTCCATCTCGACGGCGATGCCGTCGCCGTAGACGGCGTGAGCCGACTCCTCGATGATGGGACGGTACTTCTCGTTGACCCAGCGGAGATGAAACTCGCTGGGTACGAGTATGCGCACCACGTCACTCTCGATCGAGCGAGGGGACAGACCTTCGAGCCATGTCCTCCAGGTGACTGGTGTCACCCGGGAACGGAGGGATTGACGGAACTGGTCCCAACTCTCTGCAGCCGGATGGGCTTCCACGTCCTCCCTCGCGTGCTCTCGACCACTCCCAAGACGTTCTCCACAGGGGTATCCACATCTGTGGAGAAGGGCGGTTTTCCCGCTCTCGTCTTTCTCCCCGTCCGGCGCGCCGCCGGTTTCGATGCCCTGGGAAGTGGACCGGTGGGGTACCCGGTGACGGGCGAGTATATGGATGGTCCGCCGCCCCCCACAAGAACGCCAAATCCCTCCTTAGCGAAGCGCCAGGCAGGGGCGGCGAGGCACGGATCCCTTTGTATTTCAACGGTTATCGAGGTCGGGTTTCGCGTTCTCCACAGACTGGGGAAGGCTGTGTGGACGAATCGAGGCTTAGTCCTTCTTTCGCGACTCATGGGGATTTCTCGCGACTCGGCGTCGCGGGAGTGGTCGGGGGGACCGGCCCTTCTTTGACAAAGTCTGTGACCTCTTCGTAACCTCCACCGGAAGCACCTTCCTCTTCTTTCGGGACTCCTCATGAAGCGCACCTATCAGCCCAAGGTTCGTCGCCGCAAGAGGCGGCATGGCTTCCGACTCCGCATGCGGACTCGGGCGGGGCGCAAGATCATCAAGCGGCGCCGCGCCAAGGGTCGGCGCCGGCTCTCCCACTAGGGAGTGCCGAAAGCCGCCGTGACGCGCTCGGGCACTTCGAGGCCCTACGCTTCCCTACGGAGGGGCCTGGACATCAGGAAGGTGCGGCGGATCGGAACCCGTCGGCGGGTCGGAGGCATCACCGTCTTCGCCGCTCCGGGTTCGGATTCTCCGCGGGTCGCGTTCGTCGCCGGCCGCAAGGTCGGCAACGCGGTCCAGAGGAACCGGGCGAAGCGTCGGCTACGCGAGGCCGTGCGGCGGGTGCCACTCCGGAGTGGCCGCGACTATGTCGTGATCGCCTCGGCGAGCGTGGTCGAGGTGCCGTTCGAGACGCTCGTGTCGTGGACGCGAGCAGCGATGAGTGAGGAGTGAAGGTGGACCAGCCGAAGAGCACCCTGCGGGCCCATCAGCCGGGCTGGTGGCTCCAGCGCATCATCCTGCTCTACCGGCGACTCCTCTCTCCTCTTGTCGGCCAACGTTGCCGGTATTTTCCATCCTGTTCCGCCTATGCATTCGGC
>DATHSA010000050.1:0-10033 GCA_035464675.1 Acidimicrobiia bacterium
GACGATCCGCTTCCTTCGCGCCGGCCGCGTTCTGTCCTCCGCGGTACGATCGTCGCGTTCCGCCCGTCGGGTTCTCGGAAGCCGGGTCGGATGGTTGGCTGTGGTGTCGGCCATCACCGCACTGGGCAGCAGCCAACTCCTATATGAGTTCGAGGTATACGAACGGTACGGAGATGCCCTTCATGCCGCAGCCCTGGCCACCATCACAGGCGAACCCTTCGCCCAACTCGATGGGTTCGCCAAGGTTCTCGAGGTGGTTCTCGCCGCTTACTCGGTCGTAGTGTTTGCTGCCCTTGCAGCCACCCTCGGGGCCTACTTCCTCGAGCGCAACAAGTCCACCGCACCGAACCCGGCTCCAACGGCTGTGGCACCTCTACCGGTCTTCGACCCGCCTCCCAGTGGCTAATGCTGCAAGCTGGCGTACATCCCAAGGTCGTCTCCGAGCGGCTGGGACACGCCAGCATCTCGATCACGCTGGACACCTACAGCCACGCCATTCCTAGCCCCACACACAAGGGAACCCCTGATTTCTCAGGGGTTCCCTTTCGTTCGTAGCGGGGGCAGGATTTGAACCTGCGACCTTCGGGTTATGAGCCCGACGAGCTACCAGACTGCTCCACCCCGCGTCGTTGGATCACACAGTGTAACGCCCTGAGTGATCTGGCATTCCGAGAACCTGAGTCGTGCGAAACGGTAGTGGGCGCGCCAAGATGGAAGGGTCGACCGTCCAGGGGGAATCATCGAAGAATCGATCGGATACAGAAAGGCCGTCCAGGTCCTGCACGACTGCGGCTCGGAGCATGGCTTTCTGGCCTCGCCCACCCCGCGCACGAACTACAACCGTGTGTGGAGCCGAGATGGGACCGTCATCAGCCTCGCCGCCCTGCTCACGGAGCGGGAGGATCTCATCGAGTGCTCACGACGCACCTTCGAAACGCTCGCCTCCTATCAGGGACCGCACGGCGAGATCCCGAGCAACGTCGACCCCGAGACCGACCGGGTGTCGTTCGGGGGCACCGCGGGTCGCGTCGATGCCGACCTGTGGTTCATCGTCGGCTGCGCCGAGCACTGGAGCGCCACCGGGGACGACGACTTCCTCGAGCGAATGCTTCCCGCCATCGAAAAGGTCAGGTTCCTCCTCGGGGCGTGGGAGTTCAATGATCGTGGGCTTCTCTACGTTCCGCTCACCGGCGACTGGGCGGACGAGTACATCCAGCACGGATACGTCCTCTACGACCAGGTCCTCTACCACCAGGCACTGGTCGCGCTGGGAGCGCTGCACCGCCACGTGCACGGATCCGAGGATCACACCCTCCAGGAGAAGCTCGTCCGGCTCAACCACCTGATCAGGGGCAATTACTGGTTCGGACCGGAGACGGAGGAGCCGATGCCGTACGTCTATCACGAGGCCCTGTATCGCAAGGGCCGGAAGGCGGCACCGATGCGAGAGGGCCGCTATTGGATGCCCTACTTCGGCCCCACCGGCTACGGCTACCGCTTCGACGCCTTCGCCAACGTCCTCGTCTCACTGCTCGGCATCGCCGATGACCGGCAGCGCGAGGCCGTCGACGAGTTCGTGTTCGACGATCTCCTCGACGAGGACATGCCGGTGCTGCCGGCGTTCCATCCTGTGATCCAGCCGGCGGACACGGAGGCGTGGGAAGACCTTCAGATGTCGTTCTCCTACGACTTCAGGAACCAGCCCTACGAGTACCACAACGGCGGCCTCTGGCCCCTCATCTCGGGATTCCACGTGGCAGACCTCGCCTGCCGCAACGAGACCGACCGGGCGAAATCGGTCCTCGAGGGGATCCACAAGGCGAACGCCCTGCCTGGCGGCGACCTCGACGAATGGTCGTTCCCCGAGTACGTCCACGGCAAGAAGCACACCGCCGGGGGCACCCAGCTCCAGGGATGGAGCGCGGCAGCCGCGGTGACCGGGACCCATGCGCTCGAAGGCGGCAGGGTGTTCCGAATCACTCCCCGTCTGGGGAGTCCCTGAGAAACCGCGAAGATGTGATTGACGAGTTCCGATAGGGGATAGATATCCACAGATGGCCCGTGACCCGCCGCGCGCGGCCGGATCCGGTGCCGGGAACCACCACATGCGAAGGGCTATCGGCGGCCGTTCGCTCAGGAGCATGATGACGACGACAGCCCAACACTGGACCTTTAAGGCGGACGAGAGCGCGCCAGCGCTCGCCCGTCTCGCCGCCTCGTCGCTCGCCCACCAGGTCCCCCACCGACGCCTCGCCGACATCCTCCTGTTGGTCAGCGAGTTGGTGACGAACAGCGTCCGTCACGCCGGCCTGAACGGGAGCGACCGGATCGGGTTGGTGGTCGACATCGATGGCGAGACGGTCCGGGTCGAAGTCCGTGACCCCGGCCCCGGCTTCGAGCCGCGATCGCTGAGCCCGAAGCCCCATCACGGATCGGGGTGGGGCCTTCACCTAGTTCAGCTCCTCGCCGACCGGTGGGGCGTGGACACCACGGACGCCGAGACGGTCACCTGGTTCGAGCTGGCTGTGTAGCGATCCGGGATTCCCTCTAGTCCGGCGTCTCCATCGCCTCCATCCACGACCTGATCGCGTCGAACGACTTCGACAGGAGCCGGGAGACATGCATCTGTGAGACCCCGACGACCTCGGCGATCTCGGTCTGCGTCATGTCCTCGTAGAACCGCAGGTAGAGAATCCGGCGTTGACGCTCGGGAAGTGCCTCGATGGCATCCGCCACCGTCGCCAGGCGATCGGCGAGGCCGATGTAGTCGTCCCCCGCCTCCAGCTCGTCGATGCGGGTCCGGCTCTGGTCGTCGCCACCGATGGGGGCGTCCAGGGAGGTGAGAGAGTAGGTGCCGCCGGCGTCGAGAGCCTCGATCACGTCCTCCTCGCTCATCTCGGCGGCCCCGGCCAGCTCGGAGATCCTGGGCGACCGCCCGAGCCGCTGAGTCAACTCCTGTTCGATGCGGCCGAGACGCAGGCTCGCCTGCTTGAGTCCCCGGGGAACGCGCATCGACCACGCCCGGTCACGTAGATGGCGTTTGAGCTCGCCGATGATCGTGGCGCTCGCGTAGGTGGAGAACTGGACACCCCGCTCCGGATCGAACCGCTCGATCGTCTTCAGCAGGCCGATGCTGGCCACCTGCTCCAGGTCTTCGATCGGCTCGCCCTTGCCGGCAAATCGCCTGGCCAGGTATCGAACGAGGCCCTGGTGTCGCTCCACGAGTTCTGCCTGGGCCCGCGCGTCGCCTTCGCGGTGCCTGGCGATCAGCTCACCGACCTCGTCGTGATCGGTCACGTCCGCAGGGTCTCCCGGGAGGCTGCGCGGCAGGCTACCCGCGCGGGTCTGAGGCTCACCGGCACCTCAGTACCTGAGGAGGGCCGCAACGGGGGCGCTTCCGGGCATCTCCTCGGAGGGCACCACCCATACCGACCCGCCGCTCCGCGTCCAGGTGTCCGCGACCACCACATCGAGGAGATCGCGGTCCCCCGCCTGCCGCTCGTCATGGACCTCGGGACCGCCGTCATCGGTGCCCGGATCACCCCACACGGCGGCATCTGAGGCCACGATCACGGCACCCACCCGCCCGGCGCGAGCCGCCGCGATGGCCTCGGGCACGGAGTCGATGCGGCGCTCGGCATCGGCGACGAGGATGTCGACCACCTCCTGGCGCTCCCGGTCGAACCATGGGCGAGCGATCTCCCAGGCACGGGCGTGGAGCTCCTCCGGAGTCAGGCGGTCCGGGTTCCCGGTCACCTCGTCGTCCATGACGAGATCGTGGGCAGTGACCCGCCGGTAGATCGGCAGCAACCGCTCCACGCCGGCAAGCACCAGCGGCACGTCGGGTCGCAGCAGTTGGCGCACTCCACCATCGACTGCGCGGAAGAAGCGCTCGAGCTCCTCGTGGGGCTGATCCTTGCCGCCACCGTGGCCGTGGAAGATCGCCCCCTTGCCCGCGTCGGCGCGAGCCGCCTGGCGGAACTGCAGCTGACGCTCGGGATCCTCGAACCACAGCGCTGCGGCCAGGCTCTCGGGCACGTCGTCGGGAAGGTCCACCTGTCCGACCCGGTCCCGGGTGCCCCACAGCAGCCGCACCTGGTTCTCGCTCAGGGCGAGCACGTTGAACTGCTCTCCGCGGCTCATCACCCTCAGCAGTGGCTTCACATGGAAGGCGTCGCCGACCATCACGCCTGCCTCGAACACCTCCTGGACCCGATATGAGCGCATCCCGTCATCGAGAAACAGTCCGAGCCCGCCGGACTGGTGCTGCCAGAAATTGTGATCCTCGACCAACGCGCGCGCCGGCTCGAGCAGGCGGTCCGCCTCAGGGCCCCGCATGCCGAGCTCGACCAGCTCGGCTCGCGCCTCGCTCAGGAGATTCTTCAAGCGGATCGGGTCCTGGCGCGTCTCCGGGCCGGAGCGATGGGTTGGGAGGTAGATGGAGACGACGGTGCCGCCTGAGTGCTCGAGGAGCGCGGCGACATCGTCTGCGTTCACGATGTCCAAGGGCCTCCTTTCAACCCACCCATTGTCTCCGCGAAAGCCGATGCGCCAAAACCCGCACGGGTTTCGTGATGGCGCGACCCGGGTACACCATGAAGGAGAGAGATCCCCAACAAGGAGACGCCACCTCATGAATGCCAATCGAATGAAGCTCGAGGGCAACTGGAAGCAGGCCAAGGGCCGCATCCGGGAGACCTGGGGCGATATGACCGACGACGAGCTCGACCAGGTCGAAGGCAACTGGGAGCAGTTGGTCGGCAAGATCCAGACCAAGACCGGCGAGACGGTCGAGGCGATCAAGTCGAAGCTCGACGACATCGCCAAGAAGCTGAGCGACGAACAGGCGGCCTGACCGGCATGGCGAATGATCGAGAGCAGATCGGCGTCGAGTACCGCGGCACCGGCTTCTATGCCAGCGTCGTCGCGGTCCTAGTGATCGGCGTCGGCCTGCTCGCGTTCGCCATCCAGAACACGGGGTCGGTGACGGTCGAATGGCTGTGGTTCGACGTCACCGCACCGCTGTTCGCGTGGGTGATCGGCGCCGCACTGCTGGCGGTGATCATCGACGAGCTCATCGGGCTGATCTGGCGGGCGCGCGAACGAAGCAGGCTCAATCGGCTCGAGCAGCACCGGCGCCTCGCCGACGAGGCCGCGGCCGGCGATGCCAGGGAGTCGAGCAGCACCCAGGCCGAGACCGAGGCCGAGTCGCCGTCACAGACGAGCGACCTCACCCAGCAGGCCCACGACTACGACGCATCCGGGCGCTGACGACCGGTGTCTGTTTGCCCTGCGGCCGGGTCGGGTACCTCCTGATCGAGAACACGACGGGAGGCAACACATGCGCCATCAGTACGCACCAGCAGGGATCGACAGCAGCACCGCCGAGCAGCTCTCCGAGCTGCTCCAGGAGCGACTGATGTCGATGGTCGACCTGGGACTCACCCTCAAGCACGTCCACTGGAACGTGGTGGGGCCCGGGTTCATAGGAGTCCACGAGATGCTCGATGAGCACGTCGAGCCCGTCAGGGAGATGGCGGATCAGATCGCCGAGCGAATCGCCACTCTGGGAGGCATCCCCAACGGGCTTCCCGGCTTCCTGGCCGACAATCGCAGCTGGGACGACTATGCCCTGGGACGCGGCGTCGTCGATGCCCATCTCGGTGCCCTCGAACGGGTCTATGACGGAGTGATCGGCGGCCATCGCGATGCGATGACCAAGATCGAGCCCATGGACGTGGTGTCGCACGACATCCTGCTCGGCCAGGCCCAGAAGCTCGAGATGTACCAATGGTTCGTCAGAGCCCACATCGAGAACACCTCGGGCCGGCTGCCCACCGAGGGTGAGCCGACCGAGCTCGACGCCGCGGCAGCAGCTGCCGTGGCCGACCCCCTCACCTGAGCCTACGGTGGAGGGGACGACTGAGAGGAGAGCAATGTCCGTAGCCAAAGTCATCGAGATCATGGCCCGGTCCGAGAAGGGATTCGACGACGCGATCGAGCAGGGTCTCGCGAAGGCGAGCGACAGTGTCCACAACATCAAGAGCGCCTGGGTCAAGGACCATGAGGTGGTCGTGTCCGACGGCAAGATCACCGGGTGGAAGGTCCACTTGAAGGTCACGTTCGTCCTGGACTGAGGTTTGGATTCCGGTCACAGCGGGTACCGAACCGGTTGACGGGGAGCCTTCAGGGCGACGCGGGAGCCGGGTGTTTCCCGGCTGAGATCGACACCAGCGAGTGTCAAACCGCAGAACCTGATCCGGGTCATTCCGGCGCAGGAAGTCGCTCGGTCGGCTCCCCGTCGTACGTGTTTTCGAGAATGGGCCGCTTGGGAAACCACCCTCCCGGGAGGAACACATGGCGCCGAGAGCGTGGCGACTGGCACGGATCGCCGGAACCGATATCAGGATCGACCCTTCGTGGGGCATCATCGCCCTGCTCGTCGGCTACTCCTTCTACTTCGTCGTTGACGCCTTCTTTCCTGCCTCCAGCCTCCCCGTGGTCCTCGCCGTCTCGATCGGGATGACGATCGCCTTCTTCGCATCGCTGTTGCTCCACGAGCTTGCCCACGCCGGGTTGGCTCGGTCCCGCGGCCTCGAGGTCAGGGGCATCACGCTCTTTCTCTTCGGCGGCGCAACCGAAGCCGACCTCGATGCGGAGAAGCCTGGAGACGAGTTCTGGATAGCCGTGGTCGGCCCTCTCACCAGCCTGGCCATCGCCGGAGCCCTCTGGACACTGGTCGAATTCGGATCCAGCCTCGTCGGCGAGCACATCGCCTTCGCCGCCGGCCGCCTGGGCTGGCTCAACCTCGCCCTGGCCCTGTTCAATCTCCTCCCCGGCTTCCCTCTCGACGGGGGCCGCCTGGTCCGGGCCGCCGTATGGGCTTCGACGGGAGACCTGCGCCGCTCCACCGAGATCGCCGCCAGAACCGGCCAGGCGATCGGATTCTTGCTCATCGGCTTCGGCCTGCTCGAGCTGCTGGCCGGCGGAGTCGCCGGCGGCCTGTGGACCGCGGCCATCGGATGGTTCCTCACTCGGGCCGCCGACTCGGAACGCCGCAGCCTCCGGCTCCGCGAAACCCTGTCCGGGGTCACCGTCGCCGATGTCATGCAGAAGGTCCCCGATCCGGTCTCCAGGGACACCCCGCTGGGCGACGTCGTCCACGAACACCTCCTGCGCAACGGCGCGCCGACGGTCGCCGTCCGGGACAACGGCCACGTCGCCGGCGTGGTCACCAGGGAGTCGATCCGCGACATACCCCGCAGCGCATGGGACAGCCGCACGGCCGGCGACGTGCTGACGAGCCTGGAGCGAATCCCATCGCTGGAACCGAACACGCCTGTGATGGCAGCGATCGAGGTGCTTCGCGACGCTGACGGGCTCGTGGTCGTCCTCGACGCGGGCGACGTCGTCGGCATGGTCTCCCTGGAGCGCCTGTCGGAATGGATCGAACGCGCCGAGGCGGTGGGCCTCACCGAAGGCTGAGCCCGCGGGCGAGCACCAGGCCGCCCTTCACCCCGGCGAGATCTCCGAGCCCGGGCGGCACGACGAACCTCTCCGAGTGGTGCTCCGCAAGTCCCGGGTACCCGGCGAGTGACGACACCAGCGCCTCACGGAGGGCCGCGTGGAATCCGGGAAGCCGGGAGACTCCGCCACCGACGACGACCCGCTCCGGAGCGATCGTATAGACGACTGTCCTCAGCCCCTGGGCGACGTACTCCGCGACAAGCTCGGTGGCGGCAACGGCCAGGTCCCCTTCGAGGTCCTCGGCCGACGATCCCCACCGTGCCGCCACGGCAGGACCCGAAGCCAGTCCCTCCAGGCAATCACCATGGAACGGGCAGACCCCGGGGAAGTCGTCACCGGCGGCCCGCGCCACGGGGACATGGCCCATCTCGGAATGCCCGAGACCAACGAGGACAGAGCCATCGACGACGGTGGCGCCGCCGATCCCGGTGCCGACGGTCACATAGACGTGGCTGGCCAGCCCGACCGCGGCCCCCCATTCGCCTTCCCCGAGGGCTGCGGCCCCGACGTCGGTCGCCAGGGCCATCGGCACGCCCAGGCGTGCCATCGGACCGAGTACGTCGACGCCCTCCCAGCCCCGCTTCGGAGTCGGCCCCACGACCCCGTGGCGGGGATGAGATGGGCGCACTTCGATCGGGCCGAACCAGCCGAGGCCAAGAGCAACGATCTCCTTCGACTCGAAGAACTCCACGACGCCAAGCAGGGTCTCGCCCGGGCCGGTCGTGGGGAACTCGACGCGCTCGGCCAGCTCGCCGTTGGCCGAACCGACGGCGCACACGATGTTGGTTCCCCCTGCCTCCACCGATCCCAGGTCGGCACGCGGTCGTTTCCCCGTCATGCCCTGAGGGTACGACCACCGTGACGATGAACCTCGACGCCTGCCGATCGGAACGCGATGCCGACTCCACGCCCGCGCCCATGGGTGGGGATGCCGTCGAAGGCGAGTGGGTGATCCAGGAGCACCTCCGACTGGGACGAACTGTCGACCGATCCCGACTGCTGGAGCACGCCATGGAGGCAACTGCCCCCTGACCAGGCGTTTGAACCACCCGAGAAGTGGGAATTGACCGTCGAGGAAAGGGGGAGAATCCATGACGACCACTGCCCGTGACGCCACGATCCTCAGAGGCACCAAGCAGGCCGTACGAGGCCGCCGTCCCAAGACCGACGACGACGCTCGACGCTGCGCCGACGATGGCTGCGACACCCTTCTCAGCCGGTACAACACCCGCAGCCGCTGTTACGCGCACCGTCTCGTCACGTTCCCCCGCATTCGCGGCAAGGTCGTCGCGTGAGTGACGAGCCGCTCGCCGCGATGGCGAGCGGTGTGTTGTCTCAGGTCGAGGCGCGAGCCGCCTCGATGGAGTCGAACATCGGGAAGGACTGGTCGAGCTTCGTGAGGGCGAGGAGCCTGCCCGCGGGGCCCTCGCCGGCCACGAGCACGACCATTGCACCATCGGACTCCAGGCGGTTGCGCCCGTCGATCAACGAGCCCAGACCCATCGAGTCCATGAACGTGACCGATCGCAGGTCGATGATGACCCGGCCTTCGAAGCCGTCGAGCGAGTCGAACGTCTTCTTCAACTCGGGCGCCCCGTTGATGTCGAGGTCGCCGGTGAGAGTGAGCATGGCGTCGCTGCCGCCACGTTCGGCTCGGACAGAGAATGACGTCGCGGGTTCCAGGATGAATCCCTTCTTCCTCGGCGCCCTGCGCGCCGGCCAATAGTATATGCCCGGCCTGATGACTACCCCCCGCGTCAACCACACCCGTATCTCCATCCCCGCCGATCCGGGGCACCTCGACGTGCTGCGGCTCGTCGTCCGGAACGCGTGCGCCCGTCGGGACTGCTCGGTGGATGCCATAGACGACGCCGCACTCGCCGTCCACGAAGCCGGCCTGGCGTTCATCGAGGCCGGCGCCGAGCGAATCGACATGGAACTGGACGACGTCCCGGGACACCTCGACGTGCTTCTCACGTCGGGCCACGTGGAGCTGGACCTCGAATCGATGTCGTTTCGCATCATCGAGGCACTGACCGAGACGCTGGAAGCCGGAACTGCCGACGGGAACACATCCCTGAGGCTCCGGCTCGGTCTCGGCGACTGAGATCCCGGTTCCCGGAGTAGGTTTCAGTTCCAATGTCAACGTCTTCGGCTGATGTGCCGGGTTCCACCCGCTTCGGCGAGAGCGCCCGCCCCGAGTTCGTGACCGCGCTCGCCGATCAGCTCCTGGGCTCGACCCTCGACCTGGAGACCCGCCTCGGGATCATCGCCGGCGCCGCGCTGGGCACGGTCGCCGACAGCCTGACGGTGTTCCTCTTCGACTACGACGGATCGGCCGACGTTCGCGCCGTGCGACATCGCGACCCGAGCCTCGAGGTCGCGATCGCGGAGATGTCCGAGGTGTACCGGCCCGACTCGACGGCCGGGCCAGGCTCGCCGGTGCCGGGAGCCCTGTCAGGTGAGGAGCGTTCGGCCGACTGGCGCGAGACGACCCCCACCGTCG
>DATHSA010000051.1:0-18859 GCA_035464675.1 Acidimicrobiia bacterium
GTGTGGAGTGCGGCGCCCGCGTCGGCGGGCAAGCCTCCGACGGTGGTGTCCACGTCCTTCGCACCCAACGGCGACTGCTCCATCGACTTCGCGATCGAGCTGAACTCGAAGGGTCGGATGCCGAATGTCATCGTGGTCCACTACTGGCAGGCGGGAACCCACGCGGGTAGCAGCTACAGGTCTCTCGCAAACATCCAACGGGGCGAGAGGCGGCAAGGCAACGTGTCGTTCAGCGCGGCCGATCCGTCGTTCGGCTCGATCTACGACATCGGCTACACGGCCTTCGCCAGGAACGGAAGCATCATCGCCGCGGCGAAGATCGGTGCCGTCGACGTCGCCGCCTGCCTGGCCGGCTGAACGGGGCAGGCGCTCGGGGACCCCTACTCGGCGCGTCGATCAGCGTGTCCGGTCGGACGCCTCGACGCGTGCGGCAAACCCGTCGAGGTCGGCGGCGCCGGGCTCGCCGACGACGACATGGACCCCTGCGAGAAGATCCCGATACGCCTCGTCCTGGCCTGGCCTCACCGACGCGAGAATCGGGATGTCGTCGGCGACGACCTCCTGGTACCGCCTCAGGATCTCCCGATGCTGCGAGCGATCGAGGTCGAGCTGGAAGACGATCCCGTGGGCAGAGTCGACCTTCGAGCACGTCGACTCGACGATCGGGCATGGACTGCCCTCTCCCGGCCCATGACAGACGAGCACGGGATGCCCGAGCGGCTCCAGGAACCGGGTGTCGAACGTGGCGTCACCTGGTGTCACATCCAGGATGAGGCTCTCTTCGTGCATGAGTCATCCCTCCCCTCGGCCTTCGTGCATGAGTCATCCCTACCCGAGCCCACAATGAACCACCGGCCCGCCTCGTGATCCAGAGGAAAAAGCCCCCTCGGGTGGGGACCGCCGGCACTCACGGGCCGGCGGCGGTCTCTCCCGGCTCCTGGAGTGATCTCAGGTAGGTGGTGATCGCCTCGATCTGTTCGGCCGTGAGCGGCCCCCCGTAGTCGAGCGAGTAGGCGACCATCGCGGTGCCGGGCACGCCGAGCGCGATCCGCTGGGAGAGCTGCTCGTCGTCGACCGAGTCGAGGAACCCCATCGACCCGATGGCGGGTCCGAAGCCTCCGCTGCCCTCCGGACCATGGCATGAGCTGCAGTTGCCCTCGAACAACTCGGCGCCCTGGGCTGCGAGGAATCTCTGCTGTTCCTCGCGGGCATCGGCGCGCCTGGTGGGCTCATACAGCCTGTACACCGGGAACGCCAGCACGAAGAGGGCCATCAGGATGAGGCCGGCGACCATCCAGCGGCGTGTCGACGCCTCGAGTTCGGTGTTCTCCGGCGAGGTTCGCTTGTCCGGCATCAGCAGCTCCCGTCCCTCCGCGGCTCGTCGATCGACTCGGCCGACCCGGCAGGCGGACCCTGAACCACCGTCCCCGTGTCGACTGCCACCACGCCGTCCGTCTCGGCGACGACGAACCGATCCATGCCGCGAGGCGAAGGACCCGAGCGAACCTCGCCGGCCCGGTTGAACGTCGAGCCGTGGCAGGGGCACTCGAACTCTCCCGAGCCTTCACACCACTCGACGCGACATCCCAGGTGTGGGCACTTGTGCCACAGGGCGACGATCTCGTCGCCGATCCTCGTCAGGTAGGTCTGAGCGCTCTGGACGTAGAGAGTGCCGTCGTCGGGGACCTCCGTGACCGGTACGGTCTCCACGATTCCGCCCAGCCCGGTCCCCGGGAGGGGCCGGAGAAGGTCGAACGAGGTCCACGCTCCGGCGCAGCCGATGGCGACGGCTCCCACCTTCCAGCCGACGCTGAGGAACTTCCTGCGGTCCATGTCTTCGGTCATAGCTCACCGTGCCATTCGTTCCAGGGCCACACCCAGTCCCAGTTCTCCCCCCGGAAGGCGAACCCGATCAGGGTGAGGACGATCCACACCACCAGGAACGTCGTGAACACCAGGATCGCCACCTTCCGTGCCCGGGGACGCTTGGCCGTGCTCCGATCGATATAGGGCAGCGCGACGAGCCCTATGACCACCGCGCCGGGCACCAGTACGCCGGCGACAAAGGGGTGGAAGTGCGACAGCAGCTCCTGGAGGGCTGCGAAGTACCAGGGGGCCTTCTCGGGGTTCGGTGTGTCGAACGGATCGGCAAGCTCCCGCAAGGGGGCATCGAACAGAATCGACACGACCAGCACGAGCAGCAGGACGCCGATCGCGACGACTGCGTGCCGCACGAGGAGGTGCGGCCACACCATCACGAGATCTTGGTCGTCTGGCTCCTTTCGCTCCCCCGTCGCCGGTTGTCCGGGCACCACGCCGAGCAGGCGCATGCCGTCGACCTCGCGGGGTTCTGCGTCGCTCATGCGTCACCTCCAAGGTCCTTCCCCTGAGGGGAAGGGGATGCCTCACGCAGTGAGTCGTCGGAGGGGGCTGTCCCCTCCCCCGAGATCACTCCGTCTCCCGAAGCCTCCTCCGACGGTGGGGAGGCCTGATCCAACATCGCATCCTTCCGCCAGCGCCACAGATGGACCATGAGGAGACCGACCGTCATCAGGGGCAACAGCGCCACATGGAGCACATAGAACCGGATGAGCGTCGTGGCGCCGACTTGATCGGCGCCGAGGAGGATCTCCTTGGTGCTCTCGCCGATGAAGGGAACGAACTCCGCCATCGAGGTCCCAACGGTCACGGCCCAGTAGGCCAACTGGTCCCACGGCAGCAGGTACCCGGTGAACGAGAGCAGCAGGGTGAGGATCAGCAACATCACGCCGATCACCCAGTTGAACTCCCGCGGTGGCTTGTAGGCCCCGCGATAGAACACCCGGGCCATGTGAGCCGCAACCGCGAGCACCATGAGATGGGCCGACCAGCGATGGACGTTCCGGATGAACTGCCCGAAGGGCACCTGGACCTGGATCGTCTGGATGTCCCCGTACGCCGAACTCGGCGAGGGCACGTAGAAGAACATCAGGTAGACGCCGGACACGACGAGGGAGGTCAACAGAACCGTCGAGATCACTCCGAGGAACCAGCTGTGTCTGAAGTGGATCTCGCGGCGCCGCACCTTGACCGGGTAGATGTGAAGCAGGAAGTTCGACCAGTGCCCCGCTGCCCGGTCCCGCTCCGTCCGCCGATCCGGACTCCTGAAGATCGACCGCCCCACGTCCGTCTCGCGCAACTTCACGCGTCCACCCCCGCCAGCTCGGGCACCGGGAGCGCTCCGACCCCCACCCAGGTCGACATCGACAGGGCGTCGGTCGGGCATCGCTCGATGCACAGTCCACATCGGATACACAGTTCTTCGTCGAGCAGCAGTGCCGTCCCCGCTGCCCCAGGCTCGAAGTCGGACGCCGGAATAATCGAGATCAGATCGAACGGGCACACGTCGACACAGAGGCCGCAGAGCACGCACTTGCCGACATCGAGCTGGATGTTGGAGAAGCAGCGCAGGCACCGCTGAGCCTCACGTCGTGCCTCGTCTTCCGTGTATCCCAGCTCGACCTCCTTGAGCCCGATCCTCCGCTCGGTCGGGAGGCTCGGGACCTCCTGGCGCGGGATACGGTCATAGAGGTCGGTGAGTCGGTGAAATTCACGAAGCGGAAGCAGGCGGCCCTGCTCGGCTGCCTCGTCATCTCCTCCGAACGTGCCGTGGATGCTCTCGGCCACACGACGCCCCTCGGCGATCGCGTCGATCAGGTTGCGGGGACCGAAAGCGGCATCCCCGGCGGCCCAGACATTGGGGAGCGAGGTCTCCAGCGTGGTCCTGTCGACTTCGATCGTACGTCGCGGGGTGATCGCCGGCCCGGATCCGTTGCCGAGAGCGTCGAGATCGATGGCCTGGCCGATGGCGATGATGACCGTGTCGGCCGGGATCGTCTCCTCGACCGCGATGTCGAACGTGGGCGAGAATCGGCCCTGATCGTCGAACACCGACAGGACTGGCACCACCGTGAGGCCGGTGACCCCGGATCCGTCCGTCTCGATGCGCTGTGGTCCCCGGCGGTGGATGAAGCTGATGCCCTCCCGCTGAGCCTCCTCGATCTCGAATTCCGCCGCGGGCATCTCCTCGGCACTCTCGAGGGACACGACCGTCACCCGCTTGGCGCCGGCCCTGACAGCCGACCGGGCCACGTCTACTGCCTCGGACAGATCGGAACCGCCCTCGGGCAGATCGACGTGAAGGTCCGCCTGCTGGCCGTAGGCCGCAGCACGCAGCGCCGTTCTGGCCGCGTCCATGGCCACATTGCCTCCCCCTATCACAACGACGCGATCGCCCACGTCGACGTGAAACCCCTGATTGACGTTCAGGAGGAATTCGATGGCCCGGAGCACCCCGTCCGACTCGGCGCCCGGAATGTCGAGCCCGCGTCCAAGGGTGGCTCCGAGCGCCAGCATCACACCATCGTGGCGAGACCGGAGCTCGTCGAGGGTGACATCCCGGCCCAGCCTCGTGTTGAGCTGGACCTGCACCCCCATGTCGAGGATCGAGTTGATCTCTGCCCGCAGCACCGTTCGATCGAGCCGGTATTCGGGTATCCCCAGCACCATCATCCCGCCCAGGGTGCCGGTCGCCTCGTAGATCGTCACCTGATAGCCGTGGAGACGCAGGTCGTGGGCGGCCGAGAGCCCCGCGGGGCCGCCACCGACGATGCCGACCGATTGTGTGCGCTCGGGCCGGTCGAGGGCCATGACGGCCGTGTCGGACCCCGACTCGGGTCCGTACTTCTCTGTCACGAAGCGCTTCAGGGCCCTGATCGCAATCGGGCTGTCGACATAGCCCCTTCGACAGGCGTCCTCACAGGGAGCAGCACACACTCGACCGCACACCGAGGCGAAAGGGTTGGGCATCCGCGCGGTCAGATACGCGGTGAGATCGTCTCCTTCGGCGATCGCGGCCACATACGCCCCAGCATTCGTGTGCACCGGGCACGCCGCCATGCAGGGGATGTTCTTGTCGTAGTAGGACAAGGACGATGGCAGTGACATCAGATCAGTCCCCGGCGTTGGGCGATCCGCAGCGCCCACATGCCACCGACCAGTGCGGCGCCCCACACGACGCTTGTCACGAGATCACTCACGAAGTCCGATGAGCCCTTGACGAAGTCCAGGGCGAGCACGAAGTCGGGGAGCCACACCGTGGTGATCACGAAGTAGAGGACGATCACAGCCGCTCGGATCGAAGCGGTGGTCCACGTCACGGAATCCCCCTCCCTGGGCGTCATCTGCCTTCAGTCCAGCGGCGACGCGGCTCGCCCGCCGCCATTGGGGCGGAGACTACGCACACGGTCTCGATCTCGCGTAGGGGCAAATGTCCCGAGATGCCGCTTCGAGTCGAATCCGGCAAGGGAGCATGGTCCCCGTGCGACCGCGCCGCCGCGCGTGGTTCGGCTACTCCCACTCGATCGTGGCCGGGGGTTTCGAGGTCACGTCGTAGGCGACGCGGTTGATTCCGTCGACCTCGTTGACCACTCGGGACGAGATTCGCTCCAACAGCTCGTAGGGGAGGCGCACCCAGTCGGCAGTCATGGCGTCCTCCGACGACACCGCCCGAATGACCAGCGGGTATGAATAGGTTCGGGTGTCGCCCTGTACGCCGACGGTCTGGACGGCGGGCAGGATTCCGAAGGCCTGCCAGATCTCGCGCTCCAGACCGGCGCGGCGGACCTCCTCGGTGATGATGGCGTCCGCGGATCGAAGGATCGCCAGCCGCTCCCGGGTCACCTCGCCGATCACGCGCACCGCCAGGCCGGGGCCGGGGAAGGGCTGCCGCCAGACGATCGCCTCCGGAAGCCCCAACTCCTCGCCCACGGCACGCACTTCGTCCTTGAAGAGGTCCCGGAGCGGCTCGACCAGCTCGAAATCCATGTCCTCGGGGAGACCGCCGACGTTGTGGTGGCTCTTGATCTTGGCCGCGTCCCGGGTCCCCGACTCGATCACATCGGGATAGAGCGTCCCCTGCACCAGGAAACGGGCGTCGGAATGCTCGCGGGCGAACTCCTCGAACACTCGGATGAATGTCTCACCGATGCTGCGTCGCTTCGCCTCAGGGTCGGTGACACCCTCGAGCCCCGCGAGGAACCGGTCCGCTGCGTCGATGACCACCAGATCGGCGTCCAGGCTGCCCTCGAAGGCCTCGGCGACCTGGGCGGCCTCTCCCTGGCGCAGCAGACCGTGGTCGACGAGCACACAGAGGAGACGGTCTCCGATGGCGCGATGGACCACTGCGGCGGCGACAGCCGAGTCCACCCCTCCGGACAGGGCACAGATGGCGTGGGCCTCGCCGATCTGGTCGCGCACCGCGGCAACGGCCTGCTCGATGATCCCGACGTGGGTCCATGTCGGTCTCGCCCCACACACCTCGTACAGGAACCGCTTGAGGATCTCCTGGCCGCGCGGGGTGTGACCCACCTCGGGGTGGAACTGGACTCCGCACATCCGGCGATCCGGGTCCTCCATGACCGCCACCGGCGAGGCCGCGGTGGACGCCGTCACGCGGAAGCCGGGGGGTGGCTTGACCACCGAGTCGCGGTGGCTCATCCACACCTGCTGGTGTTCGGGAAGCCCGTCGAGCAGGGTGCCGGGATCGGAGACCATCAGCTCGGTGCGCCCGAATTCCGCCTCCTGGGTGCGCTCGACGTCGCCGCCGAGGGAGTGCGCCAGCACCTGATGGCCGTAACAGATGCCGAGGATGGGAATGCCCGCCTCGAGGATTCCGCGGTCGATGTCGTAGGCATCGTCGGCGTAGACCGAGGCCGGGCCACCGGAAAGGACGATTCCGACCGGGCGGCGCGCCGCCACCTCGTCGGCGGTGATGTCGCGCGGAACGATCTCGGAGTGAACGTGGGCCTCGCGTACACGGCGAGCGATCAGTTGCGCGTACTGGGCGCCGAAATCGACGACCAGGACCGTGTCGAAGTCACGGCCCGCCAGTGGGTTCGCAGCGGCTCCGACCGGGTCTGGTTGGCTTGCCCCCATCACCCCATGCCGACCCGCTGGTCACGCTGGAGTGCCTTGCCCTCGGTCTTCAGGGCAGGGGCCACCATGACCTCTGCCTTCTGGAACTCCTTCAGATCGGCGTAGCCCGTGGTCGCCATGGACACCCGCAGCGCCCCGAAGAGGTTGCGCCGCCCGTCGTTCTCATGGGCGGGCCCCACCAGGATCTCCTCCAGCGTGCCCAGCCGGCCCACCTCGACCCGGGCACCCCTCGGCAGTGAAGGATGGAAGGTCGCCATCCCCCAGTGGTGCCCGCGGCCCGGGGCCTCGGCGGCGGCCGCGATCGGCGAGCCGAGCATCACGGCATCGGCGCCGCAGGCGATCGCCTTGGCGATGTCCCCGCCGGTGCGCATGCCGCCGTCGGCGATCACATGGACGTAACGGCCGCTCTCGTCGAGGTATCGGATCCGGGCCCCGGCAGCGTCGGCGATTGCAGTTGCCTGCGGGACTCCCACCCCGAGGACGCCCCGGGTGGTGCACGCTGCGCCGGGCCCGACGCCCACGAGGACACCGACCGCTCCGGTACGCATCAGGTGAAGGGCGGTCGAGTAGGAGGCACACCCGCCAACCATCACCGGAAGCTCGAAACGGGCGATGAACTCCTTGAGGTTGAGGGGCTCCGATCGCGTCGAGACGTGCTCGGCGGAGACGACGGTCCCCTGGATCACCAGGATGTCGAGACCGGCCTCGACCGCCAGGGGGGCGTAGTCGGCAACACGCTGGGGCGTGAGGCTCGCCGCCGTGGTGACGCCTTCCTGTTTCATCTCGGAGATGCGCCGGCCGATCAGATCCGGGTTCACGGGCTCGAGGTAGATCTCCTGCATACGCCGGGTCGCTTTCTCCGGTGGCAGCGACGCGATCTCGTCGAACATCGCATCGGGATCCTCGTAGCGAGTCCAGAGGCCCTCGAGGTTGAGAACCCCCAGGCCGCCGAGCCTGCCGATCTCGACCGCCGTATCCGGGCTCACCGCGGAGTCCATGGCGGAAGCCAGCATCGGAAGCGGAAAGGTGAAGGCGTCGATCTCCCAGGAGATGTCGACGTCGTCAGGGTCCCGGGTCCGCCTGCTGGGGACGATGGCGATGTCGTCCAATCCCCAGGCCCGCCGTCCGGTCTTGCCGATCCCGATGTCGATGTCCAACGCGGCTCCCCGGCTCGCTGAGGACCGGAGCGTACAACGGCGCCGGGGTGTCCCGCAGCGGCCTACGCTTCAGGAGCCATGAAGCGGCGCGGCCTCATCGCCCTTGTTGGGTTCTTGTTCGTCGCCTCCTGCTCCTCTGCCGAGCCCATCGATCCCGGTGATGGCGGCGACTACCGCTTCACGCTGACCGCTGCGGACTTCGTCGACGGAATCGACAACCCATGGCTCCCTCTGCGGCCCGGATCCCGATGGGTCTATGAGGGCGGTGGTGAGACGATCGTCGTCGAGGTGCTCCACGAGACCCGGGTGGTGATGGGCATCACCGCCACGGTGGTGCGCGACACCGTCACCGAGCAGGGAGACCTCGTCGAGGACACCTTCGACTGGTTCGCCCAGGACATCGAGGGCAACGTCTGGTACCTGGGTGAGGAGTCGGTCGAGTACCGCAACGGGGAACCGGTGTCGACGGCCGGCTCGTGGGAGGCCGGGGTCGATGGCGCCCTCCCCGGGATCATCATGCCGGCGAATCCCCGGACCGGCATGGCCTACCGCCAGGAGTACTACCCGGACGAAGCCGAGGACATGGCCGAGATCATCCGCGTGGGTGATCGCATCACGGTGCCGTTCGGCACGTTCGAGGATGTCCTGGTCATCCGAGAGTGGACCCCCCTGTCGCCGCGGAACGACGAGCTCAAGTATTTCGCCGCGCTGATCGGCCTCATCAAGGAATCGGGTGGAGCGGAACTGGTCGAGCACCGGTCGGGCTGATCAGCGAAGCCCAACCCGCCTCCTCACGCCCTGAAGCATCGTTTCGGCGCGCTCGCGGGCCCGGGCGGCATGCTCCTCGAGGGTCCGCGCCACCTCCTCGTCGTCGAGTTCGGCGAACGCCTCCCGGATCGGGGCCAGGCCCTCGATGACCGCGTCGGCGACGGCCTGTTTGAAGCTGCCGTAGCCGCCGGAGCCGTATTCGTCTTCGATCGATGAGATCGGTCGCTCCGTGAAGAGCGACATGATCTCTATCAGGTTGGAGATACCGGGCTTCTCGTCCGAGTCGTACCTGACGTCGGAGCCCGAGTCGGTGACCGCGGCCCTGATACGAGCCGCGATCGTGTCGGGATCGTCGAGCACCAGCACCCGGCTGGAGACGTCCGGGTCGGACTTCGACATCTTCGCCGTGGGATCCTGGAGCGACATGATGCGCGCCCCGTGTTCGGGGATGATCGGCTCCGGGATCGGGAAGAACCCCTCACCGAAGCGGTGGTTGAACCGTTCGGCGAGATCTCGAGTCAGCTCCAGGTGCTGCTTCTGGTCGTCGCCCACGGGGACCGCATCGGCCCGGTACAGCAGGATGTCGGCTGCCATGAGGACCGGATAGGCGAACAAGCCGAAGTCGGTGCCCTGGTCCTTCGCCTTCTCCTTGTACTGGGTCATCCGCGAGAGCTGGCCCATCCCGGTGATCGTCCCGAGTATCCATGCCAGCTCTGTGTGTTGGGCGACCTCGCTCTGGTAGTAGAAGAGCGACCGGCCGGGGTCGACTCCGCATGCGATGAGCACCCGAGCGGCCTCCCGCCGCTCCCGGGCGAACTGCTCCGGATCGAACTCGGCCGTCATCGCATGAAGGTCGACGATGCAGTAGACGCATTCGTAGTCGTCCTGGAGGCGCACCCAGTTGCGCAAGGCGCCCAGATAGTTCCCGATGTGGATGTTGCCGGTCGGCTGCAGCCCCGAAAAGACCCTCTTGCGTTCCATCGCCGGAAGGTTCAACGATGACAGGCCACGACGCAAGCCCGCAGCCCGTCGCCGGTCGCACTCCGCGTGCCTTCAGCGCTGCCATCTGCCATCTGCCATGGGACCGACGGCCCTGGACCATGGGGACGCCGTGGCCGACCTTGTGGGCATGCCTACCGATCTGGATATCTCCCGGGCCGCAACGCCGCGGCCCATCGAAGACGTGGCGGGCGACCTCGGCCTTCCCCTCGACTCCGTGCAGCCATGGGGGCCCGGTGTCGCCAAGATCTCCCTGGATGCCATCGAGCGCCTGGGTCCGCCCCGGGCACGCTACGTCCTGGTTACGGCAACCACACCGACCCCGTTCGGGGAGGGAAAGACCACCGTCGCCGTCGGGCTCTCCCAGGCGCTCAATCGCCTCGGCCTCCGGTCGGTGGTGACGCTGCGCCAACCGTCACTCGGGCCGACGTTCGGAATCAAGGGTGGCGCCGCCGGCGGCGGCTACGCGCAAGTGATCCCGATGGAGAGGCTCAACCTGCACCTGTCAGGTGACTTCCACGCCGCCACGGCGGCCACCAACATGCTCGCCGCGCTCGTCGACGCCCATATCCACCACGGGAACACCCTCGACATCGACGTGAACCGGATCACGTGGCGCCGCGTCCTCGACGTGAACGATCGAGCCCTTCGCCACATCGTCCTCGGCCTCGGAGGCGTCGGTGACGGCAGGCCGCGACAGGAGTCCTTCGACATCACGGCGGCCGGGGAGGTCATGGCGATCCTCGCCCTCTCCTCCGGCCTTCCCGACCTCCGCGAGCGTCTCTCCAGGGTGCTCGTTGGATATGCCCGCGGCAGGCGGCCGATCACGGCCGGAGACCTTGGCGCCACAGGAGCGATGACGGTGCTCATGCTGGAGGCGCTCCAGCCCAACCTCCTCCAGACCATCGAAGGTGGGGCGGCTCTGGTCCATGCCGGCCCGTTCGCCAACGTCGCGCCCGGGGTCTCATCGGTCATCGCCGACAGCCTGGCCGTGCGCGCCGCCGACTTCGTGGTCACCGAGGCCGGCTTCGGGAGCGAGGTCGGTGCCGAGAAGTTCTTCAACCTCAAGTGCCGTGCCTCCGGCCTTGCCCCGGATGCGGCGGTGATCGTGACCACCATTCGCGGCTTGAAGGCCCAGTCGGGACAGCACCGGATCGTCTCCGGGAAGGATCTCCCCTCGGCGCTTCTCGAGGATCGTCCTGAGGAGGTCGAGGCGGGCGCCGCCAACCTGCGGCGCCATGTCGAGATCGTCCGTCTCCACGGTGTCGAGCCGGTGGTGGCGGTCAACGTGTTCCCGGGCGACCACCCCGCCGAGTTGCGTGCCGTCGGGGAGATCTGCGACGCCCTCGGCGTTCGCCACGCGCTCACCCGGGCCCACGCCGAGGGCGGGTCGGGCTGCCTCGATCTGGCCGAGGCGGTGGCCCTCGCGGCCTCCGAGCCCACCGAATTCACCCACCTCTATCCCTTGGATCTCGGTCTTCGCGAGAAGATCGAGCTGATCGCCACCCGGGTCTATGGGGCCGATGGCGTGGCCTTCGACAAGGCGGCGCAGACCGACCTGAAGCACGCCGAGGACGACGGATTCGGGCATCTCGGCGTGTGCGTGGCCAAGACGCCGCTGTCGATCAGCCACGACCCGTCACTCCGCGGTGACCCGAGGGGATGGGTGCTCCCGGTCCGCCGGGTGCGGGTGTCTGCCGGAGCCGGGTTCGTGGTGCCCCTGGCCGGGGACATCAGCACGATGCCCGGACTGGGATCGAAGCCGGCTGCGCTCGACATCGACGTCGACCCGACCGGAAGGATCGTCGGGTTGTCGTAGTCGCGTCGCCAGGCGCCCGCCCCTTCGGAGGACCTCCCCGGCTCCGGCCTGCGAGCATGTCCCCATGGAGTCGCCCTCGGCCTCACGGGCCGCCGTCGCCAGCGAAGGGTTGGTGGCCGTCGCCTCGGAGCATCTGACCGGCGAGGTGGCGGTCCATCTGCCCTTCGAGGCGCTGGGACCCTTCAAGACCGCGCTCAAGCAGTTCTTCTCCTCGCGCGACTGGACCGCCGGTGACGCACGCGCGCTGTCCGACCTGGTCACGCCTCATCTCGACCACGGGTGGTGGGAGCACGACCTCGGCAAGGGGCTCACCCTGAGGCACGGCATCGCCGACGATGGATACCGGATCGAGGTGATGGGTCGAGCTGACAGCCCTCCATCGATCTTCGATCGGGCGTTCGCCGGACCCGTCCTCCCCGAGCAGACTCCCCACCCTCGCAAGGTGATGTTCCATGTGGGAGGTGACCCCGCCCCCGGCGTCTGGCACCGCCGAGGCGAGGAGACCGACGACGAGCGAGTCGAGACTCTCATGGAGGACCCGGACATCACCGACGTGATGATCGCCGGGGACTTCGTCACCATCGGTCTTCGTCGCCAGGCCTCGTGGGAGGAGCGGCTCGACGACATGCTCGCCCGGGTCACCGAGCTGTTCTGGAGCGGCGCGCCGTCATCGCAACCGGCACGGACCCGTGACGAGCTGCTGGACGAGGCGGGGCGGCTGCGCCCTCGGGCGACGCGCGCCGAGCATCTCCACCTGATGGACCCCGACGACGACGAGCAACGCTCCGTCCTCGTCGAGGCACTCGGATCGGATGATGCCCGGCGGCGACGAGCCGCAGTGGTGACCCTGGCGCTCTCGGGCGACCCTTCGGTCGCCAAGGCGGCGATCGTCACTGGGTACTCGGATAGCGCACGGATCGTGCGCCGCGCCGCGGTCGATGCCGCAGCCGACCTCGAGGACGACGAGTACCGATCCCTGTTCGAGCAGGCCATGTTCGACGAGGATGCCTGGACCCGGTGGCGAAGTGTTCGCGCCATCGGCGACATCGGGCCGGGCGCCAGCCGCGACAGTCTGGTGCTGGCGGCGGCCGACGAGGACTTCCGGGTCAGGTTCGAGGCGGCATCGGCGCTCAAGGAGGAGGGGTGAGCTTCCCGCTCGGAACCGCCCTGAACGTGGCGACGGTCGTCGCCGGCACCGTCATCGGGGCACTGGCAGGAGCACGGATCCCCGGCCGCCTCCGGGAAACGGTGATGATGACCCTGGGACTGCTCACCGCCGCGATCGCCGTGCGCGAGATTCTTCCGACCCAGGAGTTCCCCCTGGTGCTCGGTGCGGTGCTCCTCGGTGCCGTCGTCGGCGAACTGCTGCGGATCGAGAAGGGCTTGCACGCGCTCGGCGACTCCCTGCAACGTCGATTCGGGAGCGTCGACCACCTCGAAATGGCGGTGCCCGAGATGGCGGTGCCCGAGCCCCACCGCGCACGATTCACTGAGGGCTTCGTCATCGCCTCGCTCGTGTTCTGCGTGGGCCCACTGACGATCGTGGGATCGATTCAGGACGGGCTGGGCGACCACGAGCTCCTGATCGTCAAGGCAGGCCTCGACGGGTTCGCCTCGATCGCCTTTGCCGCCGTGTACGGCTGGGGCGTGATCCTGTCGGTGATGACGATCCTGGTCATCCAGGGCGGGATCGCCCTCGGCTCGGGTGCCCTGGAGAACCTGTTCACGGACCCCATGCTCGACGCCCTCGGTGCGGCCGGCGGGGTGCTCCTGTTGGGTATCGCCCTCCGGCTGATGGACCTCCGTCAGGTGCGGGTCGCCAATCTCCTCCCGGCGATCGTGTTCGCCCCGCTGTTCGTCGCGTGGTGGGGATGACGCCGAACTCCGGTACGCGGTCACCCGTTGCGCGTCTCCCGTCACCCGGCCTGCTGCCGGCGCGGAGGCACGGTGCCACTCAACCGCCGAAGAACGCCGGCAGCACGGCCTCCTCCCCGAGCGCGAACAGGACGCCGACCACGACCGAGACCAGCGCGGTGATCGAGCCGAGCACGAGCTGGAAGCGCCGGCGTCGCTCTGCCGAACGAAAGCCATATGCCGACGTCACTGCGATGAGCGTGTTGGTGGCGAAGAGCCCCACGAGGAAGGCGACGAGGACGGCGATACCGGACCCGGTGCCTCCGGCGTCGGCCGCGGCCAGGAAGATGACCACCTGAGTCGGTGTCTCTGCGCCCACGCCGTGGAGCATGCCCACACCGAGCGAGACCCGGCCGCCGTATTCGGCGCCGACGTCCTCGGGGCCATGGAGGTGCGGATGGGAGTGGACCCCGGGGAGCCTCCCGGGAGGGGGCTGGTCGTCTCCGTGGTGGTGGAGCTCTCCGGCGGCGTGGGCATGCTCGTGTACGAGTCGGCGCCGACGGCGGAACCGTGCCGCCAGACGTCGCACGCCCCGGATGATCAGCATCCACCGGCTCTGCATGCGGAACTCGCCCCGATGAGCGATGAGGGCGTACGCCACGTAGACGCCGAGGAGGATCAGGGTCCAGCCGACGATCCGGCCAAAGACCGCGTCGATGGAGTCGGGCAGGTTGCGGCCGGCGGCGATGGCCACGATCCCGATCGCCAGCACCACCGCTCCATGCCCCAGGGCATAGATGGTGCCGAGAACCACACCGCGGCGTGGGCGGTCCTGGGTCGCGGCCAGGTCGGTGATGGCGGCGATGTGGTCCCAGTCGACGCCGTGGCGCATACCCAGGAAGAGGGCACTGACCAGCAATCCGACACCGAGCCCGGCCGTGGCGAGGAGCAGGGTCCCTCCTAGTTGCGAACTCTTCGCAGGAGGCTAGTGCCACGGAGAGTCGCTACCGGCAATCCGGGCACAGTCCCGAGAGGGCGAAGTGGCCGGGCTCCACGAGAAATCCGGTGCTCTCGCCCACCCGATCGTCCACCGACCGGAGATCGCCTGGAGACACCTCCACCGTCGCCCCGCAGCGGCTGCAGACGATGTGATGGTGCGGGGGGTCGTCGGCCAGGTGATAGACCGAAGGGCCATGCCCCAGGTGGGTGTGCGTGAGCACCCCCGCCCGCTCCAGTGAGTCGAGCGTGCGATACACCGTCGCCTGATCGACGTCCACCCGCTCCACGATCGCCGCCGCGGTCAGGTGCTCCCCGTGATGCCGGGCGATCACCTCGCAGACGGCCCGGCGCGGCGCGGTGGCGCGAAGGCCGGCCTGTCTGAGGGCGGCGATCAGATCGTCGGCGGTGATGTGCATGATGCCCAGAGGGTACGGCGGCGGGGATGGCACACCCCACTCGAGCCAATACCCTCGAGAGGAGACGAGACGAGAGGCGCCATGCGCTCACTGCCAACCAGCCTGGTCGTCTGCCTGCTCGTGTCGCTGCTGGCGGGGTGTGGTGACGACACCGCCGACACCACCACCACGACGACCCTCGGCACCACGACGATGGCGACGACCACATCTACGACCACGACGACCTCCACGGTGGCCACCACCACGACCACCCTGGCTCCGGCGACCACCACCACCGAGGCCCCGAGCCTCGCTCTGGCACCGGAGGGCCTGGTGGTCATCGACTTCGGAGAGACAGACGAAGGAGCGGTGATAGCGGCAGTCACCGCTGAGCTGGGAGCCCCGTTGCGAGACAGCGGATGGCTGGTGGAGGGCGCTCCGCCGGCATGCGACGGACCGATCCGACAGGTCGATTGGGACGAGGACCTGGTCATCCAGTTCACCGAGGTGGAGACACCATTCGCCGGCGAAGGCACCCGTCACTTCGCCAACTACACGGCCCGGACCGCCACCGTGGCGACCGTCGACGGTTTCCGGGTCGGCGACACGCTCGCCGACCTCCGGGATCACTACCCGGCCTCCGTGTTCGAGGATGCCCAGTACGACCTGCTTCTGGGCACACTCGTGGTGGAGGTCGCCCCCGGCTCGTCGGGCTCACTCCGCTATCACCTGGACGTCGGGTACCCGGAGCCGGATACCCCCGATCCGGAGGCCGAGATCATCCTCATCATGGGCGGCCACCGGGTCTGCTTCGACTGATCATCGAAAGTAGTCGAGAAGACCCCTCACGATGAAGGCGGTCGCTCCCCAGAGGACCCCCTCGGGGAACTCGTAGAACCACATCGTCCTGCCACCCCACTCGGCAGTCCGCCAATCTCCGTCGATCAGCAGTTGATCGATCGTCGGCTCGATGATGGCCGCCACCTCACCGGGCTCCGGCACCAGCTCCACCGGGCGCTGGACCCGCGCCACGACCGGGGAGATCCGCATGGTCACCGATCTCGTGTGGACCGGGTCCAGGCCCCCCAGCACCTCGACGTCCTCCGGGGGAAGACCCACCTCCTCCCAGGCCTCACGCACCGCCGTGTCGACGGGTCCGTCGTCGCCAGGCTCGATCATCCCGCCGGGGAACACCACGTCACCCGGGTGACTCCGCATCGTGTCCGGGCGTCGCGTCATGATCACCCGGAGAGATGCGCCGTCTTCGTAAAAGGGGACGAGCACCGCCGCCTTCATCTCGGGTCCCGTGTACACGGGTGGAAGAGCATCGAGGTGAGCCCAGAGGTTCGACGACACACCTGGAGGGTATCGCCCGCAGCCGGTCGACCGGCTTACCGCGACGTGCGACTTGGAATAGTCTCCGATCCATGCCCAGGTCGCTGCCTGCCGAGCCTCGCCATACGCCGCGGCTCGAGCTGAGGCCGTTCCGGCGGCGCGACCTCGATGCACTGGTGGATGCCATCGAGGCATCCATGGATGACCTCGAGCTGTGGCTCCCCTGGGCCAACCGCTCGTACGGACGATCCGACACCAACCGGTTCCTGCGCGAATCCCTTTCGGCTTGGTCCGACGGACGAGCCTTCGACTTCGCGATTCGGACCCGGGAGGACCCCGACTTCCATCTCGGGAACATCTCGGTGTGGCCGACTTCGCGCCGCGAGCGAGCCGGCGAGATCGGCTATTGGATCCGATCGTCGCTCACCGGCAAGGGAATAGCCACCGAGGCCGCGGCGCGGGTGGCCCAGGTCGGGTTCGAAGAACTGGAGCTGCACCGGATCACGCTCCGCATCGCCGTCGGCAACCGCCCATCCGAGCGGGTCGCCGAGAAACTCGGCTTCACCAAGGAGGGATTGCTCCGCAAGGAGGTCCTGGTGCGCGGCCGGTGGATGGACCACACCCTGTGGGCGATGCTCGAGGACGAGTACCGCGTGGCGAGGGACCGCTGGCGCGAGGAGAAATGGCTGGCGTGAGGAATCCGTTGCCCGTTCCCCGTCACCCGTTGCCCGTTTGCCCCTCACGAAACGAGCGCTCCCTGCCGACCCGGTCTTCTCGGGGAACGGGAAACGGGTAACGGGCAACCCCGACAATGAGATCCGGGGGCGACCCGTGTGAGTCGCCCCCGGAACGTGTCGATCGATCAGGCCGCGCTCTAGAAGTCCATGTCGCCGCCGCCGGGCATGGCGGGGGCTGCGGGCTTCTCCTCCTTGCGCTCGGCGATGAGCGCCTCGGTGGTGATGAGCATGGCGGCCACGGACGCTGCGTTCTGCAGCGTCGAGCGGGTCACCTTCGCCGGGTCGGCGATGCCGGCCTTGACGAGGTCCTCGTACTCACCGGTGGCGGCGTTGAAGCCGTGCCGGTAGTCGAGCTCCCGAGACCGCTCGACGATCACGCCGCCCTCGTAGCCGGCGTTGAACGCGATCTGTCGCATCGGCTCCTCGAGGGCCTTGCGGACCAGCTGGCGCCCCGTCTTCTCGTCCGGGGTCCCGCCGCGCATCTTGATGGCCTCCTGGGCACGGAGCAGGGCCACGCCGCCGCCGGGCACGATGCCCTCCTCGACGGCCGCCCGGGTCGCCTGGATGGCGTCCTCGATGCGGTGCTTCTTCTCCTTGAGCTCGACCTCGGTGGCCGCGCCCACCTTGATGACGGCCACGCCGCCGGCGAGCTTGGCGAGGCGCTCCTGGAGCTTCTCGCGGTCCCAGTCCGAGTCCGAGTTCTCGATCTCACGGCGGATCTGCTTGATCCGGCCATCGACGTCGCCCTTCGACCCGGAGCCCTCCACGATCGTTGTGTTGTCCTTGGTCACGACGATCTTGCGAGCCTTGCCGAGCATGTCCACCGTCGCGCCCTCGAGCTTGAGGCCGACCTCCTCCGAGATCACCGTCGCACCCGTGAGGATGGCGATGTCCTGGAGCATGGCCTTGCGGCGCTCACCGAATCCGGGGGCCTTGACGGCCACCGACTGGAACGTGCCGCGGAGCCGGTTTACCACCAGCGTGGCCAGGGCCTCGCCCTCCACGTCCTCGGCGATGACGACGAGCGGCTTGCCCGCCTGCATCACCTTCTCGAGCACGGGGAGCAGGTCGTGGACCGCCGTGATCTTCTGGTTCGCCACGAGGATGTAGGGATCCTCGAGCACCGCCTCCTGGCGGTCGGCGTCCGTGATGAAGTACGGCGAGATGTAACCCTTGTCGAACTGCATGCCCTCGGTGAACTCGAGCTCGATGCCGAACGTCTGGCTGTCCTCGACGGTGATGACACCCTCGTTGCCGACCTTCTTCATCGCCTCGGCGAGCTTCTCGCCGACCACGGGGTCGGCAGCCGAGTTGGCGGCCACGAACGCGATCTTCTCGCTGTCGGTGGCCTTGATCGGCTCGGCCTTCTCCGCGATGTACTCGACGACGTCCTCGACGGCCTCGGCGATGCCGCGGCGGAGCTCCATCGGGTTGGCTCCGGCGGCGACGTTGCGCAAGCCCTCGTGGACCATCGCCTGGATGAGGACCGTCGCGGTCGTCGTCCCGTCACCGGCGACGTCGTTGGTCTTGGTGGCGACCTCCTTGGCGAGCTGGGCGCCCATGTTCTCCCATGGGTCCTCGAGCTCGATCTCCTTGGCGATCGTCACGCCGTCGTTCGTGATCGTGGGGGCTCCCCACTTCTTGTCGAGCACCACGTTCTGACCCTTGGGGCCGAGCGTGATGGCGACCGCGTCGGCGAGCTTGTCCACGCCGGCCTCGAGGGCTCGTCTGGCTTCCTCGTCGAACTTCAATACCTTCGCCGTCATGACGCCTTCCTCTCTGAGCTGATGACGGCCAGCACGTCGCGGGCGGAGAGGATCA
>DATHSA010000052.1:0-38914 GCA_035464675.1 Acidimicrobiia bacterium
CCGACCTCTATCCGGGGCCCAACAGCGGGGGAACCGCGGCAAAGACGATCTTCGGGAATCTCGTGGGCCTGGAGGTCGACTACTTCGCAATGGTCGATCTCCACGGTTTCGTCGACATCATCGATGCCCTCGGAGGTTTGGACATCACGGTGAACCGACGCATCTACGACGCCGAGTACCCGCATGAGGACGGCTATCTGATCGAGATCGAGTTCCTCCCCGGCACCTATCACATGAACGGGCATCAAGCCCTGGCCTTCGCCCGCACCCGCCACGACTCGGACGATTTCGACCGGATGGGCCGCCAGCGTTGCGTCCTCGAGGCCCTGGCACGAGAGGCCGATCCGGTGTCCCTGTTGCGACAGCTCCCGAGTCTGGTGCCCGCCATCGAGCGGAGCGTGATCACCGACATCCCGGTGGCGCGTTTTCCCGACTTCCTGGACCTCCTGGGAAAGGTCGACACCACCCAACTCGTGTCGATGCGCTTCATGCCCAATGCCCCCGAGTTCGCCGGCACCCCGACCTCATATGTGGCGTACCAGGTCGAGGGCTACAACGTCCCCGACGTCGACCTCATCCGCGAGCGGGTCGAGATCGCCACGACCCTTCCCCCCATCGAGGCGATCGAGGCCCTGAACCTGCAGCCGCTCGACGAGGTGTGCTCGGGATCCGGGGACGAGTGAGCCGTGACGGGCCTGAACCACGGTCACGTGGCAGAGTTCCCGCCTGGCGAGCCGATGCACGAGAGGATGCAATGCCACGGATACTCGATCACACCGGAAGGGAGGCAGATCGCACCGTCACGGTCGAGTCGATCAGGGCTCTGAGGGGTACGGGCGACCGGTACACCCAGGTGACCGCCGGCACCGAGGAAGAGGCGGCAGCTGCAGAGGCAGCCGGGATCGAGATGGTGGTCTGCCTGTCACAGGCGGTGCCCGCCGTTCGCCGGGGCTCGTCGCGGCTCTTCGTCACCGCGGCCATCGACTTCGACGGCGCGGTGAGCCTCGATGATCTGCTCGCCACCGCCCTCGACGCGTTGACCGCCGGCGCCGATGCGGTGATCACGGCACGTCGGCTGGCAACCGTCAGTCTGCTTGCCGACGAGGAGATCCCGGTCATGGGCCACCTCGGCTTCGTCCCCAAGCAGTCGACGCTCCACGGGGGTGTCCGGGCCGTCGGCAAGACCGCCGCCGAGGCGGCGACGCTCTGGTCGAAGTTCCAACGGCTGCAGGACGCGGGGGCATTCACGGTCGAGTGCGAGTTGATACCTGCGAATGTGATGGGCGAGATCCATCGCCGGACCGAGATGGTCACCATCTCCCTCGGGTCGGGACCAGAGGCCGACGTGATGTTCCTCTTCCAGAGCGACATCTGCGGCGAAGGACGGGTGCCCCGCCACGCCCGGGCCTACGCCGACCTGCCTGCGATGTATGCCCGGATCCACGACGAGCGCGTCCGGGCGCTCCGCGCCTATCGGACCGACGTGCTCTCGGGATCGTTCCCCAACGAGTCGGAGGTCGTCATGGCCGACGACAGCGAACTCGCCGGTTTCCTCGAGATGATCGACTGAGGCGGGAAGGACCCGTGGGCGCTACAGGTCTCGCTGAGGGGCGTGCCAGCCCTCCACAGTCGACCCGGGACAGCACACCGAGGGTCCGACCCGGTTCGGCTCCAATGGAAATCCCTCAGTGGGGTTCCTGGGTCTCCTTGGCTCCCTCCCCATGAGGTGACCAAGGCCCCTATCGACGATCGACGATCGACGATCGACTGAGCCATCAATGGTGGTCAGCGACCGCCGCAACCTCGGAAGAGCGGAGGCGTGGGATGGAGCTGAGTTCGAGAGAGACGTGGACAGTGATCCACGGACTCGTCCTCGGGACGATCTTCCTGCTGGCATTCGCCGGCGGATTGGCAGGCTTGTGGAGTCTGCGTCCGGGATTTCTGACCACAGCCGGCATACAGGAACGGATGAAGCGCCTGTACGTCGGGAGTTGGGTGATGGCTGCGACCGCAGTCGCCACGGTCGTCACGGGCACCTGGATCGTGTATCCGTGGTACCGGGCGAAGCTCTCACCCGTCGGTGACGACGTATACGCCGGCTGCACCGATCTGGTGCTGCCCAGTGCGACATGCTCCCCGCGCGACTTCCTGAAGTCGAACGTGTCGGGAGACACCGAGACCTGGCACGTATTCGGGATGGAGTGGAAGGAGCACATCAGCTGGGCGGCGCCGATACTCGCAGTGGCCGCAGCGTTTCTCATCACGTACTACGGACCGCGCCTGATCAGCCGCAAGTGGCTGCGCATGGTGGTCCTGGTGATGTTCGTTGCCGCATTCGCTGCTGCAGTCGTCGGAGGCGCCTTTGGTGCGTTCCTCAACAAGATCGCCCCGATCACCTGAGGAGGCACTTATGCAGAGATTCGATCATCACGACGAAGCGGTGGCGCCGGAGCTGGCGGCTCTCGGACTGGAGGACAAGCCCGATGGCCCGGCCGCAGCGGCCATGATCTCGGCGGGGTTCGGCATCTTCATGCTGGGGTTCTTCACCACCGGTGCCGTCATCTGGTCCGGATTGAAGGACTTCCTGGCCGACTTCCAGGGGTCGAGGGGCGTCGGCCCGCTGGCCGGCAAGACGACTCTCGGCACGCTCCTGTGGCTGGTCGCCTGGGCCGTGCTGGCCTACATCTGGAAGGACAAGGACGTCGAGCTGCCGAAGGCATTTCGCATCGGCCTGATTCTGGGGATCATCGGAGCGATCCTGATGTTCCCACCGGTATTCGAGGCGTTCGAGTAGATGGATCTCGATCGTGCCATCACCTGGGTGACCGCAACCGGAGCCGGCCTCGTCGGGTTCATGGTCAGTTGGTTGATCATGAATCGGGTGTCCGCAGCCGTGCTGGATCAACCCTTGGCCGCCCTCGTGGCGATGGCGAGCGCGCTCGTCATCGGAACGGGAACGATCCTGATCGTGGAGCGTCGCCTCGACGCCACCGTCGGCGGGCGCTGACAGCAACCGGGGCCCGGGGACCTCGTTCCCGGGCCCCGGTGCGTCCAACTCGCCGTCGGAGCCGCCCCGAAGCTGGCCCGGACAAGGGCGTCGAGACCCTGGTAACGACACAGGATGTTTGAGGCCCGTCATCCCTGTCTCACAGGAGCAACGGGAGACGGAGATTCGTCGTGGAGGGAGTACCCGACTCCCGAGGTAGGACCGCGCGTGGCTTCGAAAGGGTTGCCCCTCCAATCCAAACGACGCGCTTCCGGCACAACGCGCAATCACCTCTTGGAAACAAGGCGAATCGCGGTTCGCGTGATCCGCAGTGGGCGCTACTGGACTCGAACCAGTGACCTCTTCCTTGTAAGGGAATATCACGCCCAATCGTGAACTCCCAGGCCAGGGGCCACTTCGCCCCGGATCCCTATACCCCACAACACGTTTTGAGTGTGAGTGAGATCGAGTGACATCGAGCTGGATCAGGCTGTATCGCGCCCATCGCGCGCCCATTTCGCGCCCGCGGGCCGTTCACGACCGGAACACGACGAGTGGGAGTGAGTGAGTTCCGGTTGCTTTGTGCGCGTCTTGTGCGCGTTCTGTGCGCGTAGCGATCGGAGTGCGTAATTCCCGCGTCCGGGCTGCTCGTACCGCGAAATCGCTGTCTACTCGGTCATCTCGATGATCATGTCGAGGCCCCTATCGGTGTGATAGGACCACCGCGCGACAAAGTCCCCCCAGGTCGCCTCTACTTGCTCCCCGTCGAGGGGGGTGTTTCGAACTTGCGCGACCACTGATTCCGGAGCCTCGAGTTCCTCCAAGACGCAGTAGATTTTCGCGGGGGTGGCTCCCACTTCCACGTTGAATGGCTCACCCGGCTTCGGAAGCGGTCGGCCGTCGATGATCAGAGAGCGCCCTCCGTCAGCAACCGTGACGCCTGTCATGGGCCCGCCGAAGCAGGCGTCGTGCACCTGCTGGATGATGGTCCCCATTCCGAAGCTGCAGGCCACCATCAGGCTCACTCCAAGCGCGGCCACGAATCGACTCACTCCCCGAAACCTAACGCGCGGCGACCCCCGTAGGGCCGTTACATCGGTTACATCCGTTACTGGGGGTCCGTAGTCTGTCGGAACCGTGAGTCGACCTACCCGCATCTCCGGAGCCCTCCTGGTGTTTGCCGTGCTGATCACGGCGTGCGGTGGCGACACCGCAGAAACCACGACCACCGTGCCCCCTACGACGACCCCGTCAACTTCGACCACAACTACGACCGTGCCTACGGAGGTCGAGATCCCAGCCTCGGGGGTCCTCAAGTTCCGGCCGGGGACGACCTATGTCGCCAGCGGGTTCTGGGAGCCGGTGTCGTTCACCACGGAGGAGGACGGTTGGTGGTGGTCCCAGGGGTCGGGAGGGGACATCACCTTGGCGGTCCACGTCGAATATCACGAGCACGGCGAGAGCCCCTGGGATCTCGATGTAAGCGTGATCGCTCCCGAACCCACTAGGGGTGTCGACGAGATCGTCTCCGACATCGTCGACGACGATCGGCTTGTCCTAGCGGCCGATCCGATGACGGCCACCGTCGCGGGCTACGACGCGAGGGTTCTTGATGTGGTGGGCGTGGGGGTCGAGCAGGGGGGGTTCGCTGACGATCCGTGCCTGGATCGAGGGGGCCGGGGGAACAGCCGCTTCTGGGGCATCGACCCCGGCTTCGACATTCTCAAGACACAGGACAAGGGTTTGGGTGGAGATTGGGCCTTCGGTGTTCGTTCGTGCCGAGCCGCCCGCATCTGGGTGGTCGACGTGGAGGGCTCCACCATCGTCATCATCGCCGCGACCTACAACGAGGAGCTCTTCGACGAGCTGATCCCCGCCGCCGAGGCTCTGATCGCCGGCATCGAGTTCCACCCGTAGCCGGCCGCCACCCCCGTAGGGCCGTTACATCGGTTACATCCGTTGCGCGCTCAGCCGAGTGCTTTCGCCATCGCTCGCGCCATGTCAGTAGACGTCAGCCTCCTTCGTTTGGCTCCCTCCAGCGCCGCATAGGCGAGGACGTCCACCTGGTCGTCGTGTCGCCCGTTGGGGAACATCAACAACTCGGTCTCGAGGGCCTCGACGAGGCCGCAGCCGACGCGGTAAACGACTCAATCGCCACAGCGCGGACGACCCCGACCCGGGAGGGGAGGATCGCTCCCCTCCGGGGCGGGTCCTAGTCGCGTTGCGCCTAGGGGCCGGGGGTGCCGAGCCGGTAGCGCACCATTACAGCCCTGAGGTGCCTGGTGGACGACTCGGCGCCCAGGATGAGGATGGAGTAGGCCGAGGTCGAATTGTCGACGATGGCATAGGCATCGGCGATGGTGGTGGTCGACGGGGTCTGAAGGCCCGACGCACCCGATGTTGCCACCTCTGCGACAATCTGCACGGAGCTGGCTTGCACCCGATAGAGGGTCGCGTTGATGTTGCCCCCCTCGCCGTCGACGGCGGCGATCTTGAGTTCGAGAATCTCTGCTCCATCGGGCAACTGGATCGTGGCGTGCAGCAACCCGGTTGTCGAGTTGTAAGCCACGTTGGTATTGATCACCGCATCGTCAGTGTCAGGGGAATTGGTGGTGAACGCGGGCGCCGACACCGAGGCCCACGCTTCGACCGGGTAGACCGATTGGGTGAACAGTGTGTTGGTCTCATACCGGTTCGACCCGGCGAGCCGCTCCACCGTCGCATTCGGCAACAGCGCCTCGACGGCGGCCTGCATGGCAAGCGAGATCACTGCGGTGCCCCCGACGATCACCACCTTCTTCGGATCCAGACGCACCAGCTCGGCCTTGGTGAACCCGGGGATCGGCGGGTCGGTGGGCACCAGCAGAATCGGACCGGCATTCACGCCGGCTCCCGGTCCCACTCCGAGCGAGTCGGGGAAGTTGGTCGACACCGCCAGATAGACGACATCGATCCCCTCACCCGGCGGGATGATTCCGGCTCGGGCCTGATCGTCGCGAACGAGCCAGAAGGCTCCGATAAGGACCATCAGGGCGACGATCAACGCTTGACGGCGTGACACGGTGAGCGTGAGCATGAGAATCCCCCCTTGGATCGACTGCTCAGATGCGAAAAGGCTACGCAGGATGAGTCGGTCTGCGGGCCGACGAAGCGGCTAATCGAGAGGGTCGAGTGCCCGTTTCGCGCCCATCCACGGCGCGAGGCCAGCCGACCGGCGGGAGCGACGCGACGAAGCCCCTTAGATATCAAGGGGTTTCGCCAGTGGGCGCTACTGGACTCGAACCAGTGACCTCTTCCTTGTAAGGGAAGCGCTCTAGCCGACTGAGCTAAGCGCCCTGGGAGCCGCGACGGTACCAGTGGCCCCGACCGACAGATCGCCTGCCTGCTCCGCCGATAGGCTTGGCCCCCACGACCGAGGAGCGGGATGACGATCGAGTACATGTCCGGGTTCGGCAACGAGCACGCCTCCGAGGCCATCCCGGGAGCGCTCCCCGTCGGACAGAACAACCCGCAGAAGCCGCCCCGCGGCCTCTACACCGAGCAGCTGAGCGGCACAGCCTTCACCGCCCCGAGGGGAGAGAACCGCCGCACATGGCTCTACCGGATCCGACCCTCGGTCCTGCACGTCCACGATCTGCGCCCGGTCGAGCATCCCCATCTCCGGACGGCACCCAACCGGGAGACCGATCCGCCACTGGGGCAGCTGCGCTGGGACCCGGTGCCCATGGAGACCGGCTCCCTCACCTGGCTGGACGGCCTACGGACCATCGGCACCAACGGCGACGTCCACGGCCAGTACGGCATGGCGGCCCACATCTACCTGGCAACCCAGTCGATGGGCAACACCTACTTCTACGACGCCGACGGCGAGCTTCTGATCGTCCCCCAGGATGGCGACCTGCGGATCCACACCGAGTGCGGCCTGCTCGAGGTCTCGCCGGGCGAGGTGTGCCTGATCCCGCGAGCCATGAAGTTCAAGGTCGACATCGTCGGAGATCATGCCCGCGGCTATGTCTGCGAGAACTACGGGGCCTACTTCGAGCTGCCGGAGCGGGGACCGATCGGCGCCAACGGGCTGGCCAACGCCCGCGACTTCCTCGCCCCGGTGGCCGCCTACGAGGACTCGAACGACGACGCCACGCTGTTCGTCAAGTTCGACGGGAGGATCCTCGCCGCCGACCTCGACCACTCTCCGCTCGACGTCGTGGCCTGGCACGGCAATCACGTGCCTTACAAGTACGACCTGGAGCACTTCAACACGATCGGCTCGATCTCCTTCGATCACCCCGATCCGTCCATCTTCACGGTGCTCACGTCGCCGTCCGACCGCCCCGGCACCGCCAACGTCGACTTCGTGATCTTCCCGGATCGTTGGCTGGTCGCCGAGCACACGTTCCGGCCGCCCTACTACCACATGAACATCATGAGTGAGTTCATGGGCCTGATCCACGGTGTCTACGACGCCAAACTGGAGGGGTTCAACCCGGGTGGCTTCAGCCTCCACAACCAGTACTGGCCCCATGGACCCGACGAGGAGGCGTTCGAGGGAGCCAGCAACGCCGATCTGAAGCCGCAGAAACTCGAGGGCACCCTTGCCTTCATGTTCGAGACGCGGTACCCGCTGATCCCCACTGCCTACGCCTCGTCGCTCCCCGCCCTCCAGGAGGACTACCAGGAGGTATGGGCGAGCCTCAAGAAACGGTTCGAGGGCTAGTCAGGCACCGGGCACCGGCAGCATCGCCCCCTGAGGGATCTGGCGCTCCACAGCAGTGATCTGGAGGATCCCCAGTTCGTCGACGACGACGCTCGTGTTGTCGCAGCCGCCGTCCTCCCGGGACTGATAGTTCACCCGGACCCGGTGGGGGCGGACATCGTCCCCCTCCGCGGTCACTGCGTGCAGGTCCGACCATCGCACAGACACCGACGGCTGCTCGCACCGGGCGAAGACCTCGCTCCACACCATCGGGGCGGTCAGGTAGGCCCCCTCGGTGAACAGGTCCCGAACCACCGTTTCGTGGTCGGTCTCGAGGTCGGTGATGGTCCCGCGCCAGGCGTGGACCTCGGGCGGGCTCTCCGGGGACGGGGCGACCCTGAGGCGATACCTGCGACCCGGCTTCCACGCAAAGTCACGGGTATTGGCATCGCTGCGGCTGCTCGGCAGGAGTGAGCCAGACCCGGCGAGCACCCTGTGGCCGGAGTCGGCGGAGCCATACCCACCCCAGTTGGCGACCGTCGACCCGGGAAAGGACGGATTCCACTGCAGTCCGAGATGGGCGCCGCCGCGCAGCCTTCGCTCTGATGCGAACGTGACCTGAAGAGCGAAGAAGTAGAGCCGCCGAACGGCAGGCCACTGGAGCACCTCGAGCGTCGCCGACACCTCGATGAGGGGTGTCTGCGGCATCTCCCATATCAGGTGGGACGACGATGCCCCGTTGGGCGATCGGGGCTCGCCGGACGTGCGAAGCCGAACTCTCGATGCGGTGCGAAACCTGCGCCAGAGTCGTCTCACGGCGGGGTCTGCTGCTGGGCCCAGGGATGGATCCACGAACCGGTCCAGACCCCGCGATGGGACCCACAGCTCCAGTGACCCCAGGGACCCGGACCAAGGCCCCACACGCTGTACCCCCTGCCGACCTCCTCGTACCGATCGAAGTTGAACTCCGGCCACACCGCCGGGCTCCAGCCACCGCCGCCCCTGTTGCCCAGGAGGGTCTCCCGGGACTCCCAGACGAGCAGCGCAGCCACCGAGGTGTTGTGCTCCGGATTGAAGATCGAGGCGTCGGCGGGCAGATCGGGCTCCTTGTCGGCATGAAGAGCCCGAATCCGGTCCACCCGGTACTGCCAGTAGTAGGGGTGGTTCTGGAACAGCCCCGACGTGCCCGAGGAGGAGTTGCGGGCCATCGGGTTGCCCCCGCTCTCGCACTCCATCACCTTGAGCGCATTGTCGATCTGCGGACCCACACAGAATTCGACACCGTCCCTGGTGGAGCACTTGGTCCGATCGAGCCCCCACCGGGCGAACACCTCGGTGACCGTCGACCGCCATTGCTCGACGCCGGCGCTGGGCACGTACGGGTACGAGACAGTCGTGCTGGTGGTCGTCGCACCGCTCGTGGTGCTGGTCGAGCCGGCCAGCTGACGGGCAAGCTCCTCCTCCTGACGACGGATCTCGGCCTGCCGGGCGGCCTCCTCCCGCTCCCACTGTGCCTTGAGCCCGGCCCAGTGTGCCCGGGCCTCATCGTGCAGCGCCCGCTGATCCTCCACCTGCTGGGCGCGTGCCGCGATCTCGGCGTCCCAGTGACCGATCGCCCCCTGAACCTCGCCACGCAATGTCGTCACATCCGCCGCCGTCACCACGAGATCGATGACGTCGGCCCGATCACGCTCGGCGATCGCTCCGAGGTAGGCGACACGTGAGGCGAACATCTCGACGTCCTCCACGACGAACTGCGTGGAACCGGCCTGGGCGACCATGTACATCCGGGCGATGCGGCGGCGAATCGTCTGATCCTGGAGCGTCGCCTCCGTCTCCAGGGCGTCTTCGCGCGATGCGAGACGAAGGAGCATCTCCTCGAGGCGGCGCCGTTCCTGCTGGGCTTCGGCGAGCCTGTCCTCGGCTGCCGCCAGTTCGGCGGCCGCCTCGTCGGCGGCCTCCTCGGCAGCCGCGATGTCCGCCAGAGACACACTGGCGGACGCCGGGACCGCCACGGCCAATGCGGCAGCAGCCACGGCGGTCACGGCGAGGAGAGCCGCGAGGCGGCGCCTCCGGCCCGTCGAACGTCCTGTCATCGCCCCAGATGATATGGGCAGTTGGCATCCAACGCTCCCGGAGCCGTCGTGTACCTTCGTGTGATGCCCGTCTGCGCCTTCTGTGAGATCGTGACCGGCGATCGCCCCGCCGACATGGTCCTCGACGAGGACGGGTTCGTGGCCTTCCTGGACATCCGACCGGTGTTCCCCGGACACTGCCTGCTGGTTCCCCGCGTTCATGTCGTCACACTCGAGGACCTCCCGGCCGACCTCGACGGCCTGCTCACCGCCACCGCCAAGCGTCTGACCACCGCGGTTCGCGTGGGCGTCGGCGCTCAAGGGACGTTTGTGGCGATCAACAACACGGTGAGCCAGAGCGTCCCCCACCTCCACGTCCACGTGGTCCCGCGCACCACGGGCGACGGTCTCCGTGGTTTCTTCTGGCCCCGGACGGGATACGAGAGCGACGCGCACCGGGAGCAGATCCGAGGCGCGATCGCCTCCGCGCTACCGGGCTAGGTGTGGCCGAGGGAGAGCGACACGGAAGGAGAGCTCGCCGGGCGGAGCCGCACCACGCCTCCCTCCGTCGACACGGGGAACCGCTACCAGTCCGCTCCGACGTACTTCGTCTCGAGGAACTCCTGCATTCCGTGGTGCGACCCCTCACGCCCCAACCCGGACTGCTTGACCCCGCCGAAGGGGGTAGCCGGATCCGAGATGAGCCCCCGGTTGAGGCCCACCATCCCGGCTTCGAGACGCTCGGCGACCGACATCCCGATCCGCTCGTCGCCCGTATAGACGTACGAGATGAGGCCCAGGTCGGTGTCGTTGGCCTGCTGGATCGCATCGTCGAGGTCGTCGAAGCGGACGATCGGCGCCACCGGTCCGAAGATCTCGGTGGCAAGGATCCCGGCGCTGCGAGCGACGTCCTTGATGACGGTGGGCAGGTAGAAGTACCCCTTCCGATCGGGGGCCATGCCACCGGTGGTGATCGCACCCTCCTCCGCCGCCTCCTCGACGAGCGAGGCGACCTTCTCCCGGGCATCGGCGTTGATCAGAGGGCCGACATCCACGCCCTTCTCCATTCCGGCCCCGATCGTCAGCCGTTCCATCGCGCTCGTCAGCCGGTCGGTGAACTCGTCCGCCACCTGAGCGTGGACGTAGAACCGGTTTGCGGCGGTGCATGCCTCGCCGGCGTTGCGCATCTTCGCCTGGATCGCGCCCTCGACCGCAGAGTCGAGGTCGGCGTCGGGAAGCACCAGGAAGGGGGCGTTGCCACCCAACTCCATCGAGACACTGAGCACCCGCTTCGCGGCCTCGGCGAGCAGGATGCGCCCCACCTCGGTCGATCCGGTGAACGAGAGCTTGCGGACCCGGCTGTCGGCCATCGCAGCATTGACCACCGCGGAGGACGAGCGAGATGGAATGACATTCACGACACCCGGCGGGCACCCCGCCTCCTCGAGCAGATCCGCCAACGCCAGTGCCACCAGCGGGGTATCAGAGGCGGGTTTGAGGACGACCGTACAGCCGGCGGCCAGCGCCGGCCCGATCTTCCGGGTCCCCATGGCGAGGGGGAAGTTCCATGGCGTGACGAGGAGCGAGACGCCGATGGGCTGATAGAGGACGAACACCCGTTTGTCGCCTGCCGGAGACCGATAGACCTCGCCCCGGTTGCGAACTGCCTCCTCCGAGAACCAGCGGAAGAACTCGGCGGCGTAGCGCACCTCTCCGAGGGCGTCGGAGAACGCCTTGCCGTTCTCCCGCACGATCAACTCGGCAAAGTCCTTCTCGCGGTCCAGGATCTTCTCGAACGCGTTGCGGAGGATCTCGCCCCTGTCTCGCGGGGCCTTCGATGCCCAGGGACCGAACGCTTCGTGCGCAGCCGCCACCGCATCGATGGCATCGTCGGGCGTCCCCGAGGCGACTTCGGCGAGGACCTCCTCCGTGGCCGGGTCGTCGACGGTGAAGCGCGACCCGTCTGATGCCTCGCGCCACTCCCCGCCTATGAAAAGGCGGGTCTTCGTATCGGCGAGCAGCCGCTCGAGGAGACTCATGGGGTGAGGATAGAACGGACCCGGCCGCGGCCTGATCTCACCAGGCACCTCCAGAGCGGCTTGCCTCGGCGGCGCGCCGGAATGTCGCGTCGGAGACATTCCCCCCGCTGACGACGACGGTCGTCGGGCCCGAAAGGGGAAGATGCCCGGCGAGGATGGCTGCCACGCCCACGGCTCCCCCACCCTCGACGCGCCATCCCTGCTCGGCGTCGAGGAACACCATCGCCGACGCGATCTCCGCCTCCGACACGAGCAGCACGCCGTCCACCAGGTCCCGGCACATCTCGAACGTATGGCGGTTCTCCGACCCCAGGCCACCGGCGAGGGCGTCGGCCAGAGTGTCCTCCTCGACCACATCGACGAGTCGACCCGCGGCAAGACTGTCGTGCATCGCCGGACCGCGATCCTGACTCACCCCGTGGACCTCGACGTCTGGCAGGAGCGCCTTTGCCGCGACCGCGATCCCTGCGATCAGCCCACCGCCGGAGAGGGGGACCACGATCGAACGGCACTCCGGGAAGGCGTCGGCGATCTCCAGGCCGATCGTGCCCTGTCCGGCGATGACGTTCGGATCGTCGAAGGGATGTATGAACGTGAGGCCCCCCTTCGCCCGACGACGGGCTTCGGCGTCGGCATCGTCCTGGTCCGGTCCGGCCACGACGACTTCGGCGCCAAGCGCCTCGATCGCCTCGATCTTGTTCGGGGGCACCCGGGCAGAGACGCACACGGTCGCCGGGATCTCCAGCAGTCGAGCGACATGGGCGACCGCGCGTCCGTGATTCCCGCTCGATACGGCGACGACACCGGCAGCAACCTGTTCAGGATCGAGGGAGAGAAGCGCATTGGCGGCGCCCCGCACCTTGAAGGAGCCCGTTGCCTGGAGATTCTCGGCCTTGAGGCGAACCGGGACCCCGGCGTCCCGCGTCAGGCCCACAGAGTGCACCAACGGGGTGCTGCGGACCGTGCGCTCGATCCTCGCCCGCGCCGATTCCACCTCCAGGAGGCCGGGATGTGTCATGTCATCCTCCCCGGCGTCGGACTCTAGGACGGGACCCCGTGCCACCTGCCGCGGCGCAAGCACTTAGTCTTCTGCCGCTTCGAACCCGAGGAGACGACGGTGACGGCACCACATCTCATGGTCATGACATGAAGACACTGCGAGTGCTGTTCCTGGCGGACAGCCAGCTCGGCCTCTACGCGTCCTTCAGCGGGATGACGGACGAGGAGGTGAGCCGCTATGCCGAGCTCGGCATGCACATCCTCCCCGCTCCGCGCACCGAGGGCCATGAGTGGGATGCCCGCATGTACGAACGAGCCGTCGCCGCCGCCAACGGGATGCGGCCCGACCTCGTGCTCTTCGGCGGTGACATGATCGACGACCCGAACAGCGAGGATCAACTCGACGACTTCCTGGCGATCACGGCACGCCTGGACGCGGACATTCCGGTCCGGTACGCGCCTGGCAACCACGACATCGCAGGGGACACCGTCGTACCGACCGCCGAGAGCATCGCCGCATACCGCGCGATCTACGGGGACGACTACTACGCCTTCGACCTGGGATCGGTCAACTTTCTCGTGCTGAACACGGTCGTGATCGACCATCCCGAGAACGTCCCCGGCGAACTCGAGGCCCAGATGGCATTCGTCGACGAAGCACTGACGAGAGCACCCATCGTGGTCGGCCACCATCCCTTCTTCGTACAGCACCTCCACGAGGGCGACACCTACTGGAACCTTCCCGCCGAGCGACGCGTGCCTCTGGTGGAGCGAATGGAAGCGAACGGGGTGACCCTGTCGATCGCCGGTCACTGGCACCGCAACAACATCGCCCGGTCCGGCGACCTCGAGATGGTGACCTCCGGCCCGGTGGGCTACCCGCTCGGCGACGACCCCTCCGGATTCCGTGTGATCGACATCACCGAGGACGGCGGCGTCACGCACCGGTACCTGCCCCTCGACTCCGACTGATGGCCAGACCTGCGATCATCGAGGAGCAATGGCGAAGCCGTTCATTCTGACCATCGACGACGATCCCCAGGTGCTCGCCGCGGTCGAGCGCGACCTGCGGCGCCGGTACTCGGAGGAATATCGCGTCCTGCGGGCCCAGTCGGGGGCGGAAGCGCTGGAGGCCTTGAACGATCTCAAGGAGCGAGGCGACACGGTCGCCCTCTTCATCGCCGATCAGCGCATGCCCCAGATGACCGGGACCGAGTTCCTGCGCGAGGCGCGAAAGCTCTATCCGCAGGCCCGCACGGTGCTGCTCACCGCGTACGCCGACACCGACGCCGCCATCCAGGCCATCAACGACGTCGGTCTCGACCACTACCTGATGAAGCCATGGGATCCGCCCGATCGCAACCTGTACCCGATCGTCGACGACCTCCTCGACGACTGGATCTCGACGGTCGGCGCTCCGTACGAGGGGATACGGGTGATCGGCACCGTCTGGTCGCCGCATACCCACGACGTGAAGGAGTTTCTGGCCCGGAGCCAGGTGTCCTACCGGTTCGAGGACATCGAGCGCGACGAGGAGGCCGCAGCCATCGCCGAAGCCGCCGACGGCAGCCTCCCGGTCATCGTCCTGCCCGAAGGCGGACGCCTCGTCGACCCCGACCCGCGGGAGCTGGCGGAGCGACTCGGGATGCGAGTCGCCGCGGACCTACCGTTCTACGATCTGATCGTCATCGGAGCCGGTCCCGCAGGGTTGGCCGCCGGGGTCTACGCCGCATCGGAGGGACTCAAGACCACGATTCTCGAACGGTCTGTGACCGGAGGGCAGGCGGGGACCTCGTCACGCATCGAGAACTACCTCGGGTTCCCGAAGGGGATCAGTGGCGCCGACCTCGCCCGTCGTGCCGCCACCCAGGCGATCCGCCTCGGTGCCGAGATCGTCACCACCGGCGAGGTCGTCGCGGCGAGGGTGGAGGGCGAGTCCAAGATCGTGACCCTTGACAACGGCGTCGAGATCGGGGCCAAGGCGCTCGTCGTGGCCAGCGGGATGACCATGCGCACCCTCGAGCTTCCGGGAGGTGAGCAGTTCAACGGAGCCGGCCTCTTCTATGGCGCCGCTCTCGGAGAGGCCGCGACCTACGAGGGCCTGCCGATCCTGGTGGTCGGTGGCGCCAACTCTGCAGGACAGGCGGCGATGATGTTCTCCCAATACGCCAGCGACGTCGGCCTGGTCGTCCGCGGCAAGGACCTCGAGTCCCGGATGTCGCAATACCTCATCGACCAGATCCACTCCACCAAGAACATCGACGTGATGCTGGAGACCAAGGTGGTCGACCTCGAGGGGAGCAATCGCGTGGAGCGTGCCGTACTCGAGTCGCCGGAGGGCCGCGAGACCCGGGATGTCGGAGCGGTGTTCGTCTTCGTCGGCGCCCGACCCCACTCGGACTTCATCAAGGACCTGGTCGCCGTGAACGACAAGGGCTTCATCCTCACCGGGCCGGACATCTCCGAGGAGCGGTGGGAGCTGGAGCGCGACCCCTACCTGATGGAGACGAGCGTTCCCGGCATATTCGCCGCCGGCGACATCCGCCACGGCGTGGTGCGCCGGGTCGCCTCTGCAGTCGGTCAAGGGTCCGTCTGCATCAGCTTCGTGCACCAGTACCTGGGGACCATATGACGGCTGAAGCGCTCGAGCTGCTCCGTTCGGTGTCGCTGTTCTCGGAGTTGGACGAAGAGGACCTCGAATTGCTGTGCGAGGGATCGACCGAGGTCGACCTCCCCGGCGGGGAGAAGCTGTTCAGCGAAGGCGACTACGGCGACGAGGCCTACGTGGTGATGAGCGGAGTCATCGAGATCACCAAGCGGTCGGCGAACCGGGAGATACTGGTGGCCGTTCGCAACCGTGGTGACGTCATCGGCGAGATGGCGCCGCTCGAGTCGACACTCCTCGCCCCTGCCCCACGCTCCGCCACTGTCCGGGCGCGCACCGACTCGAGGCTGCTGGTGATCCAGAAGGAGAGCCTCGACGAGGTCCTCGACAACAGTCCCAAGGGCTCCCGGTCGATGTTCGGCGTGCTCCTGAGAAGGTGGCGCGAGACGGAGTCGCTCGTCCGCCACAGCGACCGAATGGCACAACTTGGGACTCTCAGCGCCGGGCTCGCCCACGAGATCAACAACCCGGCGGCCGCGGTGAAGCGGGCCGCCGAGGATCTCCCCGAGGCGATCGAGGCCTATGCCGCGGCCCGGGAGAGTTTTGCCGCCACCGGCGCCCCCGAGTCCGTGGCGGGCCTCCTCCAGAGCCTCGCCGAAGGCGAGAAGCCGGTGCCCCCGCCCGGCAGCCCGATAGCACGCAGCGATGCCGAGTCGGCCGTGGAGGAGTGGCTGGAAGGCCACGGCGTTCCTGATGCCTGGGAGCACTCGTCGACACTGGTCGCCTCCGGGATCGACTCCGGGGTCCTCGACCGCCTGGCCCTCGAAGGGGAAGAGCTCCAGGGCGCCGTGTCACTGCTCACTGCCGCCGCCGCCGCCCAGGACCTCATCCACGTCGTCGGCGAAGGAGCCACCAGGGTGTCGTCGCTGGTCAAGTCCATGAAGGACTACTCGTACCTCGACCGGGCCCCGGTCCAGGACGTCGCGGTGACCAAAGGCATCGACGACACGCTGCTCATCCTGCGTTCGAAGCTGAAGGACATCGAGGTGGTCACCGACTACGCCGAGGACATCCCCGATATCCCCGCCCATGGGAGCGAACTCAACCAGGTGTGGACCAACCTCATCGACAATGCCATCGACGCCATCAACGAGTCCGGCGGGACCAAGCTGGTCATCCGCGCCGGCCGGGAAGACGACATGGTCGTCGTCGAGATAACCGATGACGGAGGCGGGATACCTCCGGACGTGCAACCGCGCATCTTCGACGCCTTCTTCACGACGAAGCCGCCCGGCCAGGGAACCGGGCAGGGCCTGGGCATCACCTTCAGCATCGTCACCCAGTCGCACGGTGGAAACGTGTTCGTCAAGGAAACGGGACCGGAAGGCACTACCTTCCGGGTCGAACTGCCGGTGTCGGGTCCCCCCGAGTAGGCGGGGCCACGAGGAGGTCGAGGATGTTCCGACGATTGTTCGGCAGGCCGCAGCAGAAGAAGCCCGCCCAGCCGGGCCGGCCGCCGAAGTGCGACGACCTGTTGAACATGACGATCGGTCCCCGCCCCGAAGGCGGGTGCCAGCAGTGCATCGACGCCGGCGACACCTGGGTCCACCTGCGATTCTGTGTGACCTGCAACACCATCGGGTGCTGCGAGGACTCGAAGAACCAGCACGCGATGAAGCACGCCGCCGCGACCGGACATCCCGTGGTCCGAACCCGTGAGCCAGGCGAGGACTGGGCGTGGTGCTACGAGCACCAGATGGGGATCGACCTGGAGCGAAACGACTCCCCCGCCTGACCCTCCCGTAACCTCTGCCCGTGGACGCCCCAGAGATCATCCTCCGGTTCCTGCTCGCCGCGGCGCTCGGTGCCCTGATCGGGCTGGAGCGACAGGTCGGTCGGGTCGACTCCGACACCGACTTCGCCGGACTGCGCACGTTTGCCCTGTACGCAATATGGGGCGCCGGTGCCACCCTGCTGGGGCAAGAGGTGGGTCAGGCCGCTTTCGCCGTAGTCGCCGCCGGGTTCGTGGGGCTTCTCGTGATCGAATACTGGTTCCTCGCTTCGAATGGCAACCGCGGCACCACCACCGAGGCGGCCTCGTTCGCCGCATTCGTCATCGGGGTGCTGGTGTGGCTGGAGCACGAGGTGCCGGCACTCGCTCTGGCCGTGGGAGTGGCGATCTTGCTCCAGTCGAAGGTATGGATTCACGGCGTGGTGAGCCGCTTCACCGACGAGGACTTGCGTGCGCTGCTCCGCTTCGGAGTGCTCACCGCAGTGATCCTGCCCCTCGTCCCGGACCGGAACATGGGCCCCTTCGATGCCATCAACCCGTTCGAGATCTGGCTCATGGTGGTGTTCGTCGCCGGTATCGGGCTGGCCGGCTACATAGCCCTCCGGCTCCTCGGGCCGCGCGGGCTGGCACCGACCGGACTGGTGGGCGGATTGGTGTCGTCAACGGCAGTGACCCTCGGTTTCGCCCGAATGTCCCGGCGATCACCCGAGGTCACGAATTCGCTCGCGGCAGGGATCCTCGGCGCCTCCGGCCTCATGTACGCCCGGGTGCTCGTAGAGGCGTTCGTGGTCGAACCCGATCTCGGCAGGACCCTTGTGGTTCCGCTGGGGATGCTGTTCGTGGGCGTGGTCGGCACTGCGTTGGTCGTCTGGTGGCGGTCCACCCGGCATGACACCGTCGACCCCGACCTCAACGTCCGCAATCCCGTCACCATCACCAGCGCCCTCCAGTTCGGAGCCCTCTATGGCGCAGTGGTATTCATCGCCAAGGCGCTGATCGACAATGTCTCCCAGGCATCCTTGACCGCCGTCGGAGCGGTGTCCGGGATCAACGACGTCGACGCCATCACCCTGGCGACGGCGAACTTCGTGCGCGACGGCACGGTCCCGGTCGCCACCGGCGCGGGAGCAGTACTGGCCGCCGTCGCGGTCAACACGCTGGTCAAAGCGGGATTGGCGTTCGCCCTGGGCTCCAGGGCCCTGGGTCTGCGTGTGGCCGCGGTCCTGGTGCCAGCCGCGGCGGGCAGCGGAGTCGCATGGCTGCTCGTGTAGAGGGCAGGCAGATCGCCGCTAGCGGATCGAGTGCACGTACCCTCATGGCCATGGAGATGACACCCGCTCGCTGGGAAGCCACCGAGCGGTACGCCAGCGAAGTCTTCGGGCACCACGACGAGGTCCTCCGCTCGATCGCCGCATCGGCGCAGGAGGAGGGATTGCCGCCCATCGCAGTCAGCGCCGAGGAAGGCCGCCTTCTGATGATCCTTGCCTCGCTCACGCGCGGAAGGCTGGCCGTGGAGGTCGGTTCGCTCGGTGGATATTCGGGCACATGGCTGACCCGTGGCCTCGATCCCGCTGGGAGGCTCATCACCATCGAGGCCGACGCCCACCACGCCGACGTGGCCGAGGCAGCGTTCCGCACGGCCGGCATCGCGGACCGCGTCGAAGTGCGCCGGGGTCGCGCCCTCGACGTGCTGCCCGGCCTCGCCGAGGAACTGGGACCGGAGAGCGTGGACGTGGTGTTTGTCGACGCCGAGAAGGTCGAATACCCGGACTACTTCCGGCTCCTGGCGCCCCTCGTCACTCCCGGCGGGCTCTACCTCGCCGACAACGTATACGGCACAGGCGGATATTGGATCGACCGGCCCGCAGCCAATCCCGGGATCGCCGCCATCGACGAGATGAACCGGATGGTCGCCGGCCATCGCGACTTCGAGGCCGTCGCCGTGCCCATCCGGTCGGGGCTCCTCATCGCCCGAAAGAGGTGAGCCTGGCCACGCAGGAGCGGCCCGCTGAGGCCGTGGGGGGTGCGGGGTAGCCCTACGATGGCGCGATGTACATGACGCGCGGCTTCGAGGGCGACGCCGCCCGCGGGCCCACATTCGATTCGACGGCTCACGGGCCCGGGGGTGCCGCCGTCCACCTGGAGCGGTTCGACCCCGGAATGCGGAGATGAAGGCCCAGGGCCAGGAACCGGCGCGAGAGGCACTCGACGACTTTGCGGAGGCGCTCGCCAAACTCGACGCCGGCTGCTGCGACCCGGGGCGCAGCCCGCGGATGCGGGCCCTCGCCGATTCGCTGGAGGCCTCCCGCCGCGCCATCGCCAGTGTCCATGACCCCGCATCGGCCGAGACGGCCATCCAGGGGCTGGAGGACATGGGAGCCCAGATCGGCCGCCTCCAGGTCGGGTGTTGCACCGAGAAACGGCTTCCCCTCTACGCCCGGATGCTCGAGGACCTGACCGACGCCCAACTCGCCATCAGCCGGGACGCGGGCACCGCTCACTGACGGACGCGCCGGGTCAGGGCCTCCCCACGAGGGTGTCGCCGAAGTTCACCACCCCGGCTCCAACCCGCGATCCGCCCACCACGAACAGCTGCCCGTCGGCGATGACGACGGCGTGGCCGTGGAGGGGCACCGGGAGGCGCTCGCCGAACGTCCAGGCACCCGTTCCGGGGTCGAGGACCTCCACCGATACGAGGCTGTTGCGATCTGCCGCCACCTCGCCACCGATGGCAACGACCCGACCCTCGAAGGAAGCAGCCCCAAAGCCGCCCCTCGCGAGCTGAAGAGGCGGCGCCATCACCCAGGAATCCGAATCGAGGGCATACACCTGGACGGTGGCCAGCTCCTCGCCGGCCCACCGGCCGCCCAGGGCGAACAGCTGACCCTCGTGAACGGCCAGGGCGACGTGCTCGGTCGGTTGCAGGAGCGGCGCGACCTCATCCCAGGTGTCGCTCCGTGGTTCGTATCGATAGACGTTCGTACCCCCGGGGATGCCCCCGATCACATAGATGTGATCCCCTGCCGTCACGGCGGCTCCGGCGGCGACGGCGGCGGGCATCTCGGTCACATCAGTCCACTCGTCGGAAGCCGGGTCATAGCTCCAGGCCGTCGCGGTGGGCTCGTTGCTGTCTGCGTCGTACCCGCCGAACACGAACACCCGCCCGTCGAACGCGGCAGCCATGAGATGGTGGCGTGCCCCCGGCAGGTCGGCCAGGCGCCGCCAGCTGTTGGCCACCGGGTCGAACGCTTCGAACGCCGCCGTGCCGTGGGCCGGCATCCCGTTCCCGGCGGTGTATCCGCCGGGAACATAGATCTCGCCGTCGAGCACGGCCGCCGGCACTTCGGATCGGGGCGTGGGCATGGCGGCAAGGCGCTCCCAACCGGATGTGGCGGAGGCCGTGGTCGAGGTGACCGTCGTCGTGACCTCTGGCGTGGCCCCTGTCGTCGAGGGGCCGTCGGCGCTCGTCGTGGACGAGTCGCCGCCGCAAGCCACTATTGCCACCAGGGCCAGGGAGCACGAGAGATGCCGCATGGCCCGCGACTGTAGATGGGACACCCACGAGAGCCTCCGCCCCATCAGATCATCTCCCTGGCCCTCGGGCATCAGGGTGTTCGGTGAACTCGCCCGGGTGCGCCGGACCGAGCCGGCGACGCAGCTTCCTCGTCCGCAGCTCGCTGAACACTATGGCCGCGGTCAGCATCGACAGGATCACGCCGAGGGAGACGAAGGTGTTGAGGTGATACCAGTTCGCCGCGGCCATCTTGAGGCCCACGAAGATCAGGATCGCCCCCAGTCCGTGCGACAGGTAGTGGAACCGCTTCCTCGCGCCGGCGAGAAGGAAGTACATCGCCCTCAGCCCGAGGATGGCGAATGCGTTCGACGAGAACACCAGGTAGGGCTCATGCGACACGGCCAGGATCGCCGGGACCGAGTCGACGGCAAAGATCACGTCGGTGATCTCGACGACGATCAGCGCCGCCAGCAGCGGCGTCGCCACCCGCTTCCCGTTGGCGATGGTGAAGAAGCGATGCCCGTCGAGCTCCTGTGACACGGGCACCAATCTCCGCACGAGGTCAAGGATCTTCGTGGCGCCCTCCCCCTCGTCGTCGCGGTGCCGGATCACCCGCGCTCCGGTGAAGACCAGGAACAGGCCGAACAGCACCAGCACGAAGGTGAACCGCTGGATCAGCGACGCCCCGACGGCGATGAACACCCCGCGGAAGAACAGGGCGCCGAAGATCCCCCAGAACAGAACCCGATGCTGATACTTGAGGGGCACCGCCAGCGTGGACAGCAGGATCGCCCACACGAACACGTTGTCGACGCTCAGTGACTTCTCGATCAGGTAGCCGGAGAGGTACTCGCCGAACGCCTCGGCGCCCCACACGAAGCCGACCACTCCGGCGAACGCCAGGCCGCATGCCACCCACACGCTCGATTCGATCAAGGCCTCCCGCTGCGATGGCTCGTGATCGTCGCGATGGCGGAACAGGTCGATGGAGAGGAGGACCACGATCGCCACACCGAGCCCGACCCAGGCCACCAGGGGAACGTCGATGGACACGAAGTTGTCACGGAGCTCTGCAGGAGCGAAGCGCACACCGTCTTTCTAGTGGACTCCCGGATCGAATCTGGAAGCCGCTCCACCCTGTTACTGTGTGCGGGCCGCACCGGGTGGAGGCCAAGCGCATTTCGCTTCCCCGGTGACCGACGGCTCAGCTTGTTCCCCGGCTCGATCGCCTCTTCGGCCGACCCACGACGCCTGCTCGTTCGCGGCGCGCCGTGTAGAGCGCCAGAGAATCGACGCCAGGAGACCCCCCATGTCCAGATCATTCGCCCAACTCGGGCTGCCCGAGCCCCTTGTCAGCGCCCTCGCCGACGCGGGCATGCACGAGCCGTTCCCCATCCAGGAGGCGTCGATACCTGACGCCCTCGCCGGTCGGGACGTCTCCGGCAAGGCTCCTACCGGATCCGGCAAGACCCTCGCCTTCGGCCTCCCGCTGCTGGCCAGGATCAAGCGGGCACAGGGCCATCAACCCCGGGCCCTGATCCTGTCGCCGACCAGGGAGCTCGCCGAACAGATCAAACGGGAACTCGTCCCGCTCGCCGGCGCCGTCGGCCGATCCGTCCACGCCGTCTACGGCGGCGTGTCCTACGGCCCGCAGAAGAAGGCCCTCCGCCGGGGCACCGACGTGCTCGTAGCCACCCCGGGGCGCCTCGAGGACCTGATCGAGCAGGGTGCCGTCGACCTGACCCGGGTCGACATCGCCGTCGTCGACGAGGCCGACCGCATGGCGGACATGGGCTTTCTGCCCGCCGTCCGGCGGATACTGGACAAGACCGCCCGGCGTCGACAGACGATGCTCTACTCGGCGACGCTCGACGGCGACATCGCCGTACTCAGCCGCGCGTACCAGCAGGATCCGGTGCGCCACGAGGTGGGGGCGGCCCAACCCGACAGCAGCGATGCAGAGCATCTCTTCTGGCTGGTCGAGCACCCGGACCGCGTGGCCCGCACGGCCGAGGCGATTCGGACCCACGGCCGATCGATCGTCTTCACCCGTACCCGACACGGCGCAGACCGGCTCGCCAAGCAGCTCGGCAAGCTGGGTACCGACGCCATGGCCCTTCACGGGGGCCGGTCGCAGGCTCAGCGCACCGCGGCACTCGCACGCTTCTCGGCGGGGCATGTCACCGCCCTGATCGCCACCGACGTCGCTGCCCGCGGCATCCACGTCGACGACGTCGGTGCGGTGATCCACTTCGACCTCCCGTCGGACTCCAAGGACTACGTCCACCGTTCGGGCAGGACGGCGCGGGCCGGCGCCACGGGCACGATCATCACCATGGTGACCGGCGACAAGAAGCGGCCGGCACGGCGCATTCAGCAGGACCTCGGGCTCGAGGTCGGCTTCGACGATGGCGTCTCGTCGAGGCGAGGCACCCCGCCGCGGGCCGGTGAGAAGCGGACCGACATCGAGAGCGTCTATGTGGCCAACCTCCCCTGGGCGACCACGGACCGCGATCTGAAAGACATCTTCTCCCCCTTCGGCGCCGTCCACCAGAGCACGATCATCATGGACCGGCGCACCGGCAAGTCCCGTGGATTCGGATTCGTCGACATGCCACCGTCGGAGGCGCGCAGCGCCGTCGATGCGCTCCACGGCTCCACCGTCGCCGGCCGGGACCTCACCGTTCGGATAGCCAAGCCCCGGCGCTGGGGCGGCTGAACACCCGCGATGTCGACCCGCAGCGTCGCCCTCATCGCCCATGTCGACCACGGCAAGACGACCCTCGTCGACGCCATGCTCGCCGCCACGGGCGTGTTCTCCGATCACGAGGCCCGGGTCGATCGTGTGATGGACTCGGGCGACCAGGAGCGCGAGCGGGGAATCACCATCCTCGCCAAGGCGGCTTCCGTCGAGTGGAAGGGCACCAGGATCAACCTGGTCGACACCCCCGGCCACGCCGACTTCGGCGGCGAGGTGGAGCGCGCGCTCGCGATGGTCGACGGAGTCCTTCTGCTGGTCGACGCCGCCGAGGGCCCGATGCCCCAGACGCGGTACGTCCTCTCGAAGGCACTGGCGATCGGACTGCCCGCGGTGGTCGTGATCAACAAGGTCGACCGGCGTGACGCTCGAATCGCCGAGGTCGTGGACGAGGTCTACGAACTCTTCCTCGACCTCGACGCCACCGATCGGGACATCGAGTTCCCGATCATCTCGACGATCGCCCGGCTCGGGAGATCCATGACCGGCATCGGCGTCCCCGGTGACGACACCGATCTCGCACCGCTCCTCGACGCCATCATCGCCGCGACTCCGGCCCCTTCGGGAGATCCCGATGCCCCCCTGCAGGCCATCGTCACGAACCTCGACGCCTCCGACTACCTGGGGCGCCTCGCCATCGGGAGAGTCGTCGAGGGGACACTGCGCACCGGCGAGCAGGTGGCGCTGTGCCACTCGAATGTCGAAGAGCCGCCGCTCCGGCGGCGCCTCACCCAGCTTCTCGGGTTCTCCGGGCTGGGACGAGTGGAGGTCGACGATCGCGCTGCCGGCGATCTCTTCGTCGTGGCGGGCTTTCCAGAGGTGGAGATCGGCGACACCCTCGCCGACGCCGACGACCCGATGCCCCTGCCGCGCCTGCAGGTGGACGAACCCGTACTCCGGATGACCTTCGGGGTGAACACCTCCCCACTGGCCGGCCGCGAAGGCAAGTTCCTCACTTCTCGCCAGATTCGGGAGCGCCTCGAGCGCGAGGCTCTCGGCAACGTGTCGATCCGGATCGGGAGCACCTCGTCACCCGAGATCATCGAGGTGTCGGGGCGCGGTGAGCTGCAGCTGTGCGTCCTGATCGAGACGATGCGGCGGGAAGGCTACGAGCTCCAGGTGAGCCGTCCCGAGGTGGTGATTCGCGAGATCGACGGACGACCCCACGAGCCACTCGAGCGGGCCGTCGTCGATGTCCCGGACGAGCACGTCGGGACGGTCACCCAGGCGGTCGCCCCCCGCAAGGGCACGGTCACCGACCTGCGGCCCGGGGACTCGGGGAGGACCATCGTCACCGTCGAGGCGCCGGCGCGCGGGCTCATCGGCTTCCGCTCCCTCCTCATGACGGCGACCCGCGGAACCGCCCTCGTCCACCAGCATCACGCCGGATGGATGCCCTGGGCCGGCGATCTCCCTCACCGCATCGGCGGTGCCATGGTCGCCGATCGAAAGGGCGTGTCGACGGGCTTCGCCCTCGACAACCTCCAGAAGCGCGGCGAGCTCTTCATCGGCCCGGGCACCGACGTGTACGAGGGGATGGTCGTCGGCGAGGCCTCCCGGCCAGGCGAGATGCAGGTGAACCCGGCCAAGCCGAAGGAGCTCACCAACATCCGGGCCGCCAACACCGACGAGGCGATCAAGCTGAAGCCACACCGGCGCCTGAGCCTCGAGCTGGCGGTCGAGTGGATCGCCGACGACGAGCTCGTCGAGATAACGCCGGGCGCGGTCCGGGTGCGCAAGAAGCACCTCACCGAGAGCGAGAGGAAGCGCCTCAAGATCCGGTGACGGAGGCCGTCAGCCGGGGCACTCGCGGAGACTGGCTCCCGAGAAGTCCGGCACCGGTCTCGCAGCCGCCTCGTCCGCCGTCTCGGCCGGGCCGTTCGCTCCGATGTCGGCCAGCAGCCACTCCATCTCGCGGATCTCGCGTCGCTGTGCCTCGATGATCGCCACCGCCAGCCGACACACCCGAACGTCCCGAATCTCGGATCGCTCGCTGGTCAGGATGGCGATCGAGTGATGCGGGATCATCGAGCTCATGTACGACCCGTCCTCGATGGTGTCCTGCGACCGGACGAGGACCGCCCCGGTCGTGAATATGAGGGCGCTGGCCACCAGGATGGCGGTGTTGATCCGCCAGTCGGAATACATGCCGAGCATGAAGAGCAGCATGACCACCGCCATGGCCGCTCCCATGAGCAGTGTCATGTAGAGGCGCTGCTCACTCCACCGGATGTGGGCGGCCTCGAAGGTGTTGACGTAGGTCAACACGTACATGACGGCCATCGCCGTCACGATCATCGCCCCAAACCGCAGGTAGTCACGGGTGGTGGGCGCGCTCTGGTCGTGTTGTCGGTCGTTCTCGGTCGCCATCTACTCCTCCGTGGTCGAGTGAGCCATCGGGCATCTCGTACCCGGTGGGTGACGCACGCAACCGCCGGGGCCGCTCATGAGGGCCGGTGGTCGCCCTCGATGCGGATCTCCGTCGCCTTCACCGCCAGCCAGATGCGCGCCCCGGGTTCCACCCCGAGTTCCTGGCGCGAAGCCTCGGTGATCTCGGCGGTCAGCGGAAGCGGCTCGCCGGTCCGAAGCCGGACCCGATTGCCGTGAGGCTCGACACGCTCCACGGTGGTCGCCCAGGCATTGCGCGGGCTCCCGCCGGGGGAATGGGCGTGGACCGACACGGCTGCGGGATGGATCGTCAGCAGGACCGCGCCTCTCACATTCCGCTCGGCGACCTGCAGCTCGAACCCGCCGACCTGCACCACACCATCGAAGGCGACGCCCCGCTTGAAGTTGACTCCGGCAAGGTCGGCGGCGTACGGAGTTCGCGGGCTGAGCCGTATCTCGTCGGCTGTTCCCGTCTGGGTGATCGCTCCCCGCTCCATTACATGGATCTGGTCGGCAAGCATGAAGGCCTCCACCGGATCGTGGGTGATCAGCAGCCGGGGCCCGCCGAACGACGCCAGGTGGTCGGCGAGCGAATCACGGAGATCCACCCGGGCGGCCACATCCAGGGAAGACAGCGGCTCGTCGAGCAGCAACAGCGCCGGCTCGACGGCCAGCGCCCGAGCCAGAGCGACCCGTTGCGCCTCGCCGCCCGACAAGGTGCGGGGTCTGCGCCGCGCCAATGCCTCGATGCCAAGCCGATGCAGCCACTCCCCCGCCCGGTCCACCGCCTCGTCACGTGACACCCCACGGCTGCGTGGACCGAACGCGACGTTCTCCATCACGTCCAGGTGCTCGAACAGGACTCTGTCCTGGAACACGATCCCGATATTGCGACTCTCGGGCGGCACGAACCGGCCCGACCCGGGGTCGTCGAGAACCTCGTCCCCCAGCGAGATCCGACCGCGGTCGATGGCGAGCAGGCCGGCCAGCGCCTGCAGCGCCGTCGACTTTCCGGCGCCGTTCGGTCCGAGCATTGCGGCGGTCTCTCCTGGCGGGATCACCATTTCGAGCTCGACTCTGAAGCCGTCTGTGCGGCGCAGATCGATCCGTGCCTCGAGACCGCTCACAGCGCCCTCCACCACCGGTCCCGCAGGGCGAACAGCACCGCGACCGACGCGACCACCATGACCAGGCTGATCGCGACGGCGGTGTCGCGATCGCTCTCCAGCGCCACGAAGACCGCGAGCGGGAGCGTCTGGGTCCTGCCCTGGAGGTTTCCGGCGAATGTGATCGTGGCGCCGAACTCCCCGAACGCACGGGCCCAGGTGAGCGCCAGGCCCGCCAGTAGTGAGGGGCCGATCGCGGGAAGGGTTATGCGCCGAAGAACCGTCCATGGCCGGGCCCCGAGCGTCGCCGCCGCTCCCTCGGGACGACGGTCCATGCTGCGCAGCGCACCCTCGACGGTGATCACCAGGAAGGGCATGGCCACGAAGGTCGCCGCCGCGATCACGCCCCAGATCGAGAATGGCAGCACGAGGCCCGCGGCGCCGTGAAGAGGCTCCCCGATCAAGCCGCGGCGGCCGAATGCGAAGAGCAGGGCGGCGCCACTCACGACCGGTGGCAGCACCATCGGGAGGACGACAATGCCGCGAACGAGCGGCTTCCCGGGGAATTCGGCACGCGCCAGCAGCCAGGCGATGGGCACCCCCATCACCAGGGCGATGCCGGCGGCGGCAAAGGAAGCGACCAGGGAGATGCGAAGGGCGTCGGCCACCAGATCGCTCGAGAGCAGAGCAGGGAGATCCGACCAGGGCACCCGGGTCAGCAGCCCGGCGAACGGAATCAGGACGAAGACGAACCCGAGAGACCCGAGGACGATCACGACGGCCGGCGGCCGGAGGCTCGGTCGGCGGCTCACGGGGGACAAAGGCCGTGTTCGGTGAGGATGGAACCTCTCCTGTCAGAATCTGACTCAGAAAGAGATCGGTCCGGGCTTCCCGTGGTTCTCAGGTCGCCCCTTGGATGAACGGAAGCTAGCACCGGGCGGTCAGGGCACCGTCAGGCCGTGCTCGGCCAGGATCGCCCTGCCCTCCGCCCCGAGGAGGAAGGCCAACAGGGCGGCGGCCGCGTGCGGATGCGGTGCGTCGGTGAGTTGAGCGATCAGATATCCGACAGTCACGTTGTACTCGTCGGGGATCGGCAGGCCATCGACGCGGGCCGATTCGACATCGCTGGCGTACACGATGCCGGCATCGATCTCACCCAGTTCGATCTTCGTGAGGAGCGCCCGGACGTTCGCCTCGTTCGTATCGATCGCCGGCTGGACGCCGGCCCTGCGCAGGGCCTCGCGGGCATAGCCCCCGCACGGCACCGCCTCGGCACAAAGGCCGATCGCCAACTCGGTGCGTGCCAGGTCGCCGAGTCCAGTGATGCCTGCAGGGTTTCCGGCAGGGACAGCGATCTCGAGAGAATTGCCGGCGAACAGGACCGGGCTTCCCCCGACCCTCCCGGCGGCCACGACCTCTTGCATCATCGATTCGCTCGCCGGAGCAAAGACGTCGACCGGGGCACCCTCGAGAATCTGCTCGCGAAGCGTCGAACTCGCGGCGAGATTCAGGACGAGATCCACACCGGGGTTCGCCGCCTCGAACGCCTGCTCGATCGCGCCGAACGCGTCGGTCAGCGAAGCCGCCGCCGAGACGAGGATCTGTCGCTCGAGGGCGTCGGGCAACCGTTCACGGGATGCCGGGCCACAGGCAGTGGTGCCGAGGAGTGCGAGGAGCAGCGCAGTTCCCACGCGGAGCGACTCATGCATCCCGCTCGGCGAGCCTCCTCTCCATCGTGTGGATGAATGCCGGGGGGCCGGTCATCTCCACCGTTGTGTCATCGATCAGCCGGCGCCCCACGTCGGGGAAAAACCGCTGGCCCAAAGCCATCCACTCGTCTCTGACGGCGGGGACGAGGCCCTCGAAGACGAGCCGGAATCCGCCTGTGATCGGGATCGCGTCGACCACACGCGCATACACCTCGTCGTTCAACTCGGAGAGTCGCACCAGTTCTCCGTCGTCGTGGGCGCCGATCTGGTCGAGGAACGGGAAGTCGGTGGGGGCGACGGCGATCTTGGTCAGCGGCCGTACCGGCTCGTGGCATGCCCATTCGTTGCTCGGCGGGCCGCCCGGATACAGCGGTATCCGTTCGAAGCGATCGCGCGGCAAGATGTAGAGCATCCCGTCCGTGAACGGACGGGCGTCGAGGCTCCGGTGGTCCACCGAGAAGCGGTAGAGGTCGATGCGGTCGCCGGAACCCGACTCGTACATTCCGACCCCGTTGCGTATCGAACCCCGTAGCCGGGACCGATCGATGACGGCGAAGAACATGGCCCAGAGGCCATCGTGGGTTCCGTATACCGCGCCGAGGTTCCCGTGGCCTCCCGTGTTGCCGATCTCCATCGACTCCCGCCTGGGAGTGAACTCCTCGATCTCGGTTCGGTTGGATCCGTGAAAGATGACCTCGTCACGGCGCATCAGCCACTGGACCAGCGAGTACACCGGATATGGATCCGCCGTCGCCGCGCCATCGGCCAACGCGGTGGTCCACCTGTCCTCGAACACGCGGTCCCGTTCGGCGTCGTCTCCCAGATCGGGTGCGACCAGTCCGCCACCCGGCACCTGCTCGGGAGGGCCATCGAGCCGGAGTACCGGAATGGCGCCGCCGATGAGACCCCCGGTGACACCGCCTTCCTCGACCGTCAGCTCCATCTCGGCCCCGGCGAGATAGCCGGTGGTGACCCGGAGCCCGGTCGGGCCGACCCTCTCCAACCTGGGCTCATATCCCTCGGGGACGCCTGGCGCGGCCATGACCAGGGTGCCGCCATGATCTGTGATCGTGAAGCCGAAGTCGAAGATCGCGAAGTGCCCTGTCGGATCGATGGCAGCCATGCCGCGAATCTACCCAGCCGCGCCGACGAACCGGCCTCCGCGGGCGATGCCCCAGCGGACCTCTGGGGCGAGGGTGGCGCCCCGCTCACAGCTCCCGTGTCAACCGTGCCACCAGGTCCTCAGCGATCGCCAGCTGCTCCGGAGCGACCCGCAACGGGGGCATTCGGTCTCCGCCGACCGATGTCGATGCGTTCACCTCGACAGTCAGGACGTGACGGTCCTTTCGGTCCGTCTCGAGGTGCACCGACAGGATGTGCCCGGCGTGATAGCGCCTGGAGGCATCCTGGAGCCCGAAGAACTCGAGCACAGTCCCGTCAAACACGAGGATTCCCAGGTTCGTCTGTAATTGGATCACTCCACCTCCACGGCGGCCCTACCGCGAATTCACGCCGACGTAGAACCTACCGCACCGAGACACCCGTCACGATTGGGGACCGAGATCCTCGGCGAGGCCAACGAGAATCCCCTCCGGGCCGCGGAGATAGCAGACGCGGTACGAGTCCTCGCACCGCACCACTTCGCCGACGAGCGTCGCACCGCGGGTGCGCAACCGGGCAAGTGTCGCGTCGACGTCGCTCACGGCGAACATGACGCGGAGGTAACCATCCGCAGGAATTTGCTCGTGGTGGTGCGTGGGCCCGGCAGGACTCGAACCTGCGCCTGACGGATTATGAGTCCGCTGCTCTGACCAACTGAGCTACGGGCCCGACGTGAGTCTACGGAGACTCTGGCCGGTTACCTGCCGCCCCGGGTCAGGCCCGCCTGCTTGAGTAGGGCGGCGGGGACGCCCGCCTCGCGCCATGCCGCGTAAGAGATCCCCTTGCGCTTCGAGTACGACTTCACGTTCTTGACGAAGCCCTTCTCCAATTCCGCCAGGTCGGGGGCGTTCTCCGCCTTCTCGAGGGCCCTTTCGGCCTCGATCCGTGATTGCCGGAACTCGACGCTCTTCAGCGGATCGCTCTCCGCGGAGATCTTGGCCTCGAGATCTTCGATGCGCTTCTTGAGGGTCTCGGGTGTGATGGGCCGTCCGGGTCGCCGGCTCTTGAGGTTCTCCAGGTACTGCTTGATGGCCCGGGATTCACGCCGCCCCCGGGCGAGTGCGGCCTTGTGCTCTTCCGACATCGGCATGTGATCAGTCCTTCTTTTTGTGGCGTATTCGGCGTTGGAGAACCCCGTCATCGTACGACCGCGCCCACGCCATAGCGAGATGGCCGTTGTCACTCCTGCCGATTTCTTACAGCAAAACCCGGCGTCCATGCAGGTTGCTCTTTGTGGTCGGACGGAGTCGCGATCAGCGCGATCTGGACTCGCGAGGAATCGAATCATGACCACCGTTGACAGGCCTCCACTCCCTGAACTCGACCTTCCCAGCGGTTTCCGGCCCTTCGACCCTGCCGCCTCGACGCCGGGTCCGCCATGGTGCACGCGGAGAGGAGCCGGCGATGTACCAGATCACCCCCCAGACCCTTCCCGAGCAGCAGACGCTCGCGGTACGCGGCAAGGCGGACGCCGAGCACATCGGCTCCTGGCTGGCCGCCGCGTATCGCGCCGTGGGCGATCATGCCGCCCGGGTCGGAGCCAGTTTCTCGGGACCCCCATACGCCCGCTACCGGCCGCTCGACACCGAACTGTGTGAGTTCGAGATCGAGGCGGGTTTTCCGATCGAGTCGCCGGCTGCGGGAAGCTCCGACGGCGCCGTCGAGTCCGCGACGCTCCCGGGGGGCCGCGCCGCCACGACGTGGCATGTGGGCCCGTACGACTCCCTGGCATGCGCCCATACCGCCATCGACACGTGGATCGTCGAGCGAGGTGGCGCCACCGACGGGCCCTGCTGGGAGGTCTACTACTCGGATCCGGTCTCGGAGTCAGACGCCAGTCGCTGGCGGACCGAGGTGGTCAAGGTCTACGGTTTGCCGACCGTCGGGTTCGGGTACAGACCGCCGACGTGAAGGAAGAGAGATCATGGGTTTGGTAGTTGCCATCTTGCTGCTCGCGCTCCTGCTGGGCGGGATCGGCCTGGTCGTCGAGGCGCTGCGATGGTTTCTGATCATCGCGCTGGTGCTGTTCATCGTCGGCGCGATCACCGGCTACTCACGGCGGGCCTGACTGGCCGAAATGACCGGTGGGAGTGACATCCCCCAGACCGTCGTCCCCGTCGGGGGCGCCGATCTGGCTGCCGACCTCGTCGTACCCGACGACGCCAACGGCCTGGTGGCGTTCGCCCACGGCAGCGGCAGCAGCCGCAAGAGCCCCCGCAATCGCCAAGTTGGCCAGACCCTCAACCGTCGCGGCCTGGCGACACTGCTTCTCGACCTCCTCACCGAAGCGGAGGAACGCATCGATCTGCGCACCCGCGAGCTCCGATTCGACATTCCGATGCTCGCCCGGAGGATGACTGGAGCCATCGACTGGGCCGTCGAACAGGAGGACCTCGCTCTCCCTATCGGCCTCTTCGGAGCATCCACCGGAGCCGCCGCCGCCCTCATCGCCGCGGCAGACCGCCCCGATGCCGTCCGAGGGATCGTGTCACGGGGCGGCCGCGCCGACCTTGCCGGTAACGCGCTCCCCCGTGTGGACGCCCCCACGCTGCTCATCGTCGGCGAACGGGACCAGGCGGTGCTTCGCTTCAACCGGGAGGCCGCCGCAAGGATGACCGCCTCGACCTCCATCGTCGTCGTACCCGGCGCTGGGCACCTCTTCGAAGAGCCGGGGGCACTCGACACGGTCGCCGACCTCGCCGGCGACTGGTTCGTCGAGCATCTGTAGGTCGCCCGTTCTCTCTGGGCCGGGCTCAGCCCGAACGGGTGGCGACGAACCTGATCTGCACGTCGTTGACGCCGACCCCGACACCTCGCATGTACTCGAGGTACGGCGTGGTGACGAGCATCCCCGAGGCCCGGTCGTCGTCGTCTGACTCGTCGAACTGCCAGACCGGTGGCGCGGCGCCGGTGTCGTCGAAGGGGATGCTGAACACGAAGGGCCTGGTCCCGTCCTCGTCGGTGATGGTGCCCTCGAAGGAGAAGCCGGTGGCCACCAGACGTGGGGCGAACGAGCATCCCGTGATGTACCCGCCGATCATCCCGACGCCCTCGGCAGAGACATCGCCGGCATCGATGGTCTGGTACATGGCGACCGAATATGACCCCTCCACCACCTTCCGGTCGGCAACGGTCATCTCGAACGGGGCTCCGAGCGGATCGCTGACTCCCTGAGCCCCGTCGAAGTCGGTGGAGATCACGGTCGCGATCAGCTCGCCGGTCCAACTTCCGTCGGCGAATTCGTCGTCGTACTCCTCCATGGTCACCCGGATGGATGCCGACCCGCCGGAGGCGCTGGCGGCTGCCACGAACAAGCGGTCGGATCCCTCCTCCAACTCCTCCTCGCCCTCGGAGTCGCAGGAGCAGCCACCCTCCCGGATGCAGAACCGGCCGAAGAACGATCCGTCGAAGGGCGTGAAGCTCTTCTCGAGGAACTCGAAAGCTCCGGCCTCGGCCTGGACGTCGAGAGTGACCACGTCACCGTCGAGGTGGAAGTCGAGGGCCGACGTGTCGGTGAATGGGGCGAGCGAGCGGGTGCGCTCGAACGGTGCGTCCTCCGAGACCCTGATGAGGGCACGCACTCCCGGCGCCGGGGCGTCGCCGGCAGCGATCGTCCATGCCGACGACAACCCGATCGGACTGAGATCGTCGCGTGCCGTCGTCGTCCCCATCCAGCGCGCCGCATCCGCTCCCGAGAGGCCGGTGGCCTCCACCGCCGCCACATTGGACTTGCCGAACATGCTCGGCATGACGGTCCAGGGGTTTGCGCCGGCCTGCTCGATCACCCAGTAGAACCCGACGGCGTCGTAGTCCTTGGCGAACAGCGATCCGAGCTGGCCGGTCGCCCACGCGGACCAGGACTCGGACGAACCCGCATCGACGCCGCCCACGCGCGCCCCCACCCACTCGGCCTGGCCCTCCTCGATCCAGTCGGGCGTGCTCGAGGTCGAGAAGGTGAATTGGAAACAGTGGAACAGTTCGTGCGCAAGGGTGTTGGCGGTGGCGCCGTCTGCGGACACGCGCAACCGGCAGGTGTCGTAGGGCGCACGGAAAGGGACTCCTCCCCCCAGCGGAGCGGCGTCGGCGAGGACATCGTCGGCGGAGAAGGTGTGTCCTGTCACCACTTCGAGGGTCAGCCCGAGGGGGCGCCCCAGCAGCCCGGCGAGCTCGGACTCGAGCGCCGCGACCTGGCTCTCGACACCGCCCAAAGCCGCCTGCGATGCGAGGACGGCGTTCGGCCCGATCGACGCGCCGGGCGAGCCCGACGCGGCGAGAACCGCCTCCTGCTGATCGGGAGTCAGCTCGTCGAAGAGCCTGAAGACATTTCTCATCGCCATCGTGCCGTCGCCGGGGCCTGCGTCGAAGCGCTCGTCGTCGGCGCCTGGCACCGGCCCGTATACGGCGGAGAACAGGTCGAGCGCCTCTTGCGGTCCGAGAAAGCCGTCGTGAGCATCCCGGGACTCCTCGAGTGGATCGGGCTGAGGCTCGTCCGGTACCCCCTCGAGGATCTGAGGGCCCGACGGGACGGTGGTCGTCGTGCCGGCCGGAGCGGACGTGGTCGTCGACGACTCGTCACCGGCGGGATCCGAGCAGGCCGCGCCAGCCAGTGCAAGCGCACAGAGAAGGATTGCGATACGGCGAATCACGCGCCGGAGCCTAAAGCGGGCCGTCCCGATGCGTCGCCGCTTGGCGCCTGCCGTTCGGGCAGCGGCTACCGTCCCGCTCCATGCCGACGCTCCTCGTTGCTGCCGGAGAAGCCACCCTCCCGTCACTGGTACTCGACATCGGCCTCGCGCTCGTGGGTGCGGGAGTGCTCGCCGTCGTGTTCGCCAAGCTCCGTATCCCGACCATCGCCGCATTCCTGCTGGCCGGAGTGCTTCTCGGCCCGGTCTTCGGGCTCATCGAGGACGAGGCGGACATCGACACGATCGCCCAGCTCGGCTTGATCCTGCTGCTGTTCCTGATCGGACTCGAGATCAACGTGAAGGCGCTCGCCCAGGGCGGCCGCACCGTCATCCTGTCCGGCCTCCTCCAGTTCCCGCTGACAGTGATCTTCGGGCTGCTGGCGGCACAGGGGCTGCTCCTGCTCGGTGTCGGGTCGGGGGTCCTGGAGGGGAACTACGCAGCGCTCTACGTCGGTATCGCCATCGGCGCCTCGTCGACGCTCCTGGTCGTGGCGATGCTGCAGCGATCCTTCACACTCGACACGGTGAGCGGGCGAATGGCGCTGGCACTGCTCGTCTTCCAGGACATCTGGGCGATCGTGGTACTGGCACTCCAGCCCAACCTCGACAGCCCGGAGGTCGGGCCCATTGCCGCCTCGCTCGGCGGGATCCTCCTCCTCGGCGTCCTCGCCGCCGCGGTGGCGCGCACCATTCTGCGCTCAGGCTTCTCCTGGGTGGCGAAGCAGCCGGCGACGATCCTCGTCGCGGCGCTGGCATGGTGCTTCGTCGTGGTCATCGCCGGCATCAACATCGACGAGGTCTTCGACCGCGTCTTCGGGGTCGTCCCCGGGATGACGGTGAGCGCCGGGATGGGTGCTCTGATCGCGGGAACCACGATCGCCACCCTGCCCTTCGCCACAGAGATCGCCCGTCAGGTGTCCGTGGTCCGCGACTTCTTCGTGACCCTGTTCTTCGTCGGTATCGGCATGACCATCCCTGCGCCCGACGAGGCCGGAATCATCATCGTGGCGCTGATCCTGGCTGCCCTCGCCATCTTCTCCCGGTTCGTCGTCATGCTGCCTCTTCTCTACCTGAGCGGCTTCGACCGCCGCAACGCCACGCTGACGTCCACCAAGCTCGCCCAGATCTCGGAGTTCGGCCTCGTGATCGCGTTCCTCGGGCTCCAGCTCGGCCACATCGACCAGGATGTGAGCGCTGTGGTGGTCTTCGCGTTCGTCCTCACCGCCGTGGTGAGTCCGTGGATGTTCTCGCGTGCGGACGCCATGTATCAGTTCCTGAGCCCGGTGCTCGACCGCCTTCGGCTCAAGCATCCCGTCAGCGGCAGCGACGAAAGCGCCGAGAGCTACGACCTCGCGCTGCTGGGGCTGCATCGCACCGGCTCGTCGCTTCTGGCCGAGCTCAATGCCACGGCTCCCGAGCTTCTCGAGCGCACTCTGGTGGTCGACTTCAACGTCGCGATCCACGACCGGATTGCCGCTCTGGGGCCACACGTCGTCTATGGGGACTTCACGATCCCCGAGACGCTCCAACACGCCGGTGTCGACCGGGCCCGGGTGGTCATGTGCACCATCCCCGGAGATGTGCTCGTCTCGGCCACTCCGGTGGGACTGGTGGAGACGGTGCGCGCGCTGTGCCCCGACTCCATCGTGATCTTCACGGCGATCTCGTCATCCGAGGCGCGAGCGCTCTACGCGGCCGGGGCCGACTACGTCCTCATGCCCCGGCACGACGGTGCCCACGCCGCCTTCGCCGCGATCCGCACTGCGCTCAATGGAGAGATCGAGTCGCTACGAGAGCAGGCCGCTGGCCACATGGATGATCGCGGCGGGCGCGAGGTGCTGGATTGAGGGTTGCCACTCAGCACTCGATCGTGCCTGCCAGGGTGAGGAACTCGTCCAGGACGGCATTCAGATCGGCACCGTCGGAACGAACCACCTGGATGAGCGCGACGCGTTGGAGCGACACACACTCGGTGACCCCCAACACCCCGGTGACCATCTCCCCGCCCCCACCGAAAACCCAGCTCTGATAAAGGAATCTGCCGGCCTCGAGCTCCGTCTCGACCACCTCGCCCAGACTCGTTGTCATTCCCGTCTCGACCGCCAGGCCGTCGAGGCTGGAATCGAGGATCGACTCGAAGTCCCGCCGAGTCGACCTCACCCCGAAGTTGGGAAGCCAGGCCACTGAGATGAACACCGCGTCGTCGCCCGCGACCACGACACCGTCCGAAGCGGTCGCCTCCCCGCCGAGCAGTCCCGACTCCTGGGCTCGGAGATCGCCCGGGTACTCGAACTGCACGCCATGCCCCGAGTAGATCCCCGCGCCCCCATCGGCGCTTCCCGGCACGGCTCTCACCGGGTTGGGCGCCGACCATGAGACGAACGCTATCGCCGCCGCCGCCGCCCCCAATGCCGGTACCGCGACCCGCTTGGCCACCTTGGCCAGGCTCTTCGGCTCGGAATCCGCCGGTACCGGGGCTGCGGCACCAACCTGCGGGGCGACCACCTTCGCCGCGCGCTGCTCCTGCCGACGCGTGAGTCGCTGCACCACCCACAGCCCGAGCGCTGCAGAACACGCCTCGGCGGCCAGGAAGATCGCGACCCACACCAGCGTCACCCGCGGGCTCGTCGAAATATCGAGTCGCGATGCGATCGTGAGGGTCACCGATGAGCCGATCCATGCCACCCACCAGATGTCCAGGACCGGATCGACCCGACGCGGCACCTCCCAGCGTTCACCAGGTGTGCTGGGAGACGTCGGGTCGCTTCCGCGCCATACGTCGTTGAGGATCGCCTTCGGTCGCCAGAGGCCCAGGATCGGCACGAACCAGCCGCCAACGGCCCATCCCGGCCGGTAGCGCTGAATCGGCGAGCCGATCGCGGGGAGATTCCGGTAGACGCGGCGGGTCCACACGATCAGGGCGACATAGGAGGCGAGGACGAAGCCGAGCACGGCGAGTGTCAGCGCGACTCGGCGCTCGTCGGCCGTCTCGAGCTCCAGCAGCGCACTCGGGAACGGAGCCTCCTCGACACGATCGAACGCCTGGATGGTCACCAGCGTGGCAGCGAACGCCACCGACGCGACCAGCATCACGCCGACGAGTAGGGCCCCCGCGATTCCACCGTGAGTGCGCGGCGCCCGGTATCGCCCGGTCGGGGTCGGCATGACGACCGTCGTCGCGAACAGGGTCGGCTGGGGCCTGAACGGCCGATAGTCGGCAGGGACGACTCGAGGCGGCGGGTGACTGGCTTCCGGGCTGTCGGGCTCGAGGAGGCCGCGGGCGTCTACCCAGAAGGCTCCGCCGACTCCGTCGGGCAATCGCACGCGAGCCCAATCCCCCCGCCGCTCCATCACCACGAGCCGGGTGAGCCCGTTGAACCTGATCACCGGCCCCTGCGCGGGATCCGGCTCGCGCCGGCCCGCCAGGCCCGCCGCGGGCGTCAATCGCATCTCAGACGAGTCGGTCAGTGGGCACCGCCGAGCAAGGTGACGGCAGGCTACCCGCGAGCAATTCAGCCGCGGGGGCCTCAGCAGAAGTCGATTGTCACCCCGAGGATGGACGCCTCCTCGATCAGCAGCATGCACGCGTCGCTCTCGGCCAGCTCGTACTCGTCGAAGAGCGAGAACAGCTCTTCCAGGGATGTCGTCCCGGCGATTCGCTCGAAGATGTCCGAGTCGGCGACGACGGCGAAGTCGTCGAGTTCCTCGAGGTAGAGGGCATGGATCTCGGCGAACACCTCCGGAGGCTCCAATCGGCGGATCTCCTCGCCGGCGTCGGCGAACGCGGTGAACACGGCTCGCAGCCGGTCATCCCACACGGCGGGGTCGAATTCCTCCTCCTCGAGCTGATCGAACCATGAAGCCACCAGGCCCTCCACGGGCCGGAGCGCATCCTGGAACGCCCGCACGTAGGCGGACTCCTCGGTGGTGGGTGGCCTGCCGACGGCCACCGGCTCGCCGGCGAGGGTTGACAGGAACTCCGCGTAGAAGTCGTCCGGTGAAGGCACACCGGTGGCGATGTTCACTGGCGTCCCGGTGTCGCTGCGACGCGTGACACCATGATCCGATCCCCCGGTCACGACCTCGATGGAGGCCGTCTCGGTGACGAGGAGGCCCGGCTCGGTGATCGCCGTCGCCGCCAGCTCGTCCCAGAGGTAGAAGAATCCGCTGGTGACGGCCGGGAAGGCACGCACCATGAGTTCCAGGTAGCGCACCGCGTCACTCTGCGGCGCCTCTTGGAGGACCCTGCCGTACCAGGGGGGCACGGGGACGTCATTGGTCGCATCGAGGGGAATCAGGGTCACCGGCAGCCCCGAGGCGACCACGGCGGAGGCCGCGGCGGCGTCGACGAACACATTCCATTCGGCGCCCGACCCGTCGACATTTCCCCCGACGTCGACGGCC
>DATHSA010000053.1:0-12138 GCA_035464675.1 Acidimicrobiia bacterium
CGCTCAGTTCCTGACTGATCCTTGGAGCCTGGGACCCCGGTTCGGTGCCACGCTCCTGACGACGCAGGGTTACCCTCCCAATCCGTGGCCGAACTCCTCCCCACCGTCATCCCGGATGTCGTGCTGGTCCGGCCCCGGCGGCACCGCGACGATCGCGGTTTCTTCTCCGAGACCTTCCGCGCCGATTGGTTCCCGGAGCTCGATTTCGTGCAGGACAACCACTCGTATTCGCGGCGACCCCACACACTCAGGGGGATGCACTATCAGGGGCCGCCGGCCGCGCAGGCCAAACTGATCCGCGTCCCCCGGGGGGCGATCCGCGATGTGGCCGTCGACATCCGACGCGGCTCCCCCACATTCCTGCACCATGTCGTCGCCGACCTCACCGACGACGGAGGTGAGCAGTTGCTGGTGCCCGAGGGGTTTGCCCACGGGTTCATCACACTGCAGCCGGACACCACAGTCCTCTACAAGGTGACCTCGTACTACTCGCAGGAGCACGAGCGCGGAATCGCTTGGAACGACCCTGCGCTCGGGATCGAGTGGGGAGCCATCGACGACCCGATCCTCTCCGACCGCGACTCGGCGCACCCGCCGTTCGATCCCGAATCGACCCCGTTCGGGGGTGGATGATGGGCCGGTCTTACCTGGTCACCGGTGGTGCCGGGTTCATCGGATCGAACTTCATCCGCCAGCTTCTCGCCGAGGAACCCCGAGCGAAGGTGACCAATCTGGACCTGCTCACCTATTCCGGTGTGGAGGCGACGGTCGCCGAGTTGGACACCGACACCCGCCACACCTTCGTCCGCGGAGACATACGCGACGCCGCGACCGTCGACGACGTCGTCGCCGGCGCAGATGTGATCGTCAACTTCGCCGCCGAGAGCCACGTGGACCGGTCCATTTCCGGCCCCCGGCCGTTCCTCGAGACGAACGTGGTCGGAACCGGCGTCCTCCTCGAGGCGGCCCGCCGCCACGGCGTGGAACGGTTCGTCCACGTCTCCACCGACGAGGTATACGGGTCGCTCGCCGGGGGAAGCGCGGCGGAGGACCACCGGCTGGAGCCGTCGTCCCCGTACTCGGCGTCGAAGGCAGGGGCGGACCTCCTGGTGGGCGCCTACCGGGTCACCCACGGGTACCCGGCGATCATCACCCGCTGCACCAACAACTTCGGGCCGTACCAGTTCCCCGAGAAGGTGATCCCGCTGTTCGTCACCAACCTCCTCGACGGCCGGAAGGTGCCCCTGTACGGAGATGGCCGCAACGAGCGGGATTGGCTCCACGTCGACGACCATTGCCGCGCCATCCGGCTCCTCGTCGCCGAGGGTGAGCCCGGGGAGACCTACAACATCGGGGCGGACAATCAGCTGACCAACATCGAGCTGACGCGCCGGATCCTCGACGCCCTCGGCGCCGACGAGTCGATGATCGAGCGGGTGACCGACCGCCCGGGCCACGACCTCCGCTATGCGGTGGATTCGTCGAAGATCCGTCGACTCGGGTGGAAGCCGGAGCGGGACTTCGACGAGCACCTTCTCCGGACCATCGACTGGTACCGCGACCGCCGGGACTGGTGGGAGCCGTTGAGGAGCAGGGGATGAAGGGCCTCGTCCTGGCGGGCGGCAGGGGCACGCGGCTCCGTCCGATCACCTACTCGATGGCGAAGCAGCTGGTGCCGGTCGCCAACAAGCCGGTGATCCGTTTCGGGCTCGAGGACATGGTCGCTGCCGGGGTGACCGAGATCGGGATCGTGATCTCCCCGGACACCGGGCAGGAGATCGAGGCCGTGGTCGGGGACATGTCTGATTCGATCGGGTTCGAACCGACGTTCATCCTCCAGCACGAGCCACTCGGACTCGCCCACGCCCTGAAGACCGCGCTGCCCTTCGTCGACGGTGACGACTGCCTCATGTACCTGGGAGACAACCTGGTCAAGGGCGGAGTCGCCGATGTGACCCGCGACTTCACCGAGCACGATCCCAACTGCCAGATCATGCTCTCGGAGGTGCGCAATCCGTCCGCGTTCGGGGTGGCCGACGTCGCCCCCGACGGGTCCGTGCGGCGGCTGATCGAGAAGCCGGCGGTGCCGCCCTCCAACCTCGCCCTGGTCGGGGTCTACCTCTTCGACGAGACCATCGCCGAGGCCGTGGACTCCATCTCTCCTTCGGCCCGCGGGGAGCTGGAGATCACCGACGCCATCCAATACCTGATCGAGTCGGGACGGACGGTGCGCCACTCCGTCGTGAACGGGTGGTGGAAGGACACCGGTACGAAGGACGATCTGCTGGCAGCCCAGCACCTCGTGATCGCAGAGATGAGCCGCAACGTCGAGGGCGACATCGTCGACTCCGAGCTCCGGGGGACCATCCACCTGGGCAAGGGGTCGCAGGTGGTCGACTCCGAGATCGTCGGGCCCGCCGTCATCGGTGACGACGTCCAGGTGATCAGGTCGAAGATCGGGCCGGAGACATCGATCGGAGATGGGTGCCGGATCACCGATGCGGCGATCGAGAACTCCATCGTCATGGATCGATCGACCGTCTTCGGGTGGAAGCTCCGGTCCACGATCCTGGGCCGCGAGACCAGGCTCCACGGCCTCGCCCCGGCAGGGTTCACCGAGATGATGCTCGGCGAGCACTCCGAGATCGTCGGCGAATGATCCTGCTCACCGGAGGAAGCGGACAGCTCGGCACGGCCCTGCGGCGGCTGCTCGACACCGTTCACGCCCCCGGCCGGGACGAGCTCGACCTCGCCAGGCCCTCGTCCCTCCCACCGGCCATCGAGGCGCTGCACCCGTCGGCGATCGTCAACTGCGCCGCCTACACCGACGTCGACAGGGCCGAGGAGGAGGAGGATCTCGCCACGACCGTCAACTGCGAGGCCGTCGGAGTGATGGCTGCGATCGCCGCCGCCGCCGGGATCCCCTTCGTCACCTTCTCGACCGACTACGTGTTCGACGGGACGTCCAACGCTCCCTATGTCGAGTCGTCCCCTACCGCGCCGATCAACGTCTACGGCGTGTCGAAGGAACTCGGCGAGCGAGCCGCCCTCGCTGCCCATCCCCACCCGTTGGTCATCCGCACCTCGTGGGTGGCCGCGGAGACCCACCCGAACTTCGTCACCGGGATCATCGAGCGGGCCTCCCGGGAGGCGGTGCAGGTCGTGTCGGACCAGGTGGGCAGCCCCACCTACGCCGCCGATCTCGCCGCGGCGACGCTCGAGGCCCTCGCCGCCGGTGCCGGCGGGATCCTGCACCTCGCCAACTCCGGTCAGGCCTCCCGGTTCGAAATGGCCCGCGTTGCCTGCGAAGCCGCCGGCATCGACCCGGGGAGGGTCGAGCCTGCGACGTCGGAGCAGTTTCCGACGAAGGCACGGCGACCCCGGTACTCGCCGCTTGCCTCCGAGCGGCTGGATGAGGTGGGCATCCAGCCACTTCGGCCCTGGCAGGAGGCGATCGCAGACCTGGTGGCGCGCCTGCCCGGCGACTGATCAGGGACGCCGAGCGCGCCTGATCCAGCCCCGCCCCCGCACCAGACCCCACCAGAAGCCGAACCCGTACCCCAGGTGCATCAACGCTGCGGCGAAGGCCACCCCCGGCGCCAGATGACCCGTCGGAAGGGCGGCGAGGGTGAGAACCCCCGCCCACAGGCCTGCGAGGACGACCAGCGGCCACCACGTGCCCGACACGGCGAGAACGGCGCCGGTCACGAGCCCGGCGACGAGGCCGATCGGAGGAATCGGCCGCCATGACGGCAGGATCCCGTTGGCCCACAGCATCTCGGCCTTGGCCTGCCCGTAGCGGAAGTGCTGCCGGAGGAGCGATCCGGGACGCTCGCGCGGCCGGTAGATGCTCCTGATGGATGGGACGAGCACGACGCGCCCACCGGCCCGTCGCATCCTGAAGTAGAAGTCGGCATCCTCGCCGGCACCCGAGGGGAACGACCTGAAGCCTCCGAGCCGCTCGAAGTCCTCCCTGGCGAATGCCCCGAGATAGACGGTGTCCACGGCGCCGCTCGACTCCGGGCGGTGGAACTTCGCCGGACCGGTGGTCAGCGGCGATTGCATCGCCGCCGCCACCGCCTTGCCGAACAGCGAGACTCCCTCAGGCCGGAGCGAGCCGCCCACCGCGGTGGCACCGGTCTCGGCGAGGGCCCGCACCGACGACGCCACATAGTCGGGCGGGTAGATCGTGTGGGCGTCGGCGCGGAGGAGAATGCCTCCCTGCGACGCCGCCGCGGCACGGTTGAGCCCGGGGCCCTGTCTCCGGTCGGGATTGTGGATGACCGTCACCCCGCGCTCCACCCACTTCTCGAGGGCCTCCAGGGTCCCGTCGGTCGATCCTCCGTCGGCCACCACGATCTCGACCGGGCCCTCGTGATCCTGTGAGGTCAGCGACCGGAGGCAGGCGTCGATCGTGCCGACCTCGTCGAGCACGGGCAGCAGGATCGACACATCGGGGCTCCCCTCCCCCTGGGGGCGACGGATGCTCATCCCGGGTCCCCCTCGCACACGAAGGGCTCGATCGGCTCCGGGCGGATCACCTCGACGCCGTAGAAGTCGTCGACGAAGTCGTCCGGGGGCCGGGTCACGGTCAGTTCCACGATCGGGAATGCCGCCGCCGTGGAGACGACGACCGCCCCTGGCGGGCGGCAGCCGGAACCGAACCAGAGCGGATCGAGGCCCTGCGCCCGAGCCTGCACGAGGAGAGGCTGCAGCCGGGGGCCGCTGGTGACGACCACGGGGACGTCGCAGAACACACGGAGAGGAGGTCCCCAGATGCCGTCCGCCGCAGTGCCGGCCGCGAACAGCACCGCCTCCTCCGGGAGCGCGTCGCACACCGTGAGGACCAGCCCGTAGGCGCCCTCGAGGGGCTCGGCGTCGGCGACCGGGGCCGTCCTCACGATCGGCGACAGCATGATCAGGGCCGCCACCACCGCAAAGACCCCCCGGCCCCTGCGCAGCCCCGGCATCAGGGAGGCAAGCCACCACGCAGCGAGGACGGTGAGTCCCGGCAGCACGACCGGGAGGAACCTCCGCATCGCCCACAGCTGCTCGGGGTTGATGGACGGGCGCCACAGATACAGCGCCCCCATCACCAGGACGGAGCCGGTGAGGTAGGCGGCCCCCGGCTCTCGCTCGATGACGACACGGCGCGCCATGGTGAGCAACCCGGCCAATCCGGCGACGAGGACCGGGCCCAGGTACCACCAGAGCCAGACCCCCGTCATCTCCGCCATCGTCCGCGTCGGGTCGGGCGTGCTGCCCTCCCTCCCCAGGAGCTCGCCGATGAAGGGACGGGTGGGGCCGTGATCGGCCGGCCCGAGCGGCCGCAGCACCCACAGATATGCCACGGCCAGGCCGAGCACCACCAGTGCCGAGTCCGCCAGCACACGGCGATGGCGATCGACGAAGCCGGTGATCGGGGCACGCCACCGGTACACCACGGCGACACCCACCGACGCCGCCCCCAGGGCGATCGCCACCAGCGTGAGCCTCCGGTCGTACACCGACCAGTAGAGGGGGCTGGCCTCCATGAGGTGGACGAGCCCGAGCGCCAGGAGGCCGACGATCACCACCCCGGCGCGGCGCAGAGGGACGGTGACCGGTGAATCGCCGATCAGACCGACCACCGCGATGAGGGGGAGGACGGCGAGCACGAGCAGGACGTCGATCCGCACCAGCAGCGCGGACCCGATCACCAGTCCGGCAGACCAGGCGAGCACGGGACGCGTCATGGAGTGGATGAGGAGCCAGCCACCCCCGAATACGAGGGCCAGCGTCATCGGCTCGGTGTAGGCGTCCCGGGAGAAGTGGACGTGGACGAGGTTCACCCCCAGCGAGGCCGCAGCGAGGAGCGCCCACCATCGGCCCACGAAACGCGTGGCGAAGAGATAGACGGCGAGCAGGGCGAGGCCGCCGAGGACGACCGGGGCCACGAAGAGGCCACCGGCCCCCGCGACGCCGGCGATGGCGAGCACGACGGGGAGGCCGTCGGGGAACTGCGTGGACAGGGCCCCATCGCCCCGGTCGTCCCAGTACCCGGACATCGAGAAGGAGCCATCGGTCTCCTCGACCAGGCCCGGGGCGAACTCGAGTTGGGATCGGCCGTGGTCGGTGAGCCACCACCCCGCGTCGAGATAGACGCCGGGATCCCGCTCCGTGAAGACGTGCTGGCCGGCAAAGGCCGCATTGACTGCGATCCACGCGATCACGAGCACGAGCACGGCCATGTCGGCGGGCAGGGTGAGGCGCCGGGGCCTCCCGGCCCGCCAGACGGGACGCGCCATCCAGACTCCCGTGGCCACCGCGAGGACTGCCACCGGGATCGGGCTGAAGGCGCCGAGCAGCGTGAGCGAGACCCCGATGACGACGGCGGCCGCGAGGGTGCCGAACGCGATCGCTCCGGCGACCTCGATCGATCCGACTCCCGGGTCGATCGAGAGGGGCGCCGCCCCGGGTCGTTCTCCACGGGTCACGATGCGTCGTCCCCGCGGTGCGGTGTGCGATGCCAGCCCGAGGTGAGGCGGCTCACGACCTGAACCGGGATCCACAGGATGGCCAGGAGCGCGAGGAGCGGGTACCGGACGATCCAGCGGCCCGGCACCCCATCGCGGGCCAGGAAGGGGATGGGGGCGATGAACTGCCCCAACGCCGCCGCCAGCCACACGCCCCACGGCAGCAGCAGATCGGACGACACGAGCGCGGCGAGCAACGCGAGCGCCGCCGACACGGCCGCCACCAGCGTGCGGCTGGGCTGGACGAGGCGAATGGCGAGGTCGGCGAGACCCCAGGACCGCCTCCGGATCGCCGCCCTGAGGAGTGGCCCGAAGTGGCTTCGAGCCGTTCTGCGGCGGCCCCGAGCCCAGCGCGCCCGCTGTCGTATCGCCACCGCCGCTCGGGACGGCTTCTCATCCCGCACCCTGACCTCATGGAGCCACCCGACGCGCAGACCGGCAAGGGCCAGCCGTACCGACAGGTCCTGATCCTCGACGAGCGAGTCGGCGAATCCGCCAACCGAGTCGAGGGCCTCCCGCGTGAGGCACATCCCGGTGCCCCCGAGGTCGACGGGCCACTCCAGGTTGTGCCGGGCGAGTTGCACCATTCGATTGCTCGCCCAGTACGAGAGCGCCGACGCCTGAGCGACCCACGATGTGCCGGGATCGGTGACGTCGAGGTACGCCTGAACGGCATCGGTCGTCCCTTCGAGGCGGTCGTCGAACCTCGCCAGCAGATCCGGTGGCACGCGGTTGTCCGCATCGAACACGGCCACGGCTTCGTGCGGTCCGGCGAGGCCGGAGTCGAGGAACCAGGCGAGCGCGGCGCCCTTGCCCCCTTCACCTGAGGTCCGCTCGGCCACCCGGGCGCCTGCCTCCCGCGCGACCGACGCGGTACGGTCGGAGCACCGATCGGCGATCACCCAGACCTGCATCGCCTCCTCCGGATACCGACTCGCAGCGACATCGGCGACCACCCGGCCCACCACCGATTCCTCGTCATGGGCCGGGATGACGACGAGCATCCGGCGCCGGGAGCCGGTGATCATCGTCGAGCGAGGCCGCCGCCACCCGGCGGCGGCGACGAGCAGGTTGTATCCCACGAGCGCCAGCAGCAGAACCTGACCGGATATCGCGAGCGCTCTTACCATTGACGGCGGAGCGTACCGAAGACCGACAAGACCAAGGCTCCGCACAGCCCGGAGACTGTGGTTGGATCGTTCAAGGCATCCCGCCCGACGCGCCGATAGAACGAATGATGAATCGAGTCCTGTCAGCCCTCACGCTGGTCGTCGCCCTGATCGGCCAGTCTGTCGCGACCGCCCCTTCGGCGGACGCCGCGTCGTCGATCGTCGGCATCGGGACGGTGCACGGCGGCTTCCTCTCCTCCGCCGGCTGGGACCACATCACCGCCGACTTCGTGAACATGGGCGACTGGGCCGGGCGCCGGGTCAGCTTCGGTGGCACCTTCCATGACATCTTCGAGTCGGAGGGCGCCAACTGGTTCGGGAACACCGATCACAAACTCGAGACTGTGTGGGCCGCGCAGGCGACGCCCTTCGCAAACCTCACGATCAGCGCCTCGTCGTACTCCATCGCCCGGGGTGACTACGACAACGCCATCCGCCAGTGGGCCGACAGGGTCAAGGCGTGGGTGAACAGGGGCGCGGGGCGATCGCTGTTCATCGCCCCCCTCCAGGAGCACAACGGCAACTGGGTCCCCTATGGGTGCGACGCCCCCAACTTCCGGGCGGCATACGCCCGCATCAGGGACCTGGTCAGAGGCCAGGGCCTCGACGAGACCAAGGTCCGCTGGGCCTGGGCCCCCAACGGCTGGACCGACTATCGAACCAACATCTACAACGGCCTGAACTGCGGCAACTGGACGCTCGGCGACTACTACCCCGGCGGCGACATCGTCGACGTCATCGGCTACTCGGCCTACCGGGGGCAGACCGGGGGAACGGTCTACGGAGTGGCCGGGGGCGTGGCCGATCAACTCCGCGCCATCGACGCCTCGAAGCCGTATCTGCTCGCGCAGACCGCGGCGTGGCCGTCCACATCCAAGGAGCAGTGGATCCGCGACCTGTTCTCCTGGGCGGAGGCCGATCCGAACATGGTCGGACTCATCTGGTTCAACTTCATCAAGGAGACCGACTGGCGGGTGTGGGCGTCACCCTCGGGACCGGGCCTGTCACAAGGCTGGAAGGACGGGATGTCGAGCCCCGGCACCGACTACCAGTGGCCGCTCACGGACTGGTTCCAGAACGGCCCGCTCCCGTTCACCCCGGTCCCGCTCGGTGAACTGGCGGACCGGGTGGCCGGGTCCAACCGGTTCGCGACATCGGTCGAGATCTCGAAGGACGCCTTCGACCGCAACACCCCCATCGCCTACATCGCCACCGGCTACGACTTCCCCGACGCCCTCGCCGCCGCCGCCGCCGCCGGCGCCCAGGACGGCCCGGTGCTGCTGATACCCGGCGACGGGGTCCACGACTTCACGATCGCCGAGTTGCAGCGGCTCCGCCCCAACCGGATCGTCGTGGTCGGGGGACCGTCCGCGATCAGCGACCACGCCTTCGACGTCCTCAGCGGGATCGCTCCGACCGACCGCCTCGGCGGGTCGAACCGGTATGACACCGCGGCACTCGTCGCCCTCGACGCCTTCGACCCGGGCGTGCCGATCGCCTACGTGGCCACCGGGCTCAGCTTCCCCGATGCCCTGGCGGCTGCGGCCGCCGGTGGCGCCCAGGGCGGGCCCGTGCTCCTGACCCATCCCGCCTACCTGCCCGCCGAGACGGACGCTGCCCTGAAGGCTCTTCAACCGCAAAGGATCATCGTGGTGGGGGGCGAGAACGCCGTCTCCGGATCGGTGGAGGCGCAGCTGAGGGGTATCGCCGACACGGACCGGATCGCCGGATCCGATCGATTCTCGACGGCCGCGGCCATCGCGGAATTCGCCTCCTCCCCCGCCACGGTGTTCGTGGCGACGGGCTACTCGTTCCCGGACGCGCTCTCCGGCGCGGCAGCGGCGGCCTCACAGGGCGTGCCGCTGATCCTCACCGACACCAATTCGGTCCCGTGGCCGACCGGGCAATACCTCTCCGGCAGGCTGCCGAACCGCGTGGTGGTCCTCGGTGGCACGTCCGTCATCACCGACTACTGCAGCTGGCAGCTCAAACTCGCCGCCGGCTGATCCGGATCGTCTCCGACTGATACCGTGCCCGGATGATCGAGCGCGTCATCGTCACCTCGTGAAGATCCTCGTCGACGTCCTCCATCCGGCCCACGTCCACTTCTTCAGGCACTTCATCACCGATGTCGAGTCCCAGGGCCACGATGTGCGCGTCACCGCTCGGGACAAGGAGATGACGTTGGAGCTCCTCGACCGCCTCGGCATCCCGGCGCGGGTGCTGTCCAGCCGGCGGTCGGGGGTGATCGGCCTGGGCTCGGAGTTGGTGACCCGCACCGCCCGCCTGATCCGTGAGGCGCGGCGATCACGGCCCGACGTGATGGTCGGGATCATGGGCCCGAGCATCGCTCCGGCGGGCCGACTGCTCCGGATCCCCTCGGTGGTGTTCTACGACACCGAGAACGCCGGCCGGACCAATCGCTGGGTGTATCCGATGGCGAGCGCCGTGTGCACGCCGGATTGCTACCAGGGCCCGGTGCGCGGGCGTCATCACACCTATGCCGGGTACCACGAACTGGCCTACCTCCACCCGAACCGCTTCACCCCGGATCCCACGGTGCCCGCGCGTGCCGGAATCGACTCCGGAGAGCCATACGGGATCGTCAGGTTCGTCTCATGGCAGGCGAGCCACGACCTGGGTGAGGCGGGGCTCACGCTCCCCCAGAAGCGCGAGATCGTCAGGGCGGTCGCCCGCCACGGGCGCGTCGTCATCTCCTCGGAGGCTCCGCTGCCCGACGACCTCGAATCGCTGAGGGTTCCGGCCGAGTTGGTCCCGTCGATCCATCATCTGCTGGCCGGTGCGCGTGCGATCGTCGGCGAGTCGGCGACGATGACCTCGGAGGCGGCCGTGCTCGGTGTGCCCGCCGTGTACCTCGCCGGGAGGCGACTGGGCTATACCGACGAGCAGGAGAATCGTTACGGGCTCGTCCGGACGATCCGGCCCGGTGATCTCGAGGAGGCCCTCGATGCCGTCGACCGGGCCATGACCATGGCCGAAGCCGATCGCGGCACCCGGCGGTCCAGTCTCCTCGCCGACAAGATCGATACGACGCGGTGGGTCGTGGACTTCGTCACGAATCGACGCTGGGAGGCCTGACCGCCCGACGTCCCGCGGCCAGTGTCGAGACCAGCGCCAGCGCCCCGAGCGCCAGCTTGCCCGTCAACCGGATGACGAGGGCACACAGGACCCCGACAGCGGCCCCGATGTCGATCGCACTTCCGATCGCGGCCGCCGCCAGCTCTGCGATCCCGAACCCCCCCGGTGTCAGAGCCGCAGTCGTCGCCACGGTCGTCCCGGCGTAGAGGGCGACGCCGGCGACCAGGGGCTGATCGAGCCCCAGGGCGGCGCAGACGAGCACGTAGGCCGCCGCACCGCTCGCCTGGGTGCTGACCGAGACAGCGAGCACCCTTGCCAGCCGGCCCGGGGTGTGCGCCAGCTCGACGAAGCTCTCCCCCATTCCCCGGAGGGCCCGAGCCGCCCGATCCGGAACCAACCGGCGAAGCGCCCGCGCTCGCCCCGAGACCAGACGCGGCCCCTCCCCGACGACGCCGACGATCGCCAGGCCGGCCAGGAGCACGACGGTCCCCGTCGCGGTCGAACCCGCGATGAGAACCGTGAGCCCGGCGAGGATGAGGGCGATCCCGTTGCCCAGCCAGGAGATGGCGAGCACGCTGCCGAGGAACGCCGGCACCGGGATGCCGAACTCCATCCGCAGGTGCGCGGCGCGGTAGGCCGACCCCGCCTGAGGGACCAGGCCGTTGAGAAAGCGGCCGACCGAGAAGATGCGGTGCCACGGCCACGCCGGCACCACCTCCCGGAACCTCGCCGGAAACACCATCCGGTAGCGCACCGAATCGGTGAACACATTGGCCAACTGGAACACCTCGACCGCGATCAACATCGGAATGGCGATGTCGGCGACGGCCTCCCGGGCCGCCTCGTCGCGCACGACGAGGAACACCGCCAGGCCGACGGCGGCAAGGCCCAGGATGAACCAGAAGATGCCGCCCCCCCGGCGCTCACCGCCCTGGGTCATCGCCTGGCCTCCTCGAGCGCCCGAAGCATCGCGTCGACACACTCCGACCACCTGAAATGCTCTGCGACCCGGGCCCGACCGGCCTCACCCATCGACCGGGCCTCGTCGGGATCCCGGGCCAGCCGCACGAGGGCGGCCGCCGCCGCGGCGGCGTCGCCGACCGGCACGAGGATCCCCGTGGCTCCGTCGTCGACGACTTCGCTCACCCCTCCAACCCGGGTGGCCACCACCGGGAGTGCGCACGCCCCGGCCTCGAGCAGCACCACCCCGAACGACTCCGAGCGCGACGTGTTCAGGAGCACCGAGAACCCCTGCATCAGTTCCGGCAGCGTGTCGTGATCGACCGCCCCGACGAAGTCGACGCGATCCCTCAGACCGAGATCGCCCGCGGCTCGCTCCAGCCGGCCTCGCTCGG